>JACNJF010000111.1 GCA_014382695.1 Gammaproteobacteria bacterium | reverse complement strand
GAAGCTTTACTCCGCTTTCAAAAGGCATACAATTATAAAGACCATAGATAAATAATGGTTAATGGGTCTTAAGAATCAGGATGGTCTTCCGATGTGGCGAGTTCAATATTACAGGTGGATAATTATCACTACCTGCCTGCTATTCATTTCGGCATGTCTGTATGAAAGTAGACAACCTTCAGCCGTGCAGGGTGAGCTGGACGTTTCCGGTTGGAATTTTGCCAGGGACGGAAGTATTGCTCTGAATGGTGAGTGGGCCTTTTATTGGAACGAGCTATACACTCCTGATGATTTTGTCAGCCATCGTCTGGATGTCGCTACGGAGTTTATTTATCTTCCTCTAGCCTGGGATGAGTATGCGGATGGTCATTCATTCATGCCGAGTCAGGGCTATGCCACCTACCGATTAATCATTTCTACAGAAAGCGCCGAATTAAAAGCATTACGCCTGAGTAAACTGCTGTCGGCCTACCGGCTTTGGGTGAATGGAGAGTTACTGGCGACGAGTGGGGTTGTTGGGATAGATGCTGAAGCAGAAACCCCTGAGCTTTCACTCAAAATCGTGGAGTTTACGCCCCAGCAAAACCGAGTAGAAATAGTGCTACAGGTTTCCAATCATAATTATCGAGATGGTGGCGTGATTGAGTCGATTCTGTTCGGTGCAGCGAAGCAGATTCGTTCAGCGCAGAATCGGCAATGGGCTTACAGTCTGATACTACTTTTTGGTCTTGCTTTGATGGGGGGGTATCATTTAATTCTGTACCTGTTGCGCAGGGATGATTTAGCACCATTATATCTATCGGCCTATTGTGTATGCTGGTTCATTAATCTTGCGGTTTCATCTTCTTCGGGCTGGATCATACGGTTTTTAATGCCGGATCTATCCTGGCACTTTCTTTATAAGTCGGGATTACTTTCCTATTTTGTTTCAATGCCGCTACTGGTGCTGTTTTTGCATTCTCTTTTTCCTGCAGAATGGGCAAAATTATCCGTCAGGCGGTATTATTTTCTGGTCGGGTTATTCTGCGCTTCAGTCGTATTTTTACCGCTTAATATCGGGGTCACTCTGGTTCCTGTATTCCATTTTATTTCTTTATTGGTGGCGGGTTACCTGTTTTATATTTTAGCAAGATTAGCGTTGAATCAGCACCAGGGGCTGTTTTTTACGATTTCTGGTTTGCTGGTGCTGACCCTGTCTGGAGTCAATGATGTATTGCATGATTTGAATTTGATAAGCACGCATTATTTAATGACCAGTGGTGTCTTTATTTTCATCCTGCTGCAATCTTTTGCGGTATCGGCCCGCTTTACCAGGGCTGTGGTTTTGGTGGAAAAACTATCCGGAGAGCTGAAAAATAAAAAGTTTGAGAAGCCACAGAAGGAATTTAGTGAAAACGGCTGTAAATCGAATATTCCTGACTCACAGGCGGTGGTTAGTTCTGTGGTTGAGGCCGATGCTGACGTACAAACGCCAGCCACGTTATCACTAATTGAATCGTTTAATCAGCAGAGAATCAGGCTGCATAAGCTGGAGGATGAGTTGATTAAAGATATCGCTCCGGCAAAGGATTGTACCCCAGAGATATTGAATGTGTTTCATGATGTGGATAGTGCGCTTATTCAGCTCAATCACAGCCTGTCGTCGCAGGGAGAACATGTTGATCTCAGGCTGGCGATTGTAGAGGTGATGAGGCTGGCGATTAACTACTGGAGAGAAGTGACTAAAACAGGAAAGGCGGAACTCGCGCTTAGGTCAAGTTTATGGAAGGTATATACCAATGAGGATGGCTGGGAGAGAACTCAAACGATGGATCGTTATCTGGGGCTTGAAACCCTGCCAAAATATCCACGTAGACGGCAGGTTATACGTACCGCTGAATACGTTTTAACCCAATGTACGGTTGAAAATGATGCCCGCAAGGATCTTGAGTATGCTCTGGCACAATTACGCAATACGACCCTGTAGCCGATTCCATCGGAATGTTAGTTAAGACGAATCGGCATGGATACGGTGAATTGAAAATCGGGTGCATCTTCTGTTAGCCCAATTCCGATATTAAAGTCTACAGAAGTCTCGCTGGATAGTATCCTTGAGAGTCCAAAGGACAGGGTGGCGGTGGTGTAATCAGAGCCGGAGATGTCGCTGCCATTAAACTCTGTTTCGTCGCTGTAACTTAACTGAAAACTATAGCTGATTGAAGTGTCGAGATTGATTGCCATGCTGGTTCCCGCAAACAGGCGCAGGCTGGCCCCGGGTTTAATATAGCCGATACTTTTCAGGTCTCTGGCGGTGGTGGTATAGGACAGTCCGTAGTGGAATGCCAGAGGGTCGGATATATTCACCGAGGTGAGGGATAGTATGGTCGATGTAAAGCCGGTACCGAGAGCCAGTTCCTGGCTGTCGGTTAACCGATACGGATCCTGTCCGGTATCACTTTTCCAGCCCAGACTTAACAGGGTATCAGGCCAGTGTGGACTGGATTTTACCAGTTGATGGCTGAGTGAGATCGATATATCACCCTGACCGGAGGCATGGGTCGAATCATGTTCGTTATCGCCGCTGGTGATGCCCTGTTTTTCATAGCCGTAGGGGATCTGTAGCTCGAGCTGAAAATCATGCGGCAGTCCTGCACGAAAAGAGTTGGTGATCGTGATGGTTTCCCGGCGCACTTTCTCCGAAACGATGTCACCAATGACCAGTACCGGTAACAGGCTGAAACCATCGATCACAATTCTATCCACCGAGGCGTTAGAGTAGGAAATGCCGGGTTCATAACTGAACTTTCCTGCGGGCATTAATAGACCCCCTGAGGTAATCAGCCTTTGTTCAAAGGCCGACTCGATTAACTGCGCATTTTCAACGCGTTCTGCGGCTATTCTTTTTTCCAGCTCGGGGTCAAAGTTTTGCTTCTCCTGCTTCTGGGTCGGTTGACTGGCAGGCGCTGGGTGGTCGATTTTTTCGCTCAGTTCGAGCACCTGTTGCTCAAGCTGTTGTAGTCGCTCAACTAGTATTTTTGTGTTTTCGTTTTGGCTAACGATGCTGTTGCGCAATTGCGTTATGTAGTCTTTAAGATCTTCCAGGGATATTGTGACGGAGTTCGTTTTATCAGCTTGTGCAGGCTGATCAGTTTGTTGAGCGTATAGTTTTGAGCTAAACAGCAGCGCTGTCATCAGCACAACACTGAGCGCTATCAATACGGCTGGCGTGCGCTTAAGGAGGTATCGCATTTCAGGGCCGGATTCTCTGAGTGAGACGTGTTAATGGGTTGATGGGTAGGCGTTGAATCAAGTGATTGCTGTACTGCAGGTTGGGAATGGCCAGTTCGCTCTGCTCGGGTGACATGGGACTCACCGAGTCAGATTTCTTGGTATTGGCGATAATCTCCTGTTCGCCAGGGGTAAGTACATAAAACGCAATCTTGCTTTGCCACATCTGCATAAAGTCTTCGGCTTTAACGGTCAGGTTTCCAAAAGCGGGATCGCCGATAAAGATACGGTTGCCAATCTGTTGACGATAAACCACGAAATGATCAAACCCTCTGATACGAATCGGCAGGATGGCAGGTAATGCAAAGGTCTTCAAGTCGCTCAGGGTCATTCCGCCCAGGCCACTACCCTGCAGGCCAACGGCTTCGGCGTAGCGCTTTAGATCAAGCAGCGAAAAACCTCCGCGTTGGCGTACCCGATCGGGGTCGGTGTTCTTCAGCAGAGTGAGTGCGACCGCAGCTTCTGACACGGGTTTCAGGTGGTGGAAGGTCATGATGATGGCCATCGCTGCAGCGCCACAGCTGCTATCCCAGCCCTGGCGTATCAGCTTGCTTTGATGGAGTTCTGAATAGCTGGTCAGCGTGGTGTGGAGCAGGACGCCGGGCGTATGGATGCCGAGTCTGACCTCGGCGTTTACCGGGGTGTTAAGCATCGCTAATACGAATACTACCGATGCGGTTAATGTGAGTGCGTTTACCACCTTAAATCTGGACGAATGTTGTTTTGTTCTATCGAGCCTATTTTAGAGTTGATATTGATGTTCAGGTTTAATAGTACTTCAACGGGGGAGTTAACCGCATTGATGTTGATCATCGAATTAAGATGACTCTGAGCACCATCCTGAATCATCAGGCTGCCTGATGTCTGGTTGCTTGAGCCGGGAATAACAACCGCATCGCCATCGACCGTGGCATGCTTATTAACAATATGGAATGGAATCCGGGTGACTATGTTGTCGTTATTTTCGATGACTCCGCCCGCGTAAATAGAGTCCAGTTGCTGTTCATTCAGTGACTCGAAAGCGGCACTGTCTATCGACAGTAGCAGCAAGCTGGCAATGGCTATGGAGATAAACGCGTTTTTTGTTTTTGCTGAATTTTTCATGGCTCTCTCCGTTTCGTGACTCCTGTGTGTCTAATGGTTTATCGGATGTATTATCTGGTTTGAATAAATCGATTACTCTGGTTAAGTTGAAACCCTGTGAAACTGGCCGGGCTGGTCAGGGTAGATCGGAAATTTTGAATATTCATGCTGTTGGCCGCGATGGTGGTGCTTGCGTTCATGACATTGATAGCGCTCAGACTTTTCTGAGACTGGTCACTGAGCAGAATGTGGCTATTTTCATTACTGGTTAACTGGCTGCCGCTGATGATTATTTTTTCTGCTTTTGCCCCGCTAAGTTGTCCACCTGTTCTCACGATCTGATCCAGGCTGTTGCTGACGTTGTCGCTGAAAGTATCCTGGGATGAAAAATTTCCGCTATAACTGTGATCGCTGAATTTGGTGCTGGTGACCTGTTCTGTCATCGTTCCGCAATTGCCATCACCAAACAGTTCGAAGCAGAAAACGCCGTTGTATTTAATATGAAATGCAGAGGCCTGTTCGGAATCAATAACGGTGACCGCACTGCCAAATCCATTGTCAGCAGGTAGATGAGAATTCAAGTCGATTTCTATCGGAATGGTGAGTACCAGGTCTAGATTGTGATCGCCTGGTTTGGGTATATCCGGGAAAATATTCAGGAAGTCCAGGGCGTTGATGACGTCGATACCGACGTCGATAGCGGCGATGAATTCATCGATAGGAAATACATTGCTTAATACATTGGTGAAGTTGATCCTGGCCAGTCCGTTAAAACCGCCGAAGTCACCCTTGAGTTCACCGTTCCCGGCCAGTGCAAAACCGTGGTTGATGCTCATGTCCAGGCCGTATAAAGGATTGGGAACCTCCAGGTCGACATTGATATCGGGAGGAGAGAACGATATCGGTTGTGTGTCTATCCAGTGCACAACGCCATCGCTACTGTCATTGTAGTGGGCCTGAGTATTAAAGTAGATGTTACCAATCTCCAGTTTAGGAGGTGCTGCCGTGAGGTTGAGGGTCAGGTTTTGATGGGTCACGCTGCTGGAGTCGATGCCGGCACTGAACACAGGTAGTTCTAGCGTAGTGGCTCCCCAGCCAGCGGCCCAGTCTACGTGGTTGGGTATGATGTCGAAAATGTCCACAGCATTGACGATGTCGCCGGCAGAAATTCGGCCAGAGTCAGTATGCGCTGGAATCAAAGTGATGGGCCCCAGATTAGGACTGCTGAGCTGGATCTCACCCAGCAGAAGTCTGGGGTCATATTTTTCGATGGCGACATCATACAATGTCCGACTATTGGATCTTGTATGGCTATAGTCGGTCTGTATCTGTTCTGCAAAGCGGCTATTGCTATGGCTACTAGCGTGCCCCACAACGGAGTTCTCGTAACGGTATCCTGACTCGCTGTGGGATAGTCCGACCGTAGCCAGCTGTAATTCAGCCTGAGTCGTAACGTTGTTTTGAGTCAGTGACTGCTGCATAAAATCACGGCTGGCTGACATATTACTGGTGTTGATCAGGTCACTGCCGACGCTGTTGCTAAGCGTGATCGCCCGGCTGTTTTGTTGCGTCGAGTCGCTGAGTTGTAGTTGATGGTTAATTGTTATAGCGGCCTGGCTTTCGGCGGCAACCAGTAGCGAGTTGTTTGTGCTGGCGGTATGCGGTCCCTGACGGTCGACAGTAGTGGTGTCAACTCGTTGAATAGAGTCGGTTAGGCTCTGTGGTAACGACTGCCCATAATCGGCCGCTGTGGCGTTGCCTGCGGTCATCTGATCCAGCTGGTTATCGGATAGAGGCTGAATAGCCCCGACTTTTACGGACGCGGTCAACAGCGCCATCAGGGCTAAACGACTAAAGCTTTTAGCGATCGGTTTCATGTTGAATCCAGCTCCAGCTTTCTCCTTTCAGCGCCCCTTCCGTGAGTGGCCGGGGCGCCGCCGACTGCCGCTCATTAGCGGCTGTGGTTAATGACGTTAGTCTGAGTAAGACTGCTGCCATCCATGGTTGATGTATAGGCAACGTTCACGCCATTCGCTACGGCGCTACCCGATGCGTTTACCAGGTTCATACCGGTTGCTCCAGATTGAGCCGAACCACTCAGTGTCAGCATATAGCTGGTGGTGACGTTCAGGGTTGAGTCATCAACAACGATGTATTCGGCCTGAGCATCCTGTAGTTCAAATGGAGAGCGGTACTTTTCTGTGCGAGTTTCGGTGAAACTACTATCGCCCACGCTGGACTCATCATGTGCAACCAAGGTGGAGCGATCGATGGTGTCATCGGTCAGAATGTCTGATGAGCCTGCTGAGTCGCATGAACCCATCGCAACACCGCAGCCTGCGCCGGTGATGTTGATTTGCAGCTCAGGCATGATGATCCTGCCATAGATAGAAACCTCGGCATCATCATCTTCACGGGTGACATCCATACCACCAAACGCATCGCTGCTGGTATCCGGGTGTGCGGTGATACCACCACCTACCGACAGACCGAACTGCATCTCGCCACCATCCAGCGTGGCGTCCAGGGTGCCTGCTACGGCTACACCTTTACCCACATTGGTATCAACCGTTGGAGCATTCAGAGACCGCCGGTGGTCGCCATGATCGTGGTGTCTACGCTACCGGAGCTGCTGTTATGGGCGTCACGGTAGTTTGTTACGATATCGGCGACGCTATTGGTATCTGTTAGCTGGTCATTATGAGTTTCTGATTCGGTTGAATCCACGGACAGATAGGTGTCGGCTTCTGGCCTTGAATAGCTGGGCACTGAGGCTGAGCGGCGTTGCTCCTGCAGGATGTCGTTAAGCTGATCGACACCCACCGAAGTGGTATCGAGAGCAGCGGTTTCTCCGCCCCACACGTTCACACCGTTGGCTACGGTGCTTTCGCTTGAATTTACCAGGTTAAGTGCATTGGCAGAAGATTGAACCTCATCCGCAATACTGACGGCGGCTGAAGTATTCAAAGTGGCACTAGCGCTGTTACCAATGATGGCACCACCACTGCCTTGTTGCACGCTCGTTCCTGCTGTTAGCTTATCCAGAGTCCAGTCAGTCAACATCGTGGGGTCGGACTGAACGGTGCTAGTGCAGAGTGCGACTCCGATGGCAAGACTCAGGATAAAAGCAGAATGTTTTTTTCTAAATAG
>JACNJF010000186.1 GCA_014382695.1 Gammaproteobacteria bacterium | reverse complement strand
CGAGCGAGTTGGGGAAGGTTGATAAGGCAACGGTAAGGGTGCCTACTGGCATCTCGGCGGGTTGGTTATGAGGCAGTTGTTGGAAAGCTATAGATCCTTAACTCAGTGGTTAAAGTAAAGGGAAAGTTTTGTAACTGATTTTGAGGTGTTTTAGTATATTACCCCTCCAATAATACAGTGGATTTAACCTTTAACACCTGACACAAAATATACAATTCAATGTCTGTGATTTTTCGATTACGAAGTTCTATTTTTGAAAGGGATGTATAGCTAATATCCCAGCCTAACGAGTTGCATTTGAACTCAAGATCCTTGAGCGTTAAACCTAAGGATTCTCTGACAAATTTAACCTGGGGGCCGATCATATTCATGTTGCTAGATGCCGGGTTAATTTTATGGTCGGTACTTGAACCTTTATCACCAAAAAATGAGTGTCCATTACTAACCTGGCTGCTATTTCTAATCATTTAAACTTTCCAGTTCTGAATTTACCAATATAAGTCAACATTGATCGTGACGGCAATTTTCCGAGATTGAGAAGAATAACATAGAGATGATCAATTGATTTACCTGTGCGCTTGTATTGCCATACTATCTACATTCACAAATATTATGTGGACAAACGTCAGGACGCCCAGCCCACCGACCGCTTATCTTTTCACGAACCGCTTGAGGACATATTTATTCGGACTGGACAGATATATTTCATCTAGTGATATTGTCGCGTTTTAACCGGCCCGTCGCCCGAATATAGCGGTGGGAAATTCATGCCAACAACCTGTCTAAAAGAGCCGGTAAGGTTGCTTGAAAACCTCAGCCGGGGAGTAATCTGGTTTTTCCTGTAACGGCCCCAGCAGCCGGTAGGGGAAAAACCCCTCAATTGAGGGGTAGGGTTAATAAATATTGAAACAGTTAAGCCGATAGCTGCTTAGCCAAAGCGACTTCAATGGAGTCTCCACCTTGATTGAGGACATCCAGACCGGTATCCGGCATATCACCTGAAGTCGATTGGGATACCGCAATCTTTTTAGCCATTAACTCCAGACAGGTAATCTGTGCTGTTTTTTCATAGCCCAGAAAGTAAATCACCACATCCTGCTTCTGACCTATCCGCCAGGATCGTCTGGAAGCCTGTTGAACTGTGTACACGTTATAGCCCGATTGCGTAAAAATAATGGTCGGAAAATCGAGTAAATCCAAACCGGTTTTAACCAGTTCAGGGTTACAGATCATCACATCGATCCCGCGATCCACCTTATCCATGATCCAGTCTTCACGTTTATCCGTGCCAACCGTGGAGCGCAATACATCCGCTTTCAGACCCTCCTTGATTAACAATCGTTTATACCGGCTGGCAACATCCTGCTTTCCGGTATAAATGGTGTAAACCAGGCTACGACGACCTTGAGCTTTTGCTTCTTTACACAAGCGAATCATGTCAGCTTCCTTGGGCGATAACTCATCGTCCCCAAAAACCGCCCCGTTAAAATGCAACAGCTGGCGTGTCCGTGGGTGAGTCACGCTTTCAGGCCTGAAACAGGTATCAGGCCAGCGTAACAACACGTTAATGACAACACCCAGTAGCGTCGTATCACCTTGAGCCAACGCCTTTTTGAGCGCATTGGTTAAGGTCGATGACAGCGCCTGATAATCGGCTAACTGATCATCTGTCATGGGTACCTGGATCAACTCTTCACGGTAGTCCGGCAGCACACCCTCACCGATATCTTTCAACTTCAAAAATACCGTATAAGGTAAAACGTAACGGGCTATTCCTTTGGGGCCAAAGCCAGGTGCTTTTGATGTGCGAACCGTCATCTTCTTGCCTCGTGCAGTACGGTGCGAAGAGGACTCGGATTCTTTATACACATCTTTTAACACGCCATGATCCCGCATAAACGACATCGATGCAGAGCCTAAGCTACCCCGCTCATTGTAGTGATAGCCATCTTCACGCATTTTTTTACCCAGAATACGCCAGAGCAAAAAGAAAAGATCCGATGCGTAACCACCCATTAATGTGCCAGTAAGCATAAGCACTTTATTGCACTTGTTTGACAGTACGCCCATAGCCTCCCCCTGGGCAGTTTGATTTTTGTACTCGTGCCCCTCATCCACTATGAGCAAGTCAAAATATTGATTGGGAAGATAACGCTTTATAAACTCAGTCGGTTGATAGCCGCCTTGTCCAAACCCAAATTCCAGATTAGCCATTGAGCGCTCCATGCGGTTTGCTCTACGGTCATTGAAAATCAGATCGCCGTTTTCATCCATCAGATTAATGAAGTCATACACGTTATCCGCCAGCATTTGCTCCATCATGTCTGAGCCAAAGTTTTGTACCAACGTGTTAGCGGTTTTCTCGCCTATCGTGGGTATTTGACACATGGCTTCAACAACCAGATCCTTGCGGGACTTGATTTTCTGTGAAGGTCGATGCAAAGACCATAAAGGACTATCACAGGACTGACAGTCACAACGCTTCTCACGAGTGAAAGCCAGATACTGAATCGCATTGCCTTCTTCATCACGCTGGATTACACCGCAATGGGTACAGGCTGCATACTCAGTCGTCAGGACAAAACTCTGCGAGCCTTCATCCACATCATTCACCCGCTTGCGAACATGCATTTTGCGTTTTTCGAGTACCGTTTTCCAGTTAAAGCCTAAGCGCATCCGAACACGCCCCAAGACAAAATACTCAGGGCCGTTATGCTCTTGCAATCCATAGGATTCACGCAGCTTTAACAGCTTAGCCAGGGTATCCGGTCCATTGAGCACCCATACTTTGGCATTGTTGACAGACTCAAGTATTTCCCGTCGCCACTTGTAAACCAGATGAGGAGGGGATAGCACGATGATCCGCTGATAGCCTTCGTAAAACATGACTTCTGAGGCCGCAATCGACATCATGGTTTTTCCGGTCCCCATTTCGGCATTGATGATGGCCGCTTTTTCGCCTTCATCGACGAGTAAACGAGTGACCGCTTGAACAACTCGCTGCTGGGCATCAAAGGGTCTGCGCGGCATGTTATTCATTATTAAAGCACGTTGACTGTTGGGCACTTCATCATAGACCGGTGGGTTTTGACGTTTCACTGCATTGAGCAGGTCAGCACAAAAATCCTGAATAAACGTGTTTAATGGAATGATGTTCAGGCTGTCTGATTCCTCCGTTAAAAATTCATCGGGTGTCTCATCCAGTGCAACATCGGATATAACGGTGTTAATAGCTAAATCACTCATGATAATTCTCCTTCTTCAGTTAAAAAAAGAGAAAACAGTCCCACTGGGAGATTGTTTTCCCAATGGGGTAAATAAATAAAAAATGCTACATAAGACGATTGACTGTCCTGTAGTGTTCATACAGAAAAATAGCCTCTACGGTACAGGTGACTAATTCTTCTATCGTTAATATAGGGCATCCATTATCGAGGCAATCTGCATCGCTATAGATTCCCAATGGATCGACCCTGGAGACATAACGAATCAATTGCTGTCGGATTTTTTCAACAGCTATCAACTGCAGTCTGATTCGTGCTACATCTTTGGCGCTCATAAAAATCTCCATAGATTAAATCGACGGAGAACTCCCAACGGGAATCATGCCCGTCTGGGTTAAAAGTAAATGAACAAAACCAGACAATCTGGTTCGCAACGCTACCTTGCTCAACATTGCTTAGGGCACCTGTCGAAAAGACCAGGTAAAGGTGCTTGATAACCTCAAGCGGGGAGTAATCTGGTTTTTCCTGTAACGGCTCCAGCAGCCGGTAGGGGAAAAACCTCTCTAAAAGAAGAGAGGAAAGGGTTAAAGTAATTAAAAGCGAGTGTTTACTTGATCGTAAAAACATCACCAAAGGTTGCACTGCCAGGGGTCATATCCAGACCTCTGATAGCCGGTACAAAAATATCGGTATGCGTCCGGATCGTTTGCAACTGTCCTTTTGCGCCGGGTTCCTCAGTAGTCGTTACCTGTTTATCCTTGTAAGTATCACCGCGCACGACAAAGGTTCGGCCATCCAGACTATTCACCACTCCAGTAACCTGACCGGCTGCAAGCATTAAGGCAAGATGCCAGTTAGAGACATCACACAGCGGTCGCTTAGGCTCTAAAGTGCGGTTTTTACCGAACATAAGGCCATATTGCTTCCATAAGCCTGCATGAGTGCCCAACGTAGCCGACAATTGCTTACCGTCCAGATGCACTAGCTCGAATTTACCCGCAGAATCTGCGTTGGGTACGTAATAAAGACCATCATCACCACCACTAAAGGTTTGCTCATCCCAGCATTCAGGCAGTTCATCAGCCTGGATATCGCCTAAGCCTACAGATAATAAGTTTAAGAACGTTTTTTGATATTCATCCGTGGTTGTCCATTGGTCAGTCACCTTGTGACGTACACCGAATATGACACACTGTTTAAATTGCTGCTCTGGAGCCATAAACACCTTAACATCGTGAAAATGTCGGGAGATCCAGCTACTAAACTCTTTATCCAGCGTGTAATAAGGAATGATCAACACCATCACTCCGCCAAACTGTAAGAGTCCATTGGTGCGACGATAAAACTCTTTCTCAAGCCGAAGCTTTCCAGCTTTGGGGTCTGATAACTGCGCTTTATCACTGACCGCATCCCCGTAAGGTGGATTCAGAAATAGCAACCCAAACTGACGGGCACCGATCATGCAGTCACGTAAATCACCGTGAATACAATGATCCAGTATCTGCTTGGAATGCCACGCACGTTGTTCGTGATATTCCACACCATAGGCAGCTACCTGCTTCGATGTTGACGCTGAATCATTAAGATGATGCTTAACTTCAGCCAGAGCGGTTCCTTCGCCGCAACAGGGATCAAGAATACGACAATGCCGACCGGTAAAACGAAGTGCCTGTACAACGCGACCCATGGTGTCACCATCGGTAGGGTAGTACCCATTTTTTACAAAATTACGCGCAAGGCGCTGGAATATTAATGCCATGGTAGTTCCTCAAAGAAAAGGCCAGAAACATCAATGCCCAGCACGGGATCGAGTTCCCGACAGGGTTAAAGAAAGGTGTAAAGGGGGTTAGTGAGTACGTTCGACCAACTTGTCCTGTAAATCAAAAAAAGTCAGTCTCAATTGCCTCAGTACGGATTCAGCGTCTTTCACTGCTTTTCCGAGCACTAATTTTTCATCCAGGCTGGGTGCCTTTTTGAATTTTAGCCTGAGAGATTTCACATAGATTTTTGCTAAACGTAATTGCCGGTCCACATCGCCAGGCTTTTGCATTTTTGCTACACGGGCTTCATAAGATACTATTTCCATAGCAAGAACCTCCATAGTTAAAAGAAATGAACAAAACCAGATAATCTGGTTCGCAACGCTACCTTGCTCAACATTGCTTAGGGCACCTGTCGAAAAGACCAGGTAAAGGGTGCTTGATAACCTCAAGCGGGGAGTCATTCGGTTTTTCCTGTAACGGCTCCAACAGCCGGTAGAGGAAAAACCCCTTATCGACGACAAGGGGAGGGGTTAAGGTTAATGTTTCTTGATATCAGTTTTCCGTAGATGGCCGGTTTCAGCTTTAACATCGAGTAACCGAGTCAAAACAGCCATTCGGGGAGAATTGCCACAGGGATCGCCATCATATTTCAAATGATCTACAGCCAGTGCTATAGCCTCATCAATATGCTGCTCGATCTGCTTAACTAACGCTGATAACTTCATGACATCTATTACCGATGCCAGGTTTGATCAGGACTATGGAACTTATAGCCATTGGCCTTAAGATAGTCTTTCTGACGAATGAACTGCGTCCTTGGTGTTGTTGAGTCCAGTTGAACAACATCGCCCAGTGGCCATAGGATTCCAAACAGCTTTTTCAGCTCTGATTGATCAGACTCAGCTGTCAGTTCTTCCAGCGTTTCATCGCTCTTATCAGTATCCGCATTGATCTCAAGTTCAGGATCGGCAGGATTACGGGTCGTTTTCTCATGCTCAATAGATGCATCAGGCTCTACCGACTCGGATTCAATCATCTTGATATCAGCGTCAATGACTTCAATATGGTCAATATGCGCTTCAATTTCGGTGATGGTTATCCCGTTACGCTTTAACATATAACTGTTTAAATCAAGATGCCGTATTGAGACGCGGACTCGATATTCACCCTCATCAAATTGATCCAGCAGTTGATTGCGAATTTTAAACTGGCCAATTTCAGTTGTAAGATTACCGACTGAAAACTCACCATTTTTGCCATTGATCACTTTATTTGTGATATTGCCTTCTAAAATTATCATTGTGTTCACCTTAAGAAGTTAAAAAAAGGGAACACGTCCCCATAGGGAGGTCGTATTCCCAGTGGGTTAGAAAATTTGATGCACTGCTGTGTGAATCAGATTTTGAAAGTAAAAGTTATCTGCGGTTACGTTTTTGGGCGAGATTTCAGCGCCGTTTGATAAAGGTAGTTCAGTAAATTGCCAGGATCATCACGTTCAAAAACGTTATTCGGTAAAGATTCGAGATACTGAATCATTTCAACCGGTGAGCTTTTAGCTTTCGCAACTATTTTACTGTCAATGGACTGACCTGCTTTGCAGCGGGATTCAGGTAGTGTCGGCATGGTATTTCCTCGAAGTAAAAAAAGGGAATACCGCCGCGAGGGAACAGTGTTCCCAAAGGGGTGAAAGAAAATTATTCTGCTATTCAGAATAAAAATGTTCAGATATAGAATTACTGATGAGATGAGCCTCCTGCTCGTTAGCCACATTTAAGATACAGAAATTTTTTGTATCTTTAGCCTGTAAATAGATGGACCAGAAAAGGATGTCATCCCTTGATTCGCAAAGCTCAGGCTCTAAAGCATATAAGCTACACTCATGGCCTTTTTGCACGCTGATCATGCCTCTAAACATCACTGCCTCATATTCAATCCAGGGGACTGGCGTTATGTTCCAGCCGTCGATTTCATGAATAATTGATGTTGAAAGCGTTTCCTCGAAATCTTCAACAAGATTATCCAGGTCATAATGAGATTTCTTCTGGGACGCTAATTGATCGACTGCATAAGTAAAGAGGTCTTGATGCCCACAAGAGTCAACTTGAGCATAAGCAATTTTATCGATGATACTATCGAATTGATCAACAAGTGGGGCTGAAAAGTTATTCTGGGGCATGATGGTCTCCTGTAAAAGAAAAGGAAACTCAAGCCCAGATCGGGAAGTAGTTTCCCGAGGGGTAATAGAAATAAACAAAACCAGAATCCTGGTTCGCAACTCTACCTTGTTCTAAGTTGCTTAGGGTACCTGTCTAAAAGAGCAGGTAAGGGTGCTTGATAACCTCAAGCGGGGGGTAATTCTGTCCGGTCTATCACTGTATCGTGAGGCTAACACGGTTATGTCTAGCGAAGCTGCAGGGCACAGTAGAAGAAAGGAACAAGACCAGTATTCTGGTTCGCAGTCATCCCATTGTTCATGGACTGCTTTACTGCCCTTGTCATGTTGACCAAGGAAGTGCCTTAATTATTGCCAAGAAGATAAATATGTCAAACAAATCATGAAAATTATTGTGCGGAGAT
>JACNJF010000079.1 GCA_014382695.1 Gammaproteobacteria bacterium | reverse complement strand
GCTAAACCACCTGTCCTGCGCACCAGCCGGATGACCAGGCCCACTGGAAATTATAACCACCGAGCCAGCCGCTAACGTCGACCACTTCACCGATAAAGTACAGTCCGGCACTTTTTTTCGATTCCATCGTTTTGGACGATAGCTCATCACAGTCAACCCCGCCGAGTGTGACTTCTGCGGTGCGGTAGCCTTCGGTGGCATTCGGTTTGATCGACCATTGCAGTAGTTGCAGCGTAATTTCACTGATACGAGTCTGGGATAATTCCTGCAGTGGCCTGTCCAGTGTGGCGTTGTCGAACAGTACCGGAAGCAGGCGTTTCGGCAGATGTTCGCTGAGCAGGGTTTTGAGCTTGATCGCAGGGCGTGTCTGTTGCTGATCTTTGAGCAATGACACTACATCGTGTCCGGGCAGCAGGTTGATCTGTACTGCTTCGCCAGCCAGCCAGTAGGATGAAATCTGCAGGATGGCCGGGCCGCTCAGACCGCGATGGGTAAACAGGATGTTTTCCCGGAACTGCTGGCGTGGATTGCTGACGATGCAGTCGATCGCGATACCGGATAACTCGGCTAATTGCTGTTTGTCCTGTGGGTGCAGGGTAAAAGGTACCAGACCGGCGCGGGTCGGCCAGATATGGTGCCCGAACTGTTCGGCGATTTTATAACCGAGTGGGCTCGCGCACATCTTTGGAATCGACAGTCCACCGCTGGCCACCACCAGCGAAGCTGCGTTGAAATGCCCCTGCGTGGTTGTAATTAAAAATTTTCCTTGTGGAGTCTGAGTGATATCGCCTATGTCAATGTTGAGGCGAATATCGATCCGCACTTTTGCACATTCCGCCAGCAACATGTTGAGAATGTCTTTGGCGCTGTCGTTACAGAACAGTTGACCATGCTCACGCTCATGGAACGGAATATGATAGGCATTGACCAACGCCAGAAAATCCCACTGGCTGAAACGGCTGAGTGCAGATTTACAGAAATGCGGGTTATGTGAAATAAAGTTTTCAGCACTGACCTGATAGTTGGTGAAGTTGCAGCGGCCGCCGCCGGACATCAGAATTTTTTTACCGGGTTTATTGGCATGATCGAGTACGATGACCTTACGCCCACGTTTGCCGGCTTCGATCGCACACATCAGGCCAGAGGCACTGGCCCCTATGATGAGTACATCGGTTTGAATACTGCTTTCCGGTTTCATTTTTCGCCTTTAAAGCGAAATCGGGGCAGGCTGATATTGAAATAAATCGCGATCAGGCGGGCGATAAAAATAGCTAGTCCCGCAATGATCGCGCTGTGGGTGGCATCGATATTGAGCTGTAACAGCCCGATAAAAAATAACGAGCCGGCCCAGGATACGGTGGCATACAGCGGGCTCTGGAACACGGTCGGCGGGGTGTTGCTAAGCACGTCACGAAAGATGCCGCCCATGGTGCCGGTCATCACGCCCATGAAGCTGGCGATCAGCCATGGCGCACCGACCATCATCGAAACCAGTGTTCCGGCAACGGCAAAGGTGGCCAGTCCGGCGGCATCCGGGATCAGAAAAAAGCGTGGCGAAATGAGCACCATCCGGGCCAGCAGAAACATGGCGAAGGCGCTACCGAGCGAGGCGATAAAAAACATCTGGTCGGCGATCCAGAACACATCCCGGTCGAGCAGCATGTCGCGCAGCGAACCACCACCAAGACCGGTCGCCATCGCGATGATGATGACACCGAACAGATCAAACTTCTTGAATCCGGCGATCAGCACCGCCGACGCCGAAGATACAATCACCGCGACCAGGGTGATCCAGTACAGGGTTTCGAGCAGTGCCGGGGTCGGATTCAGTGTCATGTGAATGTTATTGGTGCTGGCCGTTTACAGTTTACGCACGCGAAAGCGGCGTCCCTTGATGTTGCCTTCGGACAGGATCTGCAATGCCTGTTTAGCGACCGGGTATTCCACCGCCACGTAGGACTGCATATCAAATAGATCGATTTTGCCGATCTGGTTGCCGCTGAGGCCTGGCTGTGAGGTCAGCGCGCCCAGAATATCGCCGGCTCTGACCTTGCTTTTGCGTCCGCCATTGATGCACAGCGTGACCATCGGCGGGATCAGTTTAAAGACTTCACGCGGGTCCAGGCTGGTGCTGTCATCGATACGCACCGAGCTGCCCTGATAGGCTTCGATCGCACTGATTTTTTTTACTTCGGAGGGCATAAACAGACTCAGTGCCAGCCCTTCGTTGCCGGCTCTGCCGGTACGTCCGATACGATGGATATGCACTTCCGGATCGGGTGACAGCTCGTAGTTGATGACCGCGCTGAGTTCCTTGATATCCAGCCCGCGTGCGGCTACATCGGTCGCAATCAGGATCGAACTGCTTTTATTGGAAAAGCGTACCAGTACTTCATCGCGCTCTTTCTGTTCCATATCCCCATGCAATGCGAGTGCATGAAAGCCCTGCTTCCAGAGTTCATCGGCAAGCTCCTGACATTGCTGTTTGCGGTTGCAGAACACTACGCTGGATTCGGGCCGGTAGTGCTGTAACAGGTGGATCAGCGTATTCAGGCGTTCGCCTTTTTCGATTTCGTAGAAAACCTGTTTGATGTGTTTTTCGCTGTGCAGGCTTTCGACCTGAATATCCAGCGGGTCTTTCTGCACGATGCTGCTGATCTGCTTGATCGAATCCGGCAGGGTCGCCGAGAACAGCAGAGTCTGGCGCTGCTCCGGGGTGTGGTCGATGATCAGCATGATATCTTCATGGAAGCCCATGTCGAGCATGCGATCGCCTTCATCCAGCACCAGCGTTTTTACATGCTTTAGTTTTAATGAGCCTTTGTTCAGGTGCTTGAGGATTCGGCCGGGGGTGCCGACCACAATGTGCGGGGCGAACTCGAGCGAGGCAAACTGTGGCCCGATAGCCGTTCCACCACACAGGGTGAGGATCTTGGTATTCGGGATCGGACGTGCCAGACGGCGGATTTCCTTGCTCACCTGGTCGGCCAGTTCACGCGTCGGGCAGAGCACCAGCGCCTGGGTCTGGAAGCGGGCAGGATCGATGCGATTGAGCAGGGCGATACCGAAGGCGGCGGTTTTACCACTGCCGGTTTTGGCCTGGGCCTGAATATCGAGGCCTTTCAGCATCGCTGGCAGGCTCTGGGCCTGAATCGGTGTCATGCTGGTGTACTCCAGCGCCTCAAGATTGGCTAAAAAATCGGCTGACAGGGGTAAAGATGTAAAAGCAGTAGAGGTCACGGCTGGGGTCTCGGGTGGTGAACGGGGCTGGGGCTGGGTTAAAGCGGCATATCATAACAGAATGCAGGCGCAATAAGGTGAGTGTTAATGGCGCACCGGGTCAGCGCTGAATCCAGCGTTGAAACGGGTTGTGCTGCTCATCCATGCGCTTGAAGTTTTGCAGGCTGGGCGGCGCCTGATGGTTAAGCAACCAGGCTTGCTGCTGTTGCTGGCAGAGTGCCGGATTCTGCTCTGCAGCGAGTGTCCCGAGTGGCCAGCAAATCGGCTCTGAGCTGACCGAGTCGGGTTGTGGCTGTTTTGGCGCAGCCTGTTGCGGCGTCAGTATCCGGTTGAGCTGAGTCAGCATGGTGCGTGCGTGATTGGTTGAAACATAGGCGTTGAGCGGGGTTGAATCCGGGCGACCAGTCCAGACCCCGATGGTGTACTGCGGGTTGATGCCGATCGCCCATTCATCCAGGAAATACTTGCTGATGCCGGTACTGATCAGCAGTTCAGGATCGGCCGGGTCACTGTTTGGCGGGCGCAGTAGCTGACGCATGATCCAGTTGGCACCGGGGCTGACGAGTGCGGATGGTGCGCTATCGGTTGGCGCATGTTGCAACCATTGCAGGGGTTGTACGCGGCCCTGATTGGCGAAGCTGGAGAAGGCTTTCACCAGTTGCCAGAGCGAGCTTCCCACACCATCCAGAATGATGGACGGGTTAGCCTGAGCGGGTGCACTGAGCTGGATGCCAGCCTGCTGCAACTGCTGTAGCAAGCGCTCTGCTCCGAACGCCTGTGTCAACTGCAGGGCGGGCACCGGCAGCGCCCGGGTCAATGCATCCGGTACTGAAACCGGGCCCTGCTGGCCATGGTTCAGATGGTATGCCTGATATTCGGCATGGCTAAGAGGAATGTTGTTTAACAGCGATTTTGAATGGATCAGGCCGGTGTCGATGGCGAGTGCATACAGCAGCGGTTGCAGGGTCGCGGCGGGTGAGCGCCAGGCCTGCACCATATCGACATGGCCATAGCGCTGGCTGTCTCTGAAATCTGCCGAACCGATATAGCTTTTGAGTTGCATGCTGTGGTGATCGATCACCAGAATCGCGAGTGAGTTGCCTACTGGCAGCTGTGGCACCTGCTGTTTACTGAAGCTTTCCAGTTGCTGCTGCAGTTCCAGGTCGAGGGTGGTACGGATGATGGCCTGTTGCGGAAGCTGTTCGACCGCAAACTGGGCAAACAGTGCGGCGGTGGCCGGCTGTGCATGGAATACCGCCGACACCGGCTGGCGCTTGGCCTGCTCGATCTGAGCCTCGCTCCAGATCCCGCGCATACGATCGAGCACCTTATCGCGTTCCTGACGTGCACGCTGCGGATGGCGGTCCGGGCGGTAATCACTGGGACGTTGGGGCAGTACCGCGAGCAGTGCGGCTTCGGCATGGTTTAACTGATCGGGAGCCTTATCCAGATACACATAACTGGCCGCAGCGACCCCTTCCACCGGTCCGCCAAAGGGGGCGTAATTCAGATAAAAATTGAGGATTTCATCCTTGCTATAGTGCCATTCGAGCTGAAATGCACGGAACGCCTGATTCAGTTTTCCACGCAGGGTGCGCGGATGTGGCTCGAAGATACGCGCGACCTGCATGGTCAGGGTGGAGCCACCGGAGACGGTATAACCCGCACGCAGATTCTGTAGTGCGGCGCGCAATAGTGCCATTGGATTGATACCGGGATGGTAATAAAACCAGCGGTCTTCGTAGTGCAACAGGGCTTCGATATAGTCGGGCGATACCTGCTGCAGGCTGGTCTGATAGCGCCAGATACCCTGATGGTCGGGAAAAGCGCGCAACGGTCGCCCCTGCTCATCGGTCACCACGCTGGCCGGATCCTGCTGCTGCAGCGGTATGGGTAAAGGCCGCCAGCGATCGGCCAGCACAAAAGCGCCTACGATCAGCAGCATCAGGAGAACAGGGTATGACAACCAGCGTAGTAAACGACTCATGGGCTTAAATGCAGGCTAAGCGCTGGTTCTGATGTATCATTCTGGTTCCGGATGGATTAAAGGTTCAGGGATTATAGCCCCTGAGACAGAATGCTTAAGCTTTTTATCCACCAGCGGAGTGCGCCGGAGACTGAATTTATTTGCAGTATTTATTAATCGAAACGGGTTCGCTATGTCATCAGGTTCCAGAAAAGTTATCTTTGCCGCACTCGCCGGCAATTCGCTGATTTCGATCACCAAGTTTGTGGCTGCTGGCTTAACCGGCAGTTCAGCCATGCTGTCGGAAGGGATACATTCGCTGGTCGATAGCGGTAACCAGCTTCTGCTGCTATATGGCTTAAAGCAGGCAGCGAAGCCGGCCGATGAAGACTTCCCGTTCGGGCACGGCAAGGAAATTTATTTCTGGAGCTTTATCGTGGCGATACTGATTTTTGCGCTCGGTGGTGGCATCTCGATTTACGAGGGCATCAAGCACCTGTCCAGTCCGGAGCCGATCAGTAACCCGCTGATCAATTATGTGGTACTCGGTCTAGCCATGCTGTTCGAAGGTGCGGCCCTGTTGTTTGCATTTAAGGAGTTTTCGCGGGTGAAGGGCAAGTGGGGTTATATCGAAGCGATTCAGCGCGCCAAGGACCCTTCCATCTTTGTGGTGCTGTTTGAAGATGCGGCCGCAATGCTGGGGTTGATGGTGGCGTTTGCCGGGGTTGCGCTGAGTCAGTATACCGGCATCCTGATTTTCGATTCGATCGCGTCCATTATCATCGGTT
Organism: Gammaproteobacteria bacterium; assembly: GCA_014382695.1. Classification (GTDB taxonomy): domain Bacteria; phylum Pseudomonadota; class Gammaproteobacteria; genus JACNJF01. Next base: position 1,612 of record JACNJF010000079.1, on the reverse strand, counting down.
TAATCCTGATCGGCACCTCGATCTGGCTGGCCTATGAAACCAAAGGCCTGCTGATCGGTGAGAGTGCCAATCGACCGGTTGTCAGTGGTATTCGTGATATTCTGCTGATGACGAAGAGTATCGATCATGTGAACGAGATATTGACCATGCACATGGGGCCGGATTTCATTCTGGCCAATATCAGCGTAGATTTTGATGACCAGCGTACAGCCGATGAGATTGAGGATGTGATCGCCAATATCAGTGCCGCAATCCGGCAGCAGTATCCGCAGATCAAGCGCGTTTTTATAGAAGCAGAAAAGTGGAGCAACAGTCCCGCCAATCAGGAGACAGCGTGATGCAGGCAACCGTAGAACTACAGGTGATACCAGTCGGCGCCGGGGTATCGGTGCGCAATCAGATTAAAAGCGTCATCGCACTGCTGCAGGGCTATGACTTTATTCTGGAGACGCATGCCTCCGGTACTAATATTGAAGGTGAGCTGTGCGAGATACTGGCAGCGATCGAAAAGGTACACGAGCAGCTGCATGCAGACGGAGTTGTGCGACTGCTCAGCTATATCAAGCTGGAAACGCGTACCGACAAGCTGCCGACGCTGGCGGGAAAGCGGCTGTAGTCATAGTGGGTCTGACCGGTTAAAACGGCGACAGCTGAGGGTTTTCATTTCAGGCAAAGCCCGCTTGTCGTGCGATAGGGTAGGGTCCGGCTAAAGAAGGGGTTGAAAACCAAACAATCTGAAGTTGATCTCAACTCATACATTATGTGACTCTAAACAACAGCAATAGAACCAATTTCATCAATACATTAATGAGGACAGTTGGCAATGCCACAATATATTTTCGTTTACATTGGGGGTGAGCAACCCTCTGATCCAGCAGTCGCGCAAAAGCATTTCACCCGATATCAGGAATGGTTGTCATCGCTGGGTGATGCGGTTCTTAGTCCAGCGATTCCGTTCAAGGATACACATACCGTGCATCCTGATGGTAGAGCTCAACCGGGCACGACATCAGCAATGTCGGGGCTTAGCGTGATCAAAATGCCATCCATGGATGCCGCGTTAAAGGTTGCGCAATCCTGTCCGTTTCTTGAGATCAATGGTACGTTGGAGGTTTCTGAAATGATTGAAATGTCGAGTCAGGCCAATTAGCTGCGTAGACTCAACTATACGTCACTTTGGCTATCGTTGAGGCAGGCTTAATGACCCTTATGAGTGTTAGCAAAAGCTGATTTGTCCACTACGCCAATGGTTCTCAAAAGCTGGCAGTTGACCTGCCCTGACATTCAATTTGTAAATTTCGCGAAGTCTGCTTTTTGGCAGGCCGAAGCGAAAATATTTACCCGGTTTTGGGCCGAGAACTGGGATTAGAGTGTGTTAATCTGAATCACAGCTATTAACGGAAGTTGTCACCTTTCGACTGGACTGTTATTTTACTGGATAAGGGTCAAAGTTGTGCCGGAAAGCGCCATTCTTATGCCGGTTTAACCTGGTAATAGAACACGCTATATGTTCGGTTATTATCAAATGCTTGAGTGAAAAGCCGCATAAGCAAAGACCGCCGAATACGGGGTGCGATAACTTTGGGCGGGGGTATCGATGCGTATTTAATTA
>JACNJF010000068.1 GCA_014382695.1 Gammaproteobacteria bacterium | reverse complement strand
TACGATTCGGCAGCCCGGTCAGCTGATCGAAATGAGCGAGCTGTTCAATATGTTTTTCAGCCTGCTTTGCGTCGGTGATGTCCTGAAAGAAGCCATACACCCTGCGCTGTTCCAGGTCAGCTTTGCCTATAGCATGAACGTTGCGCAGATTGCCTTTGGCGGTGATGATCTCCAGCTCCAGGTCAAACGGCTCTGCGTGTTCAATAACCCGCTGCACGGCCTGTTCAATAATCGGCCTGGACTCGGGGGTATAGAAATTGATTCCCTCCTCTAATGACGGGTCATAATCGATAGCCAGTTCATGGATGTGGTATATCTCTTCAGTCCATGTCTGTTTACCCGTATCGATATTAAACTCCCAGCCACCGACCTTACCAATCTGCTCGGTTTCCGCGAGTAATTTCCGGCTTTTTTCCAGCGCCTTTTCAGCCTGCCTGCGCCCGGTGATGTCAAGAAAGTTGACAGCGCATTGCTTTGGGCCGGCCTGGTAGGCGCTAATGTTGTAGTAGAATCCCAGTAATTCAGAATCGTGCTCAAACTGCATCGCATCCCCTGTCAGAGCGACCTTTCCGAAGATTCCTATCCAGTCCGCAGCATCATCTTCTATACCGGGCAAAACGTGGGTCAAACGTTTGCCGACGACATGCTCGATACTCAACCCCGTTGTCTGTTCATATTTTGCGTTAGCGGCGATGATCTGGAGATCAACTGGGACGCCTTGATCATTCTGGATGACCTCGTACAGAACAAAGCCAGAAGACATGTTTTCAAACAGCTGTCGGTATCTTCTTTCTGATTCAATCAGCGCCTTTTCAGCCTGCTTGCGCTCGCTGATGTCTTCCACCACGGCTACGTGAAAACTCGGCGGTTCGCCCGCTGACCACATGGGCGAGACGGTCAGTGTCACCCATACCAGCGAACCGTTTTTATGAAAATAGCGTTTCTCCATTGTGAATTCGGTTTTCCTGCCGGCCTTCAATAACTCCATGTTGTGCAGATCGGCTGGCAGATCATCCGGGTGTGTAATTTTATGGAAATCGAGTTGCTCCATCTCTGCACGCGAATAGCCCACGATGTCGGAGTATTTCTGGTTGATGCGAACGAACTGGCCCGTGATGGTATTGATTTGTGCCACACCGACACCAGCCTGCTCAAACAACACTCGGAATCGACCTTCGCTCTCACGTAGTTTCATCTCCGCCTGCTTGCGCTCGGTAATTACTTCCGAAAAAATGATGATGCCACCGATGTCGCCATCACTGGTTCGCCAGGGTCGCGTTTCCCAGTGCACCCAATCGACGGATCCATCGGCGCGCGGAAACGGGTCTTCGTCGCACTTTTCGACCGTGCCGGCCAGGCTGCTGGTATGGATCTGTTTCCAGCGCTCAGGCAGCTCGGGAAATATTTCGTAGTGACTGCGCCCGATCAAATCCTGTTCAGGCAAATGGTAATCAACCAGCCAGCGATGGCTGTGTACGATGTAGCGCATGTCACGGTCGAACATCGCAATCGCTGAAGGCGCATAGTTGATAAACAAACGTAATTTGTCTTCACTTTCGCGCTGCGATAGTTCGATTCGCCTGAGCTCGGTGATATCGCGTACGCCAGCAATAGTCGCCTTCTCACCACGGTAATCGATTGGCCGCGCGAATATATCCACTGCCAGTTCGCTGCCATCCTGGCACCGGAGCTTTGACTCAAAACGAATAGCTGAGTTCAGGGCTGGGTGGAGGTGGGTCAGTATCTGATCGTTAAGATTCGCAGCGGCCAGCTCCGCCACATTCATCAACATCAGTTGTTCCCGACTATAACCGTAACGCTCCTCAGCACTCCGGTTGGCGTGTAAAATTCGGCCATCTGGAGCAAGCATTAAAACAGCATCAGGATACGCATCGTATAGATCGCTTGCATCAGGGTTATCGTGCTCTTTGTTGTCCGATATCATTGGCCGCTCATTAGTTTATAAACTATCTAACTCGATAGATTATAGTCGTAATAATCCATTTTACGTGCAGGCCCAGCATTGCACTGACACGATGATGTGAAATCCGTTATGGTCGTAGCGTTAGTCAGGGCATGACTGCTCTGGTCGACGGGGATGCATTATCAGGCATTTGTTCCAGTTTCTGGATTGTTGCGAACGTTGAGCGGAATCTGATAAATTTCAACGGGTATTGCTGGCGGACCTATTTGCGTGAATTCTTCGTGCCAATATCATTGGCATAAAAAACCCACTATACAACGGGTATATAGCGGGCGGTTGACTATTGCGCTAACTCTGTAGCTGGGTCGACGCCTACTGGAGTCAACGCGCAGAGGGTTTACCTTTTTGCGAGTACCTGGTGAAAGCGCTTATCCAGTTTTTTCTGTAACCCTGATTCAGCACCCGGCAGACACAACCAGTCCAGTTGCATCGATTCCAGTAAAGCACTGTTGTCGATACTCTGGTGACCCAGGCCTAATTTATTCATCTGGTCGAGCTGGTATTGCATGCGCAGGGCTTTGTCTTCGGCCGGGGTTTCGGCACCCAGCGTAATTTCCAGCCGGATACACAGCATTCTGCGTTCCTCACCAATCGCTGTACGATCAAGCGTGCTCTGCGCAGCGCTTCGGCGCGCTTCGATACGGCGTGATAACTCAGCATCCTGTAGCGTAATCGCATCCCATTCGGCATTGAGTTTCTGCAGCTTCTGTTCATCGGCGGACGGGCCGAGGGCTTCCAGTTGACTGCACAGTTCGGCTTTCTGGCGCAGCGCGTCCAGTTGCTGGTTGTGCAGGTTGCCGATAATCCGGCTATGGCATTGATCAAACTGATCGCAGGCATTGCGGTAATCGCGTTGTAATCCCTCCAGCAGTTTTTCCGGCAGCTGGCGCGGGAGTTCGGGCAGGGCGCTGTATTGTTCCTGCAATGCAGAGAACTGCTGGTCGGCGGCAGCCAGTTCAGTCGCGCTGCGGGCCAGTTGCTGAATCTGTTTGATAATGTTGCGGTAAGCGTTTAGCTGTTGATCGGTTTCATCGCGTTGTCCCTGACGTAATTCCTGCACCCGATTATACACCAGGTCGCCCTGTTTCTTGAACTCGGTCCAGGCTTTCTGATCCTGATTGCGGCGCGTGATACCGACCTGTTTCCAGCGGTTTTGCAGAGACTTCAAGGCGTTCAGGTTTTCTTCCTTAACCTCGGCTTCCGCCAGCGCGCTGGTTTGTTTGATCAGCTGTTGCTTGAGTTCGAGATTGGCGCTATACACCACGTCCAGTCTGGCCATGATGGCGTCCTTGTGTTTTACAAACTGCTTCCACTGCTGCTGGCCTTCCTTGCGCTCAACATCCTTAATGGTGGCAAAGTGATCACTGATGCTGTACAGCGATGCCTGAATCGCCCGGTAGTCGGGGCTGTTGTCCCAGTCGGTCGATTCCTGCAGTTCACGCAATTGCTCGACAATCTGCTGACGTTGTTGCAGGTTGGACTGACGCGTCTGATGACGTTGATCGAAAAAATCGGCACAGGGCTTGTAGACCAGATCACTGGCCTTTTTAAAGCGCTCCCAGTACTGGTCTGATATATCCGAATGACCGAGAGACTTCCATTGCTGCTGAAGTTCTTTCATCGCGCTGGAGAGCTTGTCGGGATGCAGTTTCGACGTTACCAGGGCTTCCATCGAATCGCATAGCTCGATGTACTTGGGTTCGGTGGCAAAGTTTTTCCAGTCACCCATGTCACCAAGGGTCTTCTGTGCCTCGGCTAAACGCTCCTGCAGGGCCAGCAAATCTTTCCCGCTAAACGGGGCGAGGGCTTTTTCGGCACGCTCACACAGCTGCTTGGCTCGCCCCAGATTGCCGCCTCGGGCAAAGCGGAAGATGGCGCTGATGTTTTTATGCGCTGTAGCCAGCTTCTGTTCCTTTTCGGCGACAGCGGCCTGCTGCGCATCTCGCCATTCGTTTAACTGCTGCTCACATTCGCCAGCCAGTTGCAGCGTGCCAAAGGTCTTTGGCCAGTGCAGATTTTTTAATGCGTTGTGCAGGCGTTGAATGCGGCTGGCGAGGCTAATTTCGTTCGTATTATCTGCGCTGCTTTGCGTGCTATTCGGTTCCGTCGGTTCAGCCGGTTCGGCTGCTGCTACCGGTGCCAGCAGCTTGGAGACCGCGCTGGTTAACTGTAGCGCGGATTGCATCGCCTGTTGCATTTCATCGAACGGTTTCTGCTGGCTGATTTCCGGGGTCAGAATGGTGGCTAACTGGCGCCAGTCAGTAGACAGCTTGTCCAGCGTGCTACGGGTTTCGCTCACGGCGGCGTTGGCATCGCTGAAATTACGTGCGGCGACCTGCTGTAGCAGGGCTTTCAGTTCGGCCACCCTTTGCTGCTGTGCCTGTGTGGTTTGTTCGATGATGCGCTGCTGTTCGAAGCGTGTATCGAGGATCTCTCTGGAGGTCTGATAGCGTTGTCGGAGTTCGCTCGCGATCTCGAAATCGAGGCTATCCCACTGCTTGCAATGCGCCACACAACGGCCCTTGAACTCCGGTAGCCAGTCGTGGGTAGAGAGGTATTCCACTTCATCACACAGCTTTTCAACGCTGGCCAGATTTTCCGCATTCTGGCGTTCTATCTTGCGCAACTCATCGATTTTGGTCTTGATGATGCGCTCGGCATTCTTGTCCTTGCCGCGCATGATTTTGCGCGCAGATTCCAGCGCGTCGATATCGCTCAACTGTTCAGCGATAAGCTGGCGCGTATCGCTGAAAACGGTTGCGCCGAGCACTTCCAGCAACTGTTCGCTGTTCAGGTTGATCAGCGATTCGCTACGGATGCTGGCAGCATCGGCATGGGCTGCGATGCGTAATTTTAATTCGGGGTAGCGCGTTAACAGGTCCTGATAAAGCTGTTGATTCATCGAACGGCTGCTGCTGAGTAATTCATTTACCCTTTTTTCGGCTTCAGCCACGATCTGGTCTGCAGCAGGGCTAAGCGACATTTCATGCAACTGGTCGATCGCATCAATGCGCTGGATGGCGGCGATACGAACGGATGCATCGTCATCATGCACCGCCAGTTCGATTAATACCTGTTGCTTGTCGGGGCTGCTGTCCATCATCGAGACGGCTTTCAGGCGTTTTTCAACAGCACTGCTTTTCCAGGCTGGTTTAAAGAGGTCTACTAACATAGTTCTTCTTCGTATTGTGATGATCGGGTATTTTACCCATGGGGGCACTATAGTAGTGTGATCTTCAAATTATTTCGATCTGAATTCAAACCTTTTTAAGGGTTAATCTGATTTAGAGCTTATTTTGTGCTGTTGGGGCAATGGAGACTGTCACAAGGCCGGTTGGTGGGAGGTCGATTACGACAGTGGGATGTCGACTTCATCCGACGCTTTATTCCAGTACTGGCTTAACTTGAGCTGGGCTTCGATCAGGCGCTCGATTTCCATATCCTGTGAAATCAGGTTTCTGACCATCAGTAGGGTGTCTTCGGTGAGCGCCGTGGTTTTAACCAGTTCGCGCAGGGCGTCTTCATCGTAGTTTTTTAATTGCCACACCGTGTGGATGCCGTGTTCGCGTAAATCCTTCACGTGTTCCCCAAAGTAAACGCACAGTTTGGCCTGCAATATCCAGTTGATGAGGATTCTGGGGGAGTAGGGTGACTTAAACAGATAGGGGATGTAATCGCTATTGGCCAGGTCATAGCAGGAGTCTACACCGAGTTCCTGCAGGCGTACGCGGTCGTACATGGTGATGCCTTCGATCATCTCCAGCGGTAAATCGCGCACCGCTGGATTCGAGGCCTGGGTAAAGATCGAGAATTTTTCGGTCAGCCACTTCAGGCCCCGCTGCGGGAACAGACCGATCAGGAAGGCGATAACCGGCATGAAAAGATGTGAGCCACTGCTTGTTTCTGCTTTGGCTGCTTCGGTGTCCGCCGGGCTACCAAGCAGGGAGGATAGAATATCCGGCGTGATCTGTGAAAGATGGTAAAACACCAGTGCCAGAATGCAGGCGAATATCATCCGGATGCCAACGTTATAATAGGCCGCAGGAATCAGATCGTTCATCGAATAGCGGCGCGAAATATTCTGAATGCCCCACAGATACGCTCCCATAAAAGCCATGTTGAAGGTGAGCAGCGCTCCGGACTGGTATTGGATAATTTTGGCCGCGTCTTTGACCGCGTCCAGGTGAATGGTACCGGCGCCGCCAAGCAGATAATTCGAGGTTCTGGTAATTCCCGTATCTTCACCAAACAGAATCAGGCCCCAGAAACAGACACTCAGAAAAGTCAGAAACAGCACCGCAACGGACAGGCTCACGAGCGGATGCTGGTGGCGGAAAAGTTCTGATTTTTCTATATGCAGAATATCCAGATAACGTTGTGTTTCGGAGATGCGTTGCGTATTGCGGCTGTAGAAGTAGCACGCCGCAGAGATCGGAATGAATATCACAAAAGAAATAAGTAAAGATAGTTTGCTGGCAAATTCCATACTGATATCCTTTTCGGCTTTTCTTTATATTGATGATATAGCGACTGACGACTGTTTAACAGCGATAGTTTAGGCCACTGAATGGAGCACTGATTTTGATGAATAGCTTTCGATAGAGATAAAATTTATCCATAAACCGATGCACTTCATTTAAGTTGTAGGCCAGAGATAAGGCTCCATGGATAGAGAGTGGAGATATCTGCAAAGCTCATTGTCACTATGACGAGCCAGAAGTTCACTCTTTGAATTGAGGGGCAACTTACTGAGCGAATCCAGCTGGTTTTTTATACAGCCATTCCCCGGCGGTTTCGGTGATAGCGGCTACCGCAGGATGCGAGATTTTACGTTCTGCCGAGATGGCATAAAACTGTTCATGCACTTCATTGGTTTGGCCGATGACTTTAACGCCATACTGTTTTTCCACTTCCAGGGCTATAGGGGTTGGAGCGATAAAAACTCCGACGCCTGCCTGTCCAAACGCTTTCATCAGGGCGCTGTCATCAAATTCACCGACCACATTCGGATGGATTCGGTGTTTATCGAACCATTTCCACAGGCGTCCCTGAACCACATTAATGTCACTCGGTAAAAGTAATGGGGCCGTTTTCAGACAGTTTGGGAAATCTTTTGCCAGGCTGGCGGCCTGCCCGGGAACCGCAAAAAAACTGATCCCGCATTCCCCCAGTTTGTGGTTGTAAACACGCAGGTTGATCCCCGCTGGAACCGGGCCATCGGCAATCACCAGATCGATCTGGTGTAAAGCCAGTTCTGCCAGTAAGGAGTCGATGTTGTTTTCGCGACACACGATCCGCACCGGTTCGGGTAGCTGTAATGCCGGGGCCAGCAGGCGATAGGCAATCGACTTGGGTACTACATCCGCTATACCCACCTTGAATACCAGCGGTCGGCCAGCGGGCAGATTGCGCAGAACCTGTTCCAGTTCGCCACCGAGGGAAAAAATTTCTTCCGCATAACTCAGCGCCAGACGGCCTGTTTCGGTCAACTCAAGATTTCGGCCGACGCGGTTAAACAGCGCTTCGCCCAGATACTGTTCTAGCACGCTGAGCTGACCACTGATCGTTTGCGGTGTCAGGTGCAGGCGTTCGCTGGCCTGCGCAATACTGCCTTCCTTTGCTACAACCCAGAAATAATGCAGGTGTTTATAGTTAATCATGGCCTTTTCTCGATTCGATAAATACGATCAATATATCAATAATA
>JACNJF010000200.1 GCA_014382695.1 Gammaproteobacteria bacterium | reverse complement strand
TCTCGATGAGAATTATTGTGCGTGACGCTCAATATATATCAGTATCAAGTTTTTATACAAATGATATAAAGCGCGTGAGTTCGGTTATTGCAACCGCGCGAAATTTACTAAATTTTTTTTTGCCAGGAGAACCTGGAAATGTCTAAATTATTTGTAATGCTGGTGATGTTTTTTTCACTGTTAACGAGCCAGATGGCCTTTGCCACCGCCGATGAAGAAGCTGAAATGAAGTGCAGGGCGAAAGCTGATGATAAGGAGATCAGTAAGACTGATAAGGATGAAATGGCTGAATTTATGGCGGAATGCGTAAAAGAATTAACTGAGGCTAAGAAATAAACAGGCAGAGGTGCACCATCCGGGAATTACAGGCAAGGAGCCTTACTGGATGAGACGTCGTACCGTATATGGATATGGGTTGATGACGATCAGTTAAACCGGTTCAGTGTACTGAACCGGTTTTTTCAGGGATGATGAACCAACTGGCAGCAAAAATACGCTGTGAGTCAATCAAGAAATCGGTAAGCAAGTAATAATAAACAGCACGGAAACATTTCTGCCCGCTTTTCCCTTTAGTAGAAACTCTTCATTATCACCACGTGTTTAGACCTATACGGTGCTGAACTAAAATGCATTTCCCCGAATTTTTCAGTGAGGGAAGAAAAAATTCATCTGCTTTGACCGTTTAGCCTGCGCTAACCGCTGTCCGTGAGCCTTTGCAGCTTAGAGTTACATCACCTTAATCGAAGCTATGCTCAGCTGATAACCATTTGAGTAGATAACCATTGGAGTAATTGATTACCCGGCATGGGTCGAACGAAGTGGTAGCCCTGCATGATCTCGCAGCCTGCTTCGGTCAGAAACGTCTGCTGGCTATGTTGCTCTACACCTTCCGCGACCACGCGCAGGTCGAGTTTTTTTGCCAGTTGAAGTATAGACTCTACTGTATGCAAAAGCCGGAGTGCTATCACCGGTGAGAGTTGTGATCCTAGTTGCGGATCTGGCTGGCAGGCGTTGGATGACAATCACAGACATGGCATTCACCGATATCCAGAGTTAAAGCGCGATGGAGGGGAGGAGATGCAGTTCGAAAAGCTACTCGATCGGTGGTTTTTGCGCGCGATGGATACAGGCGATACCGAAGGACAGGTTGCTGTAGCTGACTCGTTGCAGCCCGGCGTTCTCGATCAGTTGCTGCATTTCCTGCTGTGCCGGAAACTGGCGGATCGATTCGATCAGGTAGCTGTAGGCATCCGGATGTCCGGCGACCAGTGCGCCCAGGCGTGGAATCACAATCCTTGACCAGCTGTCGTAAAACGGCCGTAGCCAGGCCTGCGGGGTACTGAATTCGAGACAGTAGAAATGACCGCCGGGTTTCAGTACGCGGGTAATTTCCTGTAATGACGCCGAGATGTCGGTAACATTACGAATACCGAATGAAATAGTCAGTACATCGACACTGTTGTCCTGCAACGGGATGTTTTCAGCCGAGCCTGCGATGTAGTGGCAGTGACTGCCGAGGCGCTGCCGGGCAACCTGCATCATCGGTTCGGAGGGATCAATGATCAGCAGCGCTCTGTCACTTTTTTGCAGGGCGCTGGCAATATCGCCGGTGCCTCCGGCCAGATCCACAAAGTCTCGGCCCGAAGCCTTATCCACTTCGCGGCAAAAACGCCATTTCCACAGCCGGTGTACGCCCATGCTCATCAGGTCGTTCATCAGGTCATAGCGTGGCGCGACCCGTTTGAACACACTGCGTACTAACTGTTCGCGCTGCTCGGTGGTGACGCGGTTCTTTCCAAAACTGTTCGATAGAGGATGTTTCATTACCGCTTGACTCGCCGGGTTATTTTTAACAGCAGTAGATAAATCAAAACAGGAATCAGCATCAGGATGCCATACATCACCGGCGCAATGGTCATGGCCGGGTTGTGCAGTATGGTTCCAGTGACCAGGATCGCGGTGCCACCATTTTGAATTGAGGTTTCAATCGCAATAGTGCGGCTGTCGCTTTCATTTCGCTTCAGGCTGCGCGCGAACAGATAACCGGCCAGCAGTGACAGGCTTGCCAGCAATAAAGCAGGGAAACCGGTCTGTTCGATAAAGCTCGGCATGTTTTGCCAGTTCTGATGAATGATGCCGGCAATCACCAGCAGTAACATGACCAGCGGTAGGCGGGTCAACCAGTACTCATGCCTGATACAGAAACTTTTTTTAAAGTGCCGCAGTAGCATGCCGAGCAATACGGGCAGCAGGGTGACCATGCCGAGTTTTAGCAGTGTCTGGATAAAAGGCAGTTGTATGGTTGTCGCGCTGCCGAGCTGTGATGCCAGAATCCAGCCCGCGACCAGCGGAATGCTGAAAGGGGTCAGTACACTGACGATAGCGGTAAGTGAAATGGATAGCGCCAGATTACCGCCCGCCAGATAGGCAAACATATTCGAGGTAGTCCCGCCGGGGCTGAGTGCCAGAATCATGAAGCCAATAAATATTTCGGGTGTCAGGCTGAAGTTATACAGCAGTGCAAAGGCCAGCAGTGGCAGCAGCAGCATTTGCGACGCTATCCCGCTGAATACCGTCGCCGGGGCCTGTAGCAGCAGTTTAAAATTGGCGGGTGTCAGGCTGCTGCCCATGCCGAACATGATACAGAAAAGGGTGACGGGTAAAGCGAGGGCGAGTACGAAATCCTGATTCATGTTTAAACAGTCAATTATGCCGAGGGTAAAAGGATCGTGGTGATATAGGCGATGCTATAGATCAAATAAAAGCGCCCGGTTAACGGGGTCAGCCGGGCGCGCTGATGTTGCGGTGCATGCAGTAATTTGAGCGGTTGCCAGAGTACGAATACGGTCACCAGTAACAGCGCGATGCCCTGTAGTTTTCCATTCTGGTATAACAGCACGGTGGCCAGATACAGCAGTGTCACCAGTGAGTAATATAGTTTAACTCCGATCTCATAGCCGAGGCGAACCGACAGGGTTCTGATGCCGTCCGCCAGATCCTGTTCGTAATCACGTAATTCGTTACTCAGTAACAGCAGCGAGGAGAGTACGCTGAACGGGATCGACAACCAGAATACATTCCAGTGGTAGTGGCCGGTGACGACGTAGTAGGAACCACCGATGAGTAAAACCCCCATCAGTAAAAATACCATCAGGATACCCAGCCCACGTGCCTTGTAGTTGATCTGTCCACCGGTATAAGCCCAGGCACCGAACACGCCGCTGATGCCCAGCAGCAGTAATGGCCAGCCCCGCATGCTCACCATCCACAGGCCGAGCAGTATCGCCAGCAGCATCACGCCCCAGCCGATTCGGGTATTACGACGTATGGCCTGGCATTGTTGTGGACTGAAGTGCTGATCGCGCAGATCACGATAATCATTGATCAGGTTGACCCCGATCTGTAACAGCAGGCCGGTTATTATGACCAGCCCGGCCAGAAAAAATTGATCGGAGCCATCCACCAGGGCGAGACTGACACCCAGCCCGCAAGTGGCAATCGCAACGATTAAAGAAAAGGGGCGTAGCGCCCGGATGAAGTGGGTTTTGTCGGTCATGGCTGAGAAATTCTAAGCCCGACAGCCGATAAAACCAATGATATTTATCAAATTAAACGCATCCCTGCGCTCTGGACTTCCGTTGCAGCTCGTTAGAAGAAGGCATTCCTCCAGCTGATCATAATGCTCTGATCATGTTCAAGCTGTACGCCGTTACTATCCTGCGCAATCGGGTTTGCAATTTCTATACTGATATTATGCGCGGGTGCATACATCCAGTTGGCTCCCACAGCCAGCTCGGTGCGGGTTCCACCGTAGTTATCCGGATCGGCTCCCAGACCCGGGCCATAGATTGCCGGGTCGATTCCTTCAATTTCGCCCTGTGACTCATGACGCAGTCGTATATTTGTATTGAGTTCAGGTTCCCAGGCATAGCTTAACCAGGTCGTCAGTTCATGCTTATCGCCATAACGCCAGCCTTCGTCGTTTTCACTTTGAAGAGGAATGGTTGCCAGATATTGTACGCCCCAGCCCCATTTCCTGTCTTTCCCCCAGTAAGCGGCACCGACCAGAGCATCCCAGGTACCGGTACCCAGTTGCATGCCGTATGGCAGTCGCGCTTTTACCCTGGTATTAGCAGGCGTCAGTTGAGTGTCTTCGTCTGTAATGCTGCCGGTAGGGGCACTCAGTACCGCGTCGATGATCACATTGTGATTCTTGTCCGCACTGTTGTAGGCCTTATACAGAGCGCCAAATTTAATATCCCCCAAGCCGTTCGTATTCACCTCAAAAGTACCTAAACTGTTGTTAGGGTTAGTGCCTTGAAAAGTTTCTAAAACACTCTTCTTTTTAATCAGCGGTGCCAGCGCAACCAGCGCAAACTTGTCATCGATGGCGTAGTTAATAAACGGAAAAATCACATTCGCTTCGGCACTTTTTGGTACTATTCGAAGCGTTGGGGGTTGCCCTGGATCACCAAAAAATGGATTGGGGGTCGTCAGCACAGCCTGTTGTGCCGTAATAGAATCACTGCCCTTTAACAGGCCACTGAATTTATGATTCTGAATATTTACTCCCGTCACAAACTGTCCTTTTTCAGGGAAGGCGTAAACCCCAAAAAGCCCCGCAGGTGGTGGTATCGGCAATTCTTTTCTCATCGCCCTCATTTTTTTGATGTCATTCGACAGTTCGACACGTTTTTTATAAGCTTCGGCAGCAGCGATTTCTTCGTCGCTCGCGGCAAATGCCTGGGTTGGTATTGCAACAGATAGCGCAATACCAGTGGAAGCTAAAATAGCACGGTAGTTCATAACGTTCTCCGGTGTTATTAAGGGTGGGTTACTTCAGCAGATCCGATTTACCCGGTAACGAACGAAAAACAGCATGGCAGCCTACGCAACCTGAAGTGATGTCGCCAAACAATACGGCTGCCGTACCCATATCACCCGCTGCTGCGGCATCGGCCAGTTTGTTGGCGTTGCCTTCCACGCTGTCGTTAAAACCACCCAGAACCGCCAGACGATCATCAGTGATGTTCTCCAGTCCCATATAAGGCAGCAGTCCGCCAACTGGAATTCTGTGGTTGGCCAGACGGCGTGCTGCATCTGCCGCCATTTCATTGCTGTCGGTCATGATGCCCATCGCCATGGTCTGGTAATCGGCAAATACCTCCAGCATGACCTGACGCAGGGTGGCTTCATTGCTATAGCGGCTATGCATCGCCAGTATCGCCATCAGCTGCATCTTGGTGTCGGTCGATAAACCTTTTACCTTGTCGGCTAACTCCGGTTTCATCATGTCTATCTGGCCCTGTAAAACCTTTTTTAATTCATCCATACCATCGGCAGCCTGCGCTGCAGAGAGTAAGCTCCCGCTACCGATAGACAGAGCCATCACGACAGGAAGAAAGCATGCCTTTAAAGGGCGCAAAAAATTACTAGATAATTTACTGGATTGAGCTTGTGGTGTTGACATGGGTTATTCTCCTAATCTTATTTTGTGGTAGTTTATGAAGACTGATTGCTTATCCGGGCCGGTGTAATGATGTGTATCCGGCTCTGGAATTGAGAATAATAAGTGAGATGTTTGTCTGTTTAATTACTCGCCTGTAACAGGCTGTAATTAAATTGTTTCAAAACTGTAACAATGCCCCTGAATTAACCGGAAAAACCGTATGAATGCCTTGCCGTATCGCTTATTGGTGGTGGATGATGAGCCTAAACTGAGGGAGCTGGTAAAGGCTTACCTTTCGCGTGAAGGGTATGCGGTTGAGGCGGTGGAAGATGGCCGGGCAATGGATGATTATCTGGTCGATCATCAGGTTGATCTGGTTATTCTGGATCTGATGCTGCCGGGTGAGGATGGACTGTCGATTGGACGTCGCCTGCGTCAGCAAAAAAATCTGCCGATTATTATTCTGTCTGCGCGCGGCGAAGAACTCGACCGCATAGTAGGACTTGAAATGGGGGCAGATGATTATCTGAGCAAACCTTTCAATCCCAGAGAGCTGCTGGCGCGGGTGCGTTCTGTGCTGCGTCGATGTGTTGCGGGTAATAAGGCAGCATCTGAGCTAGCCAATAAAAACCTGACATTCGGTCCCCATTGTCTGGATGTTGAAAAGCACCAGCTCAGTAAAGACGGGCAGAATATTCCCCTCACCAGCGGTGAATTTACCCTGTTGCGTGTCTTCCTGGAAAATCCGAATCGGGTACTCAATCGCGATACCCTGCTGGAGAAAACCAGAGGCCACGATCATGCGCCGTTCGATCGTAGCGTGGATGTCTGCGTCGGGCGTCTGCGTAAAAAGATAGAAGACGATCCTGCCGAACCGGTGTATTTGCGCACCATCTGGGGTGCCGGTTATCTGTTTACCCCGGAATCGTAAAGCCCGTGCGTAAACAGTTTGCAACATCGCAAAATTATTTCTGGAAGATCCTGACCACGATTGGTCTGGTATCGATCGTGTTTCAAATCTTTACCCTGTCAACCCTGGCCTATTATATGGTGGTACCACTGGGCCAGCGCGCGGCCGAGGATCTTGCCAGTGTGATGACGCATGCGGCAGAGACCTGGCAGCAACTTGCGCCAGCTGACAGGCCAAAGTTTAGTCAACGTATGCAGTCGAAGCATGGCCTGTCACTGGTTGCTCCGGCGCTGGCCATCGAGCGTACCAGTAGCTGGCTACCCTACCTGTATTTTCTGGAGGATTCACTGAGCCGGGAGCTGGGGCGGGAAATTCGCCTGATGCAAAGTCGGAGCGCTGCAGGGGAAGACTGGTTCTGGGTCGATATACCGGTTGCCGATAGCCACATACGGTTTGGTTTTCCTCGTTCACGTATCGGGGTGAATCCGCCCATCGCTTTCTTTCTGCTGCTGGTCATTGGGCTTATGGTGATGTTCGCGACTGCCGCTATTCTCACGCGCAGACTGACGGTTCCGGTGGATCGACTGTATCATGCCGCGCAGGCGGTTGGTAAAGGGCATTGGCCCGACCCGATCGAAGAAGACGGGCCGCAGGAGTTGATGGTGCTGACGCGGGAATTTAATCGGATGAATATCCAGGTACGCGAGCTGCTGTCCAACCGCACAACCTTGCTGGCCGGTATCGCGCACGATCTGCGTACGCCGCTCACCCAGATTCAGCTGGCGCTGAGTATGCTGCCCGATGAGGGCGGCGACAGCGTACTGATGCGAAGCATTCAGGATGATATGGATGTGATCAACCGACTGATCGGCGAAACCCTGAGTATCAGCCTCGAGCTCGAAGACGAAAAAAATGTTCCGACCGATGTGGTGCAGGAGCTGGATCATCTAATCCAGATTACGCAGACCGGTGGGGTTGCGATTGACTGGTCCCCGCAGCAGGCTGTGGGTTGTCAGATACTGCACCCACTCGCGTTTCGCCGGATTGTGAATAACCTGCTGGGCAATGCTCTGCGCTATGGCGATGGCAGGCCGGTAAGCATTTCTGTGAGTGGTGAAAATGGCCGGATACTGGTCGCTATCATGGATCGTGGGCCGGGTATTCCGCCGGATCAGACGGAGGCAGTGTTCCGCCCCTTTTATCGACTGGAAAAGTCGCGTAGCAGTAGCACCGGTGGCAGTGGACTAGGGCTTGCGATCGTGCAGCAACTGGCCACGGCGAATCAATGGAAGGTACAGTTACTGCCTCGCAGCGGGGGCGGAACTAAAGCGCTTTTAAGCATCCCCTGTGTGACCGCTAAAATCAATTAATGTCTGTTGGGCTACTAACCGGCGATTGAAC
>JACNJF010000185.1 GCA_014382695.1 Gammaproteobacteria bacterium | reverse complement strand
AGTCGAAGAAACGCAAACTTTTATTCTGCAGACATCGAAGTTTGAAGAGTCCCTGCAGGACTCGACGATGGAAATCAAATATCTGAAGCATGAGCTTGATGATGCCAGAAAACAGGCCACTATCGACGCCTTGACTGGATTAAATAACCGTCGTGGTTTTGATACTACCTTGCAGAGTTATTTAGATTCTTACCGTGCATCGTCATCAAAGTTTTGTCTGTTGTTGATCGATATTGATCACTTCAAATTAATTAATGATACCTATGGTCATCTGGTAGGAGACAAAGTATTAGTAGGGTTAGCTAAAGTATTGTTCAAGCAGATTCGGAAATCAGATTATCTGGCCAGGTTTGGAGGGGAAGAGTTTGCAATTATCTTGCCTGATACTCCATTAGACGAAGCCTTTGTTCAGGCTGAAAACATACGTAAATCGATTGAAAAGTTGCGTATTAAGCATATAAAAACAGGGCAGCAGATCGGGCAGATAACGATTTCTATCGGTCTAGCTCGCTACCTGGCTGATGATGGCGCACTCGAAATTATTGAGCGCTGTGATAATGCCCTGTATAAAGCAAAGTCATCAGGAAGGAACAAGGTATCACTGGCTGAGTAAGTCGCTATTGTGACATGGGTTATTCCTGTTTTGAATCTCTGTTGCTTCGTTAAAGAAGGTGGTTAAGCTTAACTCTAATCAAGATCATTGATTAGCGATGCTTTGGTTTCACCCGTCAGCTCTAGGTTGTAGGTATATACAGCGTGTTCGACACCGATAGTCAGGCCGCTGGCATTTTTTAATGCGGCAATCATGTCTGCGGTTAATTCAAATCTCATAAAGTGAACGGATGACGTTTTGGTGTCGTTTGACCGTTCCAGATCTTCATCAGAGATTGCCCAGACCTTTTCAAAACCCTCAATCTGGGCCCATACCAGATCCTCAATCCCAATCATTTTTTCAAGCTGTGCGGCGCGCACGATTGGATCGGTGTACTCGATCATGAAGGTCGCTTTCCAGTTACAGCCATCGGGAACCATTGGGTTATAGGCACTCAGCTCTTCCTCGATCCCAGCGGATTCAAAGACTTTTTCAATGCGTAACATTTCCTGAATCTGGTACTGAACGGTAAGCCGATCCTCAAAATAGAGTGTGGTATTCGGGCCTAAAGCGACCTGTCGGTTTTTCTTATGCTGCATGACCTGACTACGAAACGTAGCGCGTTTGATGGCATACTCTTCGAGTGACCATAAGTCATGGCGAGAAAGTTGATGTGTTTTAGTCATAGGTATTTAAATCTCAATAAATTAGGCGAGGCCGTAGGCCTGTTTAACCAATGTAATCGGGTGAACCGAGTCAGTGCCATCATCCAGACCTGCTGAGATATGATGACCTGCCATCGGGCAGTCACTGGTGTATACATCGGGAGCCTCTTTCTTGACTCGATTAACCACGGGGCGGCATATCTTCATCGCCGTATCGTGGAACTCTTTTTTAAAGGTATAGGTTCCGTCATGACCCGAACAACGTTCAATCACGTCAATTTCGGTGCCATCGATGAGCTGTAAAAACTCTTTTGTTTTCAGTCCAATACGTTGTACCCGTTGATGGCAGGCCACGTGGTAACTGACCTTTCCCAGAGGCTTTTTAAAATCTGTATTGAGCAGGCCATCTTTATGGCGCAGCATGAGGTATTCGAAAGGATCAAACATCGCGCTCTGGACCTTAACAACTAATGCATCCTGCGGGTACATCAGTGGAAGTTCCTGCTTAAACTGTAAAGTGCAGGATGGAATCGGGGCGATAATATCCCAGCCTTCGTCCACTAATTTTGCCATCAGGGGAATATTATGATTCTTGAGCTGTTCTACGCTATCCAGGTCACCCAGTTCCAGTTTTGGCATGCCACAGCATCGGGTTGCGGGTATGACCATCGTGGGTATCGCGTTATGGGTAAAAACCTTCAACAGGTCTTCGCCGAGATGTGGCTCGTTATACTCGCCATAGCAGGTGCCGAAAATGGCAACTTTACCGGTGGTGGTTTTGCCGGCTTTTTGTACGCTCAAATCGGGGGTTAATCCACGGGTTCTTTTTGACAGCGTATTACTGTGGTATTCAGGCAGGCGTGACTTACTATGGATACCCAGAGTGTCTTCCATCAGAGCACGGGTATGTTCATTTTTATTCACCGCATTAACCACATTAACAACCAGTGGAATGCTGGCCAACTGTCCCAGTCGGTCGGTCGAGGTAATTAGTTTGTCACGTTTTTTAACCTGGCCCTTTTTAAACGCAATGGCTTTGGCTCTTAACATCAGGTGTGGAAAATCAACGTTCCATTCATGAGGGGGAACATACGGGCATTTAGTCAAATAGCACAGATCGCATAAATAGCAGTGGTCAACGACTTTCCAGTAATCCTGTTTGGTTACGCCATCCACTTCCATGGTTTCAGATTCGTCGACCAGATCAAACAGGGTGGGAAATGAGTTACACAGACTGACACAACGTCTACAGCCATGACAGATATCGAACACCCTTTCCAGCTCTTCCAGAAGTTTCGATTCATCATAAAAAACGGCATCGTTTTGCCCTAGAGGATGGCGGGTAGGGGCCTGCAAACTGCCTTCACGAGTAGTTGTTGCCATGATATTTCCTGTGCAAAGATCGACTAAATTCCAGTGTGTTTGAAAGACGCCACAGACGGTTTGCGGCCTGTGGCGTCAGTTCAACAGATAATACTGCTTATTCCAGATTATCGAGTGCTTTCTGAAAACGATTAGCATGCGACCGTTCTGCTTTTGCCAGGGTTTCAAACCAGTCTGCTATTTCATCAAAGCCTTCTTCTCTGGCAGATTTCGCCATGCCCGGGTACATATCGGTGTACTCGTGGGTTTCGCCTGCAATTGAGGCTTTCAGATTATTAGAAGTGCTACCAATGGGCAGACCAGTTGCCGGATCACCGACTTCTTCCAGATACTCAAGATGACCATGTGCATGACCTGTTTCACCTTCGGCGGTGGAACGGAACACGGCAGATACATCATTATATCCTTCTACGTCAGCTTTTGCGGCGAAGTATAGATAGCGACGATTGGCCTGAGATTCACCAGCGAAAGCGTCTTTCAGGTTTTGTTCAGTTTTTGATCCTTTCAGGGACATAATGCCTCCAGTTAATTTATGAGTTTGGAAAATAGATTCAGGGAGGGTTAAAGAAAGGGTAATAAATATTTATCCATCCAGTCTGCGAAAATTCCACTCTCCCTGAATTACCCTGTCAATTCTAACAACTAACCGGGTAAAGTGAATTTGTATTTTGCAATACGGTCGATAAATTTAGACAATCAAAAGAAATTTCTTAATAAATATTAATTTTTATTTAGGCAAAAAAAAAGCCACTTTTAAAGTGGCCGTTTTTTTTAGGAAACGATGTGCGGTGAACCAGGGTGTTTATTATAATGTTCTAATTTATGTATTTCTGGGTTTTCCAAATAGATTGCGCGTGTTACTTCAGATTCAAAATAGATTACCAGGCTTTCATCTTCACTACTTTCAATGACATATGGCATACTCATTAACTGTTTTAAAGATGTTCCGCTTACTGGATCTGTCGTCTCAATGTGATAGGTCATATTAGAGCCTCCATATCGTTAGTTCTACTAAGCCGATCTATTAAAACTCTAAATCATGTACTTGTATAGAGAAAAACGCATTCGGATCAAGTTATTTTAGTTTTATAGCTTAAATCAAGAGATTAACCAAAATGAGTAATAAATATTTTATAAAGTTACTGTAACTCATTGATAATTAAATAACAGGAAATAAGATGAAGAAATTTGATGTATACGCACTTGGCAATGCACTGGTTGATATTGAATACCATGTAGAACCTTCTCAGCTCGTTTCAATGGGCATTCAGAAAGGCATTATGACGCTGATTGATGAGCATCAGGAAAACCATCTGATCAATTATCTGGGAGATAGTCATGAAAAAATGGCCTGTGGTGGTTCGGCGGCCAATACCCTGATTGCCATCGCTCAAATGGGCGGGCAATGCCATTTCTCCTGCCGGGTTGCACAAGATATGACGGGGCAGTTTTTTATGCAGGATCTTAAAAAGGCAGGCATAGATACAGACTCGGATCATAAGATGGATGCATCCGGTGTTTCTGGTAAATGTCTGGTGTTTGTAACCCCGGATGCCGATCGAACCATGAATACCTTTCTGGGCGTGTCAGCTGAACTGGATGCCAGCTTTGTTTCGGAGCAGGCAATCAAACAGTCTGAATATATCTATCTGGAAGGTTATCTGGTGACCGCTGATAACTCGCGACAGGCCGTGTTGCTGGCCAGAGAGTATGCGCGTCAACATTCGGTCAAGATCGCATTAACCCTGTCTGATCCCTCGATGATGATGTATTTTCGTGAAGGCATGCTAGAAATGATTGGTGATGGCGTTGATCTGCTGTTTGCGAATGAAGAAGAAGCCTTTGCGCTTTGTGAAAGCCAGCAACTGGATGCTGTCGTGGAGAAAATGAAGAGTTATGCGAAGACCTTCGCGATTACCCGCGGTAAACACGGCGCAGTGCTGTATGACGGTACTTCAGTCATCACTGTTCAGCCCAATCCGGTAACAGCGATCGATACACTCGGGGCCGGTGATATGTTTGCCGGCGCCTTCCTGTATGGATTAACCCATGCCATGGATTTTCAACAGGCGGGAGATTTCGCTTCCATGGCCTCCGCAGAGGTTGTCACAAAATATGGTCCGCGTCTGCGTACACAGCAAACACTGAAACTACTGAAGGAATTTAAAGCTGGAAATTATTGAAGCAATATTCAAGAATAGCCGGCTTTGCAGCCCACAACACGAAACATTTCAGCTATGACCCATAAAACAGACGATCTACGCATAACCGCCATCAAGGAACTGGCATCACCGCTACAGGTTCAGCAGGATTTGCCGCTTTCCAGTACAGCGGCGAATACGGTGTATGAAACGAGGCAGGCGATCTACCGGATTCTGGATAAAAAAGATGATCGTTTACTGGTCATCATCGGACCCTGTTCGATTCATGATCCCGAAGCGGCTATCGACTACGCGACTCAGCTTAAGAAACTGTCCGATGAACTGTCGGGTGAGTTACTCATCATCATGCGTGTGTATTTTGAAAAACCACGCACCACGGTGGGCTGGAAAGGGCTGATTAATGATCCTGATCTGGATGACAGTTTTCATATCAACAAAGGGGTTCACCTGGCTCGTAAACTGTTACTCAAGCTGGCCGAAATGGGTGTCCCAGCCGGAACCGAATACCTCGACCTGATCAGTCCTCAGTATATCTCTGATCTGGTCGCCTGGGGGGCGATCGGTGCGCGTACTACGGAAAGTCAGGGGCATCGTGAATTAACCTCTGGATTATCCTGTCCGGTCGGGTTCAAGAACGGTACGGATGGTCGTCTGCAAATCGCTATCGATGCGATGCGTTCGGCCTCCCATCCGCACAGTTTTCTGTCCGTTACCAAACAGGGCCATTCGGCGATTTTCAGTACCTCGGGTAACGAATATACCCACGTCATTCTAAGAGGCGGTAGCCGCCCTAATTATGACCGCGAAAGCGTGAATGAAGCGGCAACACTGTTGCGCGATAGCGGTCTGAATGATTTAGTCATGGTTGATTGCAGTCATGCCAACAGCTCCAAAAAATTCAAAAAGCAGGTGGAAGTTTGTGAAGATATCGCGCATCAGTTAAAAACTGCTCAGCAGTCGATCTTTGGGGTGATGATTGAGTCACATCTGGTCGAAGGTCGGCAGGATATCCAGGCCGGTAAACCACTGGTCTATGGGCAAAGTATCACCGACGCCTGTGTGGGTATGGACGATAGCGTAAAGATGTTGAGAATGCTGGCGGATGCGGTAAAGGTTGCCAGAGCGAACAGTAAAGCCTGTTAGGTTTAATCCGCCTCTCTGGCAGTGCCAGAGGGAAGCGGAAAAATAACGCAGGTTTAAAGAATCGGGGTTAGTCGTTGCGCAAAATTCTGCGGAATCTGATACGCGACAGCAGGCACTTTACGTAACGAGATGGAGCCGGCCTGGATGATGTTTCTGACCTTGCCGTCGGCATAATATTCCACCACTTTTAGCGGAACCCCATTCAGGTTTTCAATCCCATCCACCAGGATGCTGAGTAAATCCTGTTGTTGTGGGGAATTCTGTTTGAACTGGCGCAGCATTTTTTTGAGCTGCTCAAAGCTCCGGATTTCATCGGGCTCAAGACCCAGTTGCTGGTAATCGCCAAGGCATACATCCCGCACCCGTAGCCCCTGATCAATCACCGCATAAATCTGACACTGCACACCGAGTACGCGATCAGACTTTCCGGTATTCTGCAAACTGAATGTATTTGGCTCAGCGGATTGCTGGTCAAATTTCTGCATGATCTGTTCGATCTGTGCGCGCTTTTCCGGCTCCAGATGCTGTATGCCCTGACTGATCAGGCTCTGCATAAAGCCACTATTCTGACGGTATAAATCAACGTACTGATGAAGGGTCTGGGCATTGATCCTGAAGTATTCCTTATTTTTTTCATGCAATTGCACGATGTCGCCGGTTGCCAGATTCATCATTACGTCCGGTTGCTGCCCGAGTCGGTTATCGATGCGAACCAGCTCCTGTTTGATCATTACCAGATGGGATGGAGTTTTCTGATTGTTGTTGATTAAGTCATAGCGAATTGTGATATCAGCACCGACCTGGGCTGTGTATAGTGTCAGCAAAAAAGATATAATCAGCACGACCCGCATAAAAGTTTCCTATCCTGTTAAGAGATTCAGAGTCTAGCACTAGATGAGTACAGCCCGAAAACAAAAATCAGTAAACAGAAAACCTGCACAAAACTCATCCGCCAAAGCCAGAAAAAATGCCTCTCCAGGACGCTGGAAAAAAACGCTTTATATCCTGTCCGCTAGTGCTGTGCTGGCGCTTGCCGTCCATCTGCTGTATTTGAATCACCTCATCGGACAGCGCTTTGATGGGGAAACCTGGGCTCGTCCGTCGCGTGTGTACGCACGTCCGTTAGAGCTCTACACGGGGATGAAAATCGTACCTCAGCAACTGATCGAAGAACTTAAGCTGGCTGATTATCAGGCGGTCGATCAGGTCACCCGGCCGGGGCATTTCTCTTACACCGAAAAGCTGCTAACCATTTATAGCCGCGAATTCTATTTTGCCGATCATCATCAGGATGAAACTCTGATCAGCCTGCGCCTGAGCAACAACGAAGTGATGCAGATCAGTAATCAAACGCTGCACACCACGCTCGATTTTTTCCAGCTGACACCGGTGCTATTCGGCAGTTTCATTTCGGCCAATGGTGAAGACCGACTGGTGATCGATGCGCAGGATATTCCACCGCAGCTGAGTCGTATTTTGCTGGCGGTAGAAGATAAGCATTTTTTCAGCCACTGGGGCGTCAGCCCGCTTTCAATTTTGCGGGCGCTATGGGCCAACATTCAGGCCGGGAAAACCGTGCAGGGTGGAAGTACTCTTACCCAGCAGCTGGCGAAGAATATGTTTCTGACCTCGGAACGCTCATTACTACGCAAATTCAACGAAGCGCTGATGGCGCTGATGCTGGAGCTGCGTTTCTCCAAGGACAACATCCTCGCCGCCTACATCAATGAAGTGTTTCTGCTGCAGCAAAAGAATATCTCGATTAACGGCTTCGCGCTGGCCAGTAAGTTGCTATTCAAACAATCGCTGGATAACCTGAGCAGGGATCGCCTGGCGTTACTGGTGGGAATGGTTAAGGGTCCCTCTATTTACAATCCACTGTTGCATCCGGAACGTGCGCTGAAGCGGCGCAATCAGGTGCTTGAAATCATGCACAATGAAGGGCTGATATCCGCTGCCGAGCTTCAGGCTTTAGCATCCGCCGGACTCGGTGTCAGTCAGCAGCTGGCGTCCGTCAATCAGTTTCCAGCCTACCTTGATCTGGTCAAAAAACAGCTTGCAAGCAGTTACTCGAGTTCTGATCTGGCGGCTATCGGACTGAGTATTTTCACCGCCTTCGATCCGATAAAACAGCGCCAGCTGGAGCAGGGCCTGCAAACCGGTCTGCAACGTTTTAATAATCAACAGTTGCAGGCCGCCGTTGTGGTGGCGGATTACCTGAACGGTGACCTGATTGCACTGACCGGTGGCCGAGATACCGATTTTGCCGGGTTTAATCGCGCAATTCTGGCCCAGCGTCCGATTGGTTCGCTGATTAAACCGCTGTTACTGTACGGATTTCTGCAAAATGGTAAATCGCTCGCCAGCATCGTTGACGACCGACCGATACGGGTTAAACAATCGGATGGGGAGATCTGGTCCCCGCAAAACTATGATAAAAAGCTGCATGGTGAAACGACCCTGTACCAGGCCTTCATCAAATCCTACAACCTGCCATTCGTGCATCTGGGGCTGGAAAAAAATGGTTTAAAAACCTTAACCGCAAACCTGCAGAAAATCGATTTACTGCGCCAGCAGGTAATTTATCCTTCGCTATTGCTGGGTGCAACCCAGATGACGCCGCTGGAAGTCGCTCAGATGTACCAGGTGATTGCGAATTCGGGTTATTTCACCCCGTTAACCACGATCCGTGAGGTTACCGATAAACAGCATAAACTGCTCAGTCGAATCCCGTTGCATTCGGTCGAACTATTCGATCGCAAAACCATGCTGCAGGTGCAGCGAGCCCTGATTGGGGTGGTGGAAGAAGGGACGGCGAGTTATCTGCACCAACGCTATACAGATAAAATTTTTGGCGGAAAAACCGGCACGACTAATGATCTGCGTGATTCCTGGTTTGCCGGTTTTTCCAGTCGCTACCTGACGGTAGTCTGGCTCGGCGATGATCAGAATAACTCGATCAAACTAAGTGGTTCAACCGGTGCGCTCAGGCTATGGGCCGATATTATCCAGCAATTTGATGATCGTTCGCTGAAATTAGCAGCCGATCCCGAGCTGGTGTGGCACTATGTCGATCGACAGCAGGGGGGCATCAGCGGCAAAAACTGTGCGAATAGCGTACTGCTCCCTTTTCCTGTCGGCAGCGAACCCCAGTTTAACAGCGACTGCAACAATAACGTTCTGGAGAAAGGTATACATTGGTTACAAGAATTATTTTAATCATCCTGCTGATGGGCTACTTTCTAGTCGCCTGTACAACACCTAAACCGGTTGTTCAAACCGAACAGTATCATGATCAGGTCAAACCCAAAAGTGGCGCCAAAACACTCAATGGATTGCAGCTGAAAGCATTGCAACTGATGAATGAGTCTGAGTTTGAACAATCGATAAACTATCTGCAGCGCGCCATCAAGGTCGACCCCAGAGAGGCGCTTAACTGGCATTATCTGGCACAAAACTACTGGCATTTGATGGATTTTACAAACTGCCGCTCGATGATCCAGCGCTCGAAATCGTATAGTCCGTTTGATCAGGATCTCGCCCGCGCTAATGATGCGCTATTCAAACAATGCACACGCTGAGGCAACAACATCACGATGGCTAAACTGGCAGTAGAATTAAATGTCGCAGAAGTACTCGGAACCGACGGCATTATCAGCCAGTATATTCCCGGCTTTCAGGCGCGCTCCAGTCAGCTGGCGATGGCAGAATTAATCCAGAATGCTATCGAACACAGGCAAAGCCATGTGATCGAGGCCAGCACCGGTATCGGTAAGTCGTTTGCGTATCTGGTGCCGGCATTTTTATCGAGCGGAAAAATACTCATTTCGACGGGTACCAAAAACCTGCAGGATCAGTTGTTCAAGAAGGATATTCCACTGATCAATAAAACCATCGTGTCGGGCAAGCAACTGGCTTTGCTGAAAGGGCGCAGTAATTACGGCTGTATCCATCGTATCGATAAATACCGACTGCAACGGCGCTTTCAGTCACGTCAGTACCTGTCAATTTTCGAAGCGCTAAAGCACTGGTCGGAAAAGACAAAAACGGGTGATATAGCAGAGTTTTCAAATATCCCGGAAAACGATCCGCTCTGGTTCTATGCGACCTCGAACGCCGATAATTGCCTGGGTAGTGACTGCCCCGAATATAACGATTGCTTCGTCACAAAGGCACGCCGCAAAGCTCAGGATGCAGATGTGATCGTGATTAATCATCACCTGTTTTTCTCGGATCAGGCGATCCGGGAGGAAGGTTTTGGCGAACTGTTACCCGAGGTCGATGTACTGATCTTCGATGAAGCGCACCAGCTACCCGATGTGGCCAGTCATTTCTTCGGGCAAAGCCTGACCATGCGTCAGTACGACCTGCTGATGAAAGATATTATCGACGCACAGACCGTAGAAGCACGTGACAGTAAGGATATACAGGAGCTTTGTCATCTAAACCAGAAAACCATCGCCGACTTCCGCCTGGTGCTGGGGAAATTCAACCCCAAGGGCGAGTGGCGCAATATCCAGCATGCACCCGAAATACGTGCCGCAGTGACGGAGTTACAACGGGTGATGGGGCAACTTGCTGAGCATCTCGATATTTTAAAGGCACGCGGCAAAGAGCTCGCGGCCTGTGCTCAAAGACTGGATAATCTAATAAAGGTTCTGGCCGGTTTTCTGCAATCGAGTAGCGAAGTCGTAACCTGGTATGAATGGAATGAGCGCAGTTTTCGGTTGATGATTTCACCCGTTGAAGTCTCCCAACAGTTCCGCCAGCAGATAGACAGAAGTCTGTATAAATCTATCTTTTTCACTTCCGCAACGCTCAGTTCGAATGGTTCATTCGATTACTTTACTCGCCGACTCGGTATCCAGGATTTAAGCTGTGCAACCTTCATCAGTCCGTTCGATTATAAAAAACAGGCGCTGCTTTATCTGCCGCAAAATATCCCAGAGCCCACTGATATGGCCTATGCCGATGCCTTTGCGGATGAATGCTGTACGTTGATAAACGCTACGCAGGGCTACTGTTTCATCCTGTTTACCAGCTATCGAATGCTGAAACTGACCGCAACGGCACTGTCGCGGCGGCTTAAAAACAAACTGTTTATCCAGGGTGAACATCAGCGCAGCGAACTGATTGAAAAGTATCTGAAAACTCCCAATCCAGTATTACTGGGCACCAGCAGCTTCTGGGAAGGGGTCGATGTCAAGGGGGATAAGCTGAAACTCGTGATCATCGATAAGCTGCCATTTAAATCTCCGGGAGACCCGGTGTATAAACGGCGCCTGCAACGGGTCGCAGAAAACGGTGGGAATGCCTTCAAAGAGATTCAGATTCCGGAGGCAACCATCAGTCTCAGACAGGGAGTGGGGCGACTGATACGTGATATCAACGATAGAGGTATCGTGATGATTGCGGACAAACGTCTGCAGAGTAAGCCCTATGCACGCGAAATACTGGATAGCCTGCCTCCCATGGAGCGTGCCCTTAGCCTTGAGCAGGTACTTGAATTTGCAGTAAAACTCTAAGCGCTAGCATCTTTCCGCCTTCTTCTTAGCCTTAATTGATTTTTTTATGTGACGCAGGTCACAAGTAATAACCAGCTCCAGGGATATTATTTGTTCCAGGTAACAACAAATGTTGCTCAATCCTAAAAAACTCTAGCAAAGGAAAATTAACTCAGCATGAAGGGATTTTATTTCTGCTCGTTTAAGGTTTTGGTGTGTTTCTGGCTGGTTCAAAGTAGTGTTTTGCATGCGGCCGATAAAAGTGTATTGCTGGCTGCGCAGAATATGCTTAATCAGGGACAGTCCGTAGAGGCTCTGGATTTACTTAACCCGCATGAAGAAGAGTATGCCGGCGATAAAGAGTATGACTACCTTTACGGCCTTGCATTACTCGATACCGGTGATCCTGCGGCTGCTGTGTTTGCGTTTCAACGGGTTCTCGCGATTGAACCAAATTTTGCAGGAGCCAGACTCGAGCTGGCGCGTTCCTACTTTGACATGGGCCAGATGGAGCGGGCGCAGCGTGAATTTCTGGTATTACAAAATCAGTCACCTCCACAAAATGTCAGTGATGTGATCGATAAATACATGGCGGCTATAGAGAGCCGTAATCTACAAAACCGACGCGGCTGGAGGGGCTTTCTGCAACTCGGGGTGGGGGATGACAGTAATGTTAATAATGCAACTTCGGCAGACAGCTTTCTTGGCTTTGACCTGTCGGATGAAAGCCGTGAAACCTCATCATCGGTTATCTCTACCATGGGCGGAGCCAGTTATGACCTGCCATTCAACTTCGACAGCAAATTTTTCTTTAAAGCCAGTATTAATCATCGTGCCAATAACGATGCTTCCTACACCAGCACGGTCAATTACGACGGCCTGATTGGCTACTCCAAATCCTTCGGTAGCAGCAGTGACCTGTCGCTGGCATTGCAGTTTTATACTGCCGATGTGGATGGTGAGTTTAATAACAAAGGGATTAACTTAACCGGTCAATACACCCTGAATTTTTCCCCGGCCAATCAGATGGGGTTATTTCTACGCGGTGGAAATGTCGATTATGACCAGCAATTTGACAGTAAGGATATCGATCAAACGCTGTATGGCATGAGCTGGGCACACGTGTTTTCTGGCGAATCCAGAGTGTCGATGGTACTCGCTGCAATCGGCGGTAAAGATACTCCGGTGGACGAAAACTCTCCCTATGGACGCGACTTTGCCGGCCTGCGGCTGTCGGCATCCTATCCATTTACTCACCGCTTCAATGTTTACTTCTCGGTTGGTGCTACCGACTCTGATTATAGCGGCAACTTTTTTAACAACAACCAAGCCAGAGTCGACAGTCAGGCAGATGTATCGCTTGGAGGTAGCTGGCGTATCAATAAAACCTGGATGCTGAATGCGCTGATCGGAAAAACCGATAACACCTCGAATATTGAAATCTTTGATTATGAAAAAAGCATTGTCATGTTTACCGCAAGGAGTGAGTTTACACCATGATTAAAATAGTTAATCGAGCCATTTTTATCTGTTTGTCGGTCACGGCACTCTACTCTTTACTGTTCGCTAATGTAGCTCACGCAGAGGCGGGCAGGGTCATATTTGCCTACGGTGAAGTTTCTGCTGAAAGTGTAAATGGCAAAGTTCGAATCCTGTCCAGGCGTGATCATGTGGATTCAGGAGAAATCATCCGAACCTCAAATAACTCTCTGGTTCAACTGCGTATGATCGATAAGGCCTTCATTGCCTTAAGGTCTAACAGCGAAATCAAAATTGAGTCCTATCAGCTTGGAGCGACCAAGGAAGAAGACAGCGGTATTTTTTCGCTGATCCGGGGCGGTTTCAGAGCGGTGACCGGCATCATCGGCAAACGTCTGAGAAGCGCCTATCAAATGAGAACGCTGACCGCAACCATTGGCATTCGGGGAACCGATTATACCGCCAGGCTATGTAATCAGGATTGTAATCAGGCTTTTGGTAACTTAACGTCGGCGTCTTCGATCGCGGATGGCCTGTATGTGGGTGTGAATGATGGTGGCGTCAATCTGACCAATCAGCTCGGCACCCTGGATCTGGCAGAATTACAGTTCGGCTATGTCAGGGATGCCACCAGTGCCCCGGTAGCGTTGACCTCGGCTCCTGAGTTTCTCTATTTTAACAGTCGTCCACCCAATCCGGATGATGATCAGGCTGGTAATAGTAATACGGATAGTGCGACCGAAACTACGGTCGCTTCTCGCGCGGTAGTTGAACCTGTCAGTTCCGATCTAAATAGCGATGACTCGATCAAACAGAATCTGAAAGTGGATCCGGTTGAGCTGGCGCAGGAACAGATTGAAAAAAATATCGAAATCGTTAAAACCGGGAAAACCCTGAGTGGCCCCCCATTAATATTTAATCCAGGCACGATTGAAAGTAGTCGGATGGTCGTGTCTTCGGGGCCGGCTTCGTTTGTGCGCTCAAACCCGTCAACCTCGGCCACGGTCACGAATAATCAGTTAACCCGATATGAAAACCAGACAGTCAGTGAAGGTGTTGGCATTTATACACCAGGCACCGCAGCCACACTGGATCTGGGCTTTGACCCTGCTACCGGTATAGCCTGGGGGCGTTGGGGGGGAGGGGTTGCGCAAATTCAAAAAACCAATGGCAGTGTCTTGAGCAGCGATTTAACCAGTTCCAGTCTGCACTGGGTAGCGAGTCCGGATCAGTCGCAGTCGATTGCATTGCCCAGCACCGGTACGGCCAGCTATCAACTGGTGGGAAATACTTCACCCACTAATAATCTCGGGCAAATCGGCGTTTTAGGAACGGCCACGCTGGATGCTAATTTTACCAGCAGAAGTGTCGATACCTCAGTCGCCATCGGGATCAATAATCAGGTCTGGAACGCGTCTGCCAGTGGGTTACCCATTTCTTCGAATGGTGGATTCAGTGGCAATATGAACAGTGTCAACGTCAATACCGGTACAGCGAATATTTCAGGAAGCGGAAATACCGCCGGCTTTCTTACCAATAATGCCAGTGGCGCAGGAATGGGCTTTACTCTCGATGCCAACGTCGGTGGTACACCGGCCAGCGTTTCGGGCAGTGCCATTTTTCAGAAGAAATAAGGAGATAGACCATGAAACTCATTCAACTTCTGATCCTCTCGTTCTCTCTTCTTGTTCTACTGGTGGCCTGTAATCAGGAGCAACAGGATTCGACTCCGATGGCCG
Source organism: Gammaproteobacteria bacterium (assembly GCA_014382695.1). GTDB lineage: Bacteria > Pseudomonadota > Gammaproteobacteria > JACNJF01. The sequence goes on along the minus strand of JACNJF010000185.1, from coordinate 22,413 downwards.
GAAACGAACTGGCTCAAAATAGTGACAGTGTCACGGATACTACGATCACTATATCCGGGGTAGCCAGTAAAGGCCCAATCAGTGCTGCGACGGTAGAAATATTTGCCCTCGATAATACTGGACAGCAAACCGGTGCTGCTCTGGCAAGCACCACAACGGATGCCAACGGACAGTGGCAGGTCAATCTCACTAGTAGCCCGACAAGCGCGATGCTGATCGTTGTCTCTGGTGGCAGCTATCTGGATGAGGCCGATCCTGCGCCGAGCAATAAAAGAACCATCAGTTTTGCCAGTACCGATACGCTGGAAGGTGTTTTGCTTGCCGGAGAATCAACGGCGTCGGTTACCATTCTGACCCACGCACTGCTGCAGAAAAGCCGTGCAGAAACAGCCAGCAATAATTTTCAGGCGGTACTGAACAATAATCGAAATACGGCCAGGCTGGCACTGGGCTTTGATCCATTTTCAATCATCGCAGCGAATCCGCTGACCCCCGCCGCGAGTGCCAATGTGGACTCGATAGGATACGCCATGTATCTGGGCGGATTAGCCACAGCACTGAATAGTGCTGCGATCATCCTTAACAAACCTGTTCCTGATTACGCCATATTACGAGCCATGGTCGATGATCTGTCTGATGGCAATCTAAATGGCAAGAAGCAGGGGGCCAATGTACAGGTGGTGGTCGATGGAGTGGCGAAAGATTTCCCCCAGACGATCAATCTGAACCTGGCCATCCAGCGTTTCAGAAATAATAACTTTGCGGCCTATGCGCTAACGCCGGTACAGAATGTAGTAGCCGTCAATGAAACCATACTGGCAGTTGCCGGTACCAATAGTAGTCCCAATGCGGTTGACGATGTGGCTTCAACGATCAGTGGCGTTTCAATCAATATTAGCAATGCACTGGCGAATGATACCGACCCCGATGGCGATAGCCTGACCATTACCGGGTTTACCCAGCCCACCAATGGAGCGGTCAGTCGCACCAGTAGCGGTGCGTTTAGCTTCGTACCGGCAGCCGGGTTTACCGGTAATACCGTATTCAGCTATAGCATCTCGGATAGTAGAGGCGGGCAGGATACCGCCCAGATCGCCATTACCGTGACCAACGCACCAGTCGTGACGCCACCGGTGTCAACAGGAACGCCTCCCGTCGCGGACGCAGGAAGTAATCAGACCGTGAATGAGCAGACGGCGGTTACTTTAAACGGCAGTGGCAGCGATGCTGATGGCACCATCGCCAGTGTGCTGTGGACCCAGATCAGTGGCGCATCTGTTAACTTAAATGGAGCGACCACGACGGCTGCGAGCTTCACTGCGCCCACGGTTACCCAGGTAACAGTGCTGACTTTCAGTTTTAGAGTGACCGATAACTCAGGGTTAACAGACACCAAGACGGTCAGCATCGTAGTGATACCCGTAAACAACAGCCCCACCAGTAATGCCGGTGCAGATCAATCGGTTAATGAACAAACCGCGGTCGCCTTAAGCGGCATTAGCACGGATACAGACGGTACGATTGCGAGCGTTCAATGGAGTCAACTGAGTGGTACGCCGGTAACCCTGACAGGTGGAGCTAGCAATTCAGCGAGTTTTAATGCGCCTGATATTGGTGTGACCGAAGCGATGGTATTCGCGTTTACGGTTACCGATAACGAAGGGGCTGTCAGCATCGACAGTGTCAATATCATCGTCAATTCAGTGAATATTTTACCCACCGTTGATGCCGGTATCGATCAAACCGTCGATGAACAGACGCTGGTTTCGTTGACAGGCTCCGCTAGCGATACCGATGGTACGATTGCTTCCTATCAGTGGAGCCAGATTAGCGGGACAGCGGTCGCTCTGACCAATGCGAATAGCGCCAGCGCCAGCCTGACCTCACCGGTGGTGCTGATCAATACGATTGATGTACTGGTTTTTCAGTTAACCGTTACCGACAACTCAGGCGCAATTGGCATTGATTTTGTGACCGTGATTGTCAGGCCAGTGCTGGTTCCACCGATTGCTAACGCGGGCCTGGATCAGACCTTAAACGAACAACTGCTGGTAACGCTGAACGGAACCGGTACCGACGATGGCAGTATCACCGGCTACAGCTGGCTGCAGACAGCGGGCGCCCCGACAGTGGTTCTATCCGATGCGAATATCGCTAACCCCACCTTCACCGGACCGGATATCGCTAACGACACGACGTTTACGTTCCAGTTGACGGTCACCGATAACGAAGGTGGTACGGCCGTAGATAGCGTGAATATCAATCTGGTTTCGCTAAATTCCGGCCCGATAGTCGTGAATGATTCGGGCTATGTCACGGATGAAGACACATCGCTGGCTGTAACCGGATTGCTTGCCAATGATAGTGACCCCGAGAGTCATACCTTCCTGATCGATAGCGTAACTCAGCCGACTAATGGAGTGGTGACGATTGATGCAGGCAACACATCCGTCACTTACTCTCCGGCGTTAAATTTTAATGGTGCTGACAGCTTTACCTACACCGCTATCGACCAGTTTGGAGCGGTTAGCACCACCTCCGCCAGCGTCAGCATCACGGTTAATCCGGTCAACGATGCGCCGGTTGCGAATCCCGATACGGCCTCAGTGGTGCAGGGATTCCCCGTCACCATCGCCAATTTAATCGCCAATGATACCGATCTTGAAGGCAATACGCTGTCGATCTCCGGGGTGACCCAGGCTGCCAATGGCGTTGTGGTGAATAATGGCAACGGTACGGTGACCTATACGTCTGCGTTAAATTTTAATGGCACTGACAGCTTCACCTATAACATTGTCGATAACGGCGTTCCCGCGCGTTCTGCCAGCGGTGTAGTGACGGTCACGGTGATAGCGGATAGTGATGGTGATGGTATAACGGATATCCAGGAAGGCCTGGATGGCACCAATCCTAATCTTGCGGATAGTGATGGCGATGGTTTCTTCGATGGAAATGAAAAATTGCGTGGCACCTTACCGCTCCTGGCCTCGGATTTCCCACCTACAACGATTATCAGTACGCTGGCGTTACCAGTAGCGAATAACGATATCACGACGAATACCACCTGGTCGCTGGCGCAATCTCCTTACTGGCTGCAGAGCGATGTGACGGTTCGAAGTGGAGCGACCCTGACCATAGAGCCAGGTGTTGTGATTAAGGCTCAGGTCAACGTCGATATCATCGTACAGTCCGGCGGAGCACTGAATGCGCAGGGCAACGCTCCGCTGCCACAACACGTCGTGATTACCTCGATTTTAGATGACAGTATCAACGGCGATACCAGCGGCAATGGTAACTCAGCTCAGGCGTCGGACAACGACTGGGTTGGTATCACGCTGCAAAGCGGCTCAAGCAGCAGTAGCGTAATCCGCAATGCTGCCGTCAAGTACGCCAACACCTGTATCAACGTCAGCAACAGCTCGCCGGTGTTCAGTAACGTCGAGATTGGTGATTGCGGCTCCTACGGTATCCTGTTTGATGTGAATACCAGCACGCATTCGGTCAATCTGTCGAATATCACTTTCAACGACTATGATATTAATGGCTTCAGTACCATCAACCCCGGTGTACGTATCAATGCGACCAACACGGCAACCGCGGTGCTCAACATCAACGGCCTCGTTATCAATGAAACCGGCACTGCAACCAATGATCATGGGTTGGAGATTGCGGCCTTTAGTAGCAGCAATATCAATGGTTTGGTCAACAATGTAACGGTAATCAATCCGGCTGGCGACGGTATCAATATTAATAGTAACTCGGCGGGTACCGTGTCGATCACCCTGTCCAACCTGACGGTGAATGGTTCCGCAACCAACGCGCTGGATATCCGCGATACCAACCTGGTATCAGGGCCGCTGTCTACGATCTTCGATGGCGTCAACAATTTTACCAATAGCTCAACCACATCCTCTGCGGTTTATTTTGAGAATAACAATCCGGAATTCCTGGCGACTGCGACCGTCAATATCGATACCGCAGGTTATGGCATGCAACTGAATAACAGTGATGGCAGGTTTCGTGGCATCAGTATGACCAATACCCTGATCGCAGGCCTTCGTCTCGAAAATGCCAGTGTGCCAGCGGTATTCTCTAACGTCACGCTTACTAACGCACCCACACCGTATGAACTGGCAGGGCAGGATTTAACCCCAATTATCATCGGTGGTTATGACTTTACCAGTCCTTCCGTTAGCAAGAATTACATTCGAATACTGGGTACATTTCCAGCCAATATGACGCTGACACCTGACCCTCTCAATATCAACCCGTCAGGAACAGGGTTAGACAGTGTCTGGAGAGTAACTTCGACGATTACCATCCCTGCCGGGGTTACCCTGTCAATAAACGACGGAGCCATCGTTAAATTTGACCTTAACCAGCTACTTTCTGTCACCGGTAGCCTGACTATTGGTGATGGAGATGGTGTTGGCCCGCAATCGGTACTGACGTCGTTTCGGGATAACAGTGTGGGAGCGAATATTAGTGATGGTACAGCGGTAGTTCGTGGTATCTGGGGAAGGATTCAAATGAATGCTGGAGCGTCGGTAACGATCGATAATGCGCTGATTAGCTATGCGGATTATGGTCTTTTCCAGAGCTTTACCCAGCCGGGTTCAGCGCTCAGTGTGAAGAATACGGAATTCCGTAGCACCGATTTTTATGGTCTGAATATTGGATTGGCTACAGGTCAAAGCATGACCGTTAATCTGCAAAATGTCAGCTACAACGATATTGGTAGAGACTCCCGATATCACGCAATTTTTATTGATGCGAATAACGACTCAACCCTGACGGGTATCTGGAGTGGAGTACATATCAACAACGTAGCGGGCAGCGGTATATTTATAGATGATGCCAGCAGTGGACTGATCAACCCGACCATAACAGGTTTGACCATTGGTGATACCGGCACGGTTGGTGTGAATGGGGTACATCTGCTGGGTGATGCAACGCTGGCCCCTCTGTTCAATGGTACAGCAGGTGTCAATACGATCAATGGTGGCAATTATAATCTGGTTCTGGATGGCGTTGCCGGTTCCTATAGCGATCTAACCTTAAGTAGTGCTAGAACGTCATCGATCCAGCTGGCTGGTGCATTCAGTCCAACCGTCTGGACCGATGCCACGGTGATATTGAATAGTGCACCGTCTCCTTACCATCTGCTAACAACCATGTCTCCTGTTGTCGGTGTATTGGGTGCAGGCAGTATTGATCTTGGATTTAATACCACGAGTAGTACGGCTGTGCGGAATTACATTGCTACCGGTGGAACACTTGCCAATAGCATTCTGCAGCAGGACCCGTTGAATACGGGGAGTAGTATTTACCGTGTTATTTCGACCTTGACGATTCCGGCAGGCACCACACTCACGATCAACGATGGGGCAATATTGAAATTTGACCTTAACCAGCTACTTTCTGTCACCGGTAGCCTGACTATTGGTGATGGAGATGGTGTTGGCCCGCAATCGGTACTGACGTCGTTTCGGGATAACAGTGTGGGAGCGAATATTAGTGATGGTACAGCGGTAGTTCGTGGTATCTGGGGAAGGATTCAAATGAATGCTGGAGCGTCGGTAACGATCGATAATGCGCTGATTAGCTATGCGGATTATGGTCTTTTCCAGAGCTTTACCCAGCCGGGTTCAGCGCTCAGTGTGAAGAATACGGAATTCCGTAGCACCGATTTTTATGGTCTGAATATTGGATTGGCTACAGGTCAAAGCATGACCGTTAATCTGCAAAATGTCAGCTACAACGATATTGGTAGAGACTCCCGATATCACGCAATTTTTATTGATGCGAATAACGACTCAACCCTGACGGGTATCTGGAGTGGAGTACATATCAACAACGTAGCGGGCAGCGGTATATTTATAGATGATGCCAGCAGTGGACTGATCAACCCGACCATAACAGGTTTGACCATTGGTGATACCGGCACGGTTGGTGTGAATGGGGTACATCTGCTGGGTGATGCAACGCTGGCCCCTCTGTTCAATGGTACAGCAGGTGTCAATACGATCAATGGTGGCAATTATAATCTGGTTCTGGAAGGTGCCGGCGGATCATATAGTGATTTAACGCTTAGTGGTGCTGTGCTTTCATCGTTATATTTCAGTAATAACGCCACACCTGCCTTCGGCCTCAACATTACTTTGCTTAACGCTCCTTCGCCCTATACCGTAATCGGCATGAATCTACCTGCACTGGTCAACTGGACTGCAGGTGCCGGACTGGTTGAAGACTATGCGCGAATTTCCGGTACCCTGCTGGGTAATTTAACCCTGGCGCCTGAGCCATTGGGAGTTGGCAGCTACTGGCAGGTACCTTCTACCCTCATTGTACCCAATCTGGTCACGCTAACCCTCAACTCAGGCGTGCTGATCAAGTTTCAATCCGGCCAAAGCCTGACGATCGCCAGTGGCGGCACATTGAATGTGAATGGTACAGCAGGAGCTGGCAACCATGTTGTATTGACCTCATCGGTAGACACGAATGTTGGGGTCGGTAATGTTGCGCATTTGATCAGTTGGGAGGGGGTTAATTTCAGTTCAGGCAGTGTCGGCGGCACGCTCAACTTTCTCGATGTCTGGTATGCACGCGATGGCATCGATATCATCAATCTTACTACGCCCACAATCTTCAACAATCTGGCCGTTAACTACTGTCAGGACGGAGTGGTACTGACTCCGTCAACAGGTGCGACCGTGACCTTCAACAACCTGGCGTTGAGCGAAAACACTTCGCGCCATCTGGCGCTGGCGGGCAGCAACCTGTCGACCACCTTCACCGAGTCCACGCCGCAAGGCCTGACGATCTTCCATGATACCGCCAGTGGTGTTTCCTCCAACCAGGGCATTCAGATTTCGAGCACTTCTCCTGCGAACGTGGTGCAGGGTTTCACTATAACGGGTGTACCGACCCCGGTTGTTATCCAGTCTTCCGGCGCCGGCATCTTCGAGAACAACATCATCCGCGATGGTACCGGAGCGGGAATCAGCCACTCTGCCAATGGAAGTCCGATTATCCGCAATAATATCATCGTGAATAACGCTGGTGGCGGTATTGCGTCCTCTGGCAACGGCAACATCATCGGCAACCTGATTCGCCAGAACAGCGATTTCGATGGAGGAGGGATTCATCTCTCGGGCTCCAGCATTACCGTTGAGAACAACCTGATTATTGAGAACCGTACGACTGCCAATAATACATTCGGTAGCGGTAGCGGTATCTATATCAACGGTGCAACTTCGCCAACCCTCATTAACAATACCATCGCCCACAACCTGTCATCGGATACTGCAAACTTTGAAGGGGCAGGGTTAAACGTAGAAAGCAGTAGCGGCACGGTCACTCTGCGCGATAATATTTTCTTTGGCAATACCGATCTGGTTAACGGTACTAACGATATTTACGATGATCTGGGCCGTATTACTGTAGCCAGCAACAACCTGATCGGAAGTCTGCTTGCCAATCCAGGTAGCAACCTGTTCACCGGTGGCACTGCGGCTCTAATCGGGGTTGACCCTTTGTTTGTAGAGGGCTGGTATCTCAGCGCACTCGTGCCTCAGGGCACGGATTCACCTGCTATCGATGCCGGTTCGGCGAACGCCAGCGCGATCCTGCCGGTAGCGCTCAATACGACCACTACACGTACCGATGGTGGACTTGATGGCACAGCCGATGCACTGATTGTCAACCTGGGCTACCACCATAGCGGAGCTTTCATTGCGGCAAATGCCACCACTACGTCGGTAGTGTCGACTCCAGTCTCGCCGGTGAGTACGATTGCGGGTACACCGGTGGTGATTATCATCACCCCGCGCGACAGCGGCTCCAATATCATCGGAGCAGGGCTTGATGTACAGGCAGTGCTTGCTTCCAATGTTGCCAACCCGAGTACCGGCAGACTAACGACGACCGGTACCGATTCAGTCATGGGTAGAATGGGTGATCGGGGGGATGGTAGTTATCGAATCACCTTTACCCCTGATGCTGGCAGTGCAGGGTCAGAGACTATCTCATTTACGGTGAATAGAGTGACCATGAATACCACGGTTACGGTCACCTGGACGCTATAGCTGAGCAGCAAGGAAGACAGAATTGAGGGGCAGGGCGACGTATGATTAAGTGTCGCCATTGCTATATATTTGTCCGATCTGGTCGACTCAACCACCAACTAAGAGATAAAATTTAGTCGGTTAATGTTCGAGCGTTTAGCGCTAATGTAGTAAGATAAAATGTAAGCCACAAAGTGAAGCGCAGACTTTACCGTCCACTTAGTAAAGGTTGGGAAAAATGAGTGGCGAAATTTATTTGCTCACCTATACTACGCCCGTTTAAAATCAGGAACAGGAATAGATTCCAGCAATGGGAGAGATTGTGCGATTAGCACCTATCTAAACTGGATCATTGGTCGTGATACAATTTTAAAACAAACGGGGTGTAGCTCAGCCTGGTAGAGTACTGCCTTCGGGAGGCAGGAGTCGGAGGTTCGAATCCTCTCACCCCGACCATTTCTTAATAGGGAATACTTGTCTCTGGTGCCGCTACCTTTTGAGCCCGACGGTAAAAAGGAGCGCTGTCAATTTTTCCATATATGCATGATCGATATAACGCGACTTTTCCTACTCTGAGTATTCATCGTATAACCGTTTGAGCAACTCTGGTTTTACATTTTTTTATAAAATCGTCGATTGGTACTCCCCCTGATTTACAGGAGATTGAGCGGGGTAACCCGCTAATTCAAATGACGCTAACAGCGCGTCGTAATCCAATTCAAATTTAAAATTGCACCGACTGTCAGCGGATTCAGTGCAATAAAAAATCCTGTCTGTATTAATACTACAGAATAAGAATAACCAAAATAATAATCAGAAGTAATTCGACTGTGCTAACACCAGCTCCGGCCGTTAACTTATCGATATTTCCGTTGAGCTGCGTTATCTCTTCATCCGTCATTTGATCAACACGAGCAAGAGATGTTTTGGGGTCAACGCCGTGTTCTATCAGTTGCTGCTGAACTTCTTGACGTTCCAGTAAATTCACCAGTTGCGTGCGCTTAGAATCGGACAAAACTTCAGCGTTGGTGACTATGGCAGCCTGCGCGGTTGCCATGTGCATTAACAATATAGCCAGGATACTCAACCAGGTAGTTGCCTTCTTTAGTATTAACATAATGTTATATCTCTTGATCATGATTACAATTTGTCGTCGTCCCCTTTTATTGAGTCCTTTGCAGGACAACGAACTGCTCTTTTCCTGTACTTGTGACGGAAAGGGAGCTGACATGTTGGCACCCTGTCCCTGGCCGGTCTGTGCGGTGTCGAACATAAGATAGCCTGGATCGTGTGAACCTAACGCGGGAATTTAGGACGTCGCGGTTTTATCCCGGCACGGTCAATTCAGACAGTCCATGCAAACGCGATGTGTTTGCCCATAACCAAAATATCAAAGAGGAAGTGAATACGTTGGTTACATTTACCTGTCCGGCCAATGCCGACATAACTATGTTCGGTGACGTAGCAGTCAGACTACCTAAACTGATGGGACACAGCGGTGCCGTACCTTGGTTCCCTGCTTGGGCCAGATGTCCAGGCTGCGTTGAAGCGTCTGGAGGCCGCGATCGAAGTTGAGCAGCAGTTTGCCGCCTAGGTCACAAGAGTCCGCGTAGGGAGATGTCGACGAATCGGCCAAAAGTCCTCCACACCGCGCCCTGCCTGTAATCCAGTTGCTAAGGGCCGCAGTCAGGACTAAGAGCAATGTGATGTGGGACATCAGCAACTAGCCCGGTCGTCGCCTGATTCCGCAGGTAATGGCGGTCGCGATTGACCCCGGTTTGGCGGGCCAAAATCCTGCTAAACCTAATTATTGCAATAGTCTCGCTAGTTTGCTTGACCTTTACCCAGCATCCGCTCATAGGTGGCTAAGTCAATTGCGTAACAGTCGCAGGAAGCGGCCTCCAGACCGTGACGGTCGAGAACCGTGATATCCCCGCGCCGATAGTGAATGAGTTTTTGATTTCGCAATGTAGTGGCAGCTCTGGTAACACCGACACGGCGGACGCCCAGCATGTAGGCCAGAAATTCGTGGGTGACATGAAACGTGTCCGAGTGTGCGCGGTCCCGTGTCATCAAAAGCCAACGGGCGAGACGCGCCTCAACCACATGGAAGTGAGTGCAGGCCGCTGTTTGGCCAAGTTGGCACATCACCACATAGAGGTAACGCTTCAGTTCCCGTTGTAGCGCAGGGGTCTGTTCAAGTTCGCGCAAAAACACCGCAGCATCCATGCGCAGTGCCGACCCCGCTCCCTGTACCAGAGCGCGATGTGGCGACACCTCGACCCCGAGTATAAGAGAAATTCCCAGCATGCCTTCATCTCCGATCAGACCCACCTCCAGGCCCGCATGACTATCGATTGGTTTGACCAGAGAAATGAAACTCGCCGTAGGGAAGTAAACATAGCGCATGTGCTCGCCGGGTTCGGCCAGGATCTCGGCAAACGCTAGCTTAACCGGTGTGCAACCCTCTACAAAGCGTTGATAGTCTTTGTGCTGCAGAGTCGCGAGCAAGCGGTTGACGACTGGGGCAGATTTGCTGATTGGCATATGAACTGTCCTGGTGTTGGGAAACCCCGCAAAACCACATATGGCGCTCTGGCAATGCAATCCTGATAGTGGATAAGAGCCAGAGACGTTTGATGGCCCATGGGTACAGGCTCCGCAGTATGGATTGAAACCTGACGACTGTCTGGACGCTAGCGCACATAAGAGTTCAGGATGTTAGCCCTGTTATGTTCGATAACGTAAAGAACTGCTCGTTGCTGGCGCCGATACTGATTGCAATTTCGATGTGCAGGATGCCGCGATTCACATGCAAACGAGAAAAAATAAAATGATTCAGAGAATGCAGTTATCAATGTTAAAGGGAAGCCGTAGTTTGATATTGCGCCCTGTAACCGTAACCACCGCCAGGCTCATGGGAACCGCAGTTGTGGGGTTACTGATGCTTACCACCTGTGCCTCTTCAGCACCGAGCGCAGACTTGCTGGCTGCAGAGATGGCAATTGCGGATGCCGATCGCGCAGGTGTTGCGGACTATTCCTCCGTCGAACTGAACAAGGCACGCGATAAACTTACGGCGGCACTCAACGCGATGCAACTGAAGGAAATGGGCCATGCCCAGCGCCTCGCCCAGGAGGCGCGTGTTGACGCTGAACTCGCTTCCGCCCTGGCAGAAGTGGCCAGGGACAGAATGGTCAACGAGAAAATGCAAAAAAGTATCGATGTGCTGAAGCCGGAAATGCAGCGCAATACAGGAGAAAAAATATGAAACAGCCAGTCCGAATGGTTAGAACTCTTATTGCCGTCGCGGTGTCATCCGTGATTCTTGCGGGATGCATGACGACAGCAGTTCAGCCGCAGGGTGCAGTCGACACTTGCAACAAGTTGACGCAACTGCAGTCTGACTCGCTGCTGGCAAATCGTGCGCCAAGCGCAATCGAGGACGCAGAACTTGCGGCACGTTTTGCCGAGGAACCGCAGCTGGATCAGGCCATAGATCTTGCCACGGAGCAGGGTGCCAGACATTTCTGCGGCGTGGATTAATCGGCATCAGGCCACTTGTAATCGTCCTGTCATCGACATACAAACGTAAACCGCTCTCCATAAGTTGTTGGGGTTTCCTGGTGTATTGTGCTGGACGATACAGGTGCCACGGTAGAGCACGCACCGGATACCACTCCCCGTTTTGTGACTCGTAATCGTTACTTTCTAATCTAACCATTTGCGCAGATTTGCCAAAGTTTTCAGAGACAGAATCGATTAATGGGAGTCTTTCACCTAGTTTTAGAGCTCTGTCCAGTAGGATGTCGATACGAAAAGCATGGTCCTGACTTGAATCAGTAATCATCGCTGTCAGTGGTTCTCCTCTTTCAATCATGCCTCCAACGATCCAGGAGCGGAACTGACGAACTTCGTTTCCATTCACCGATAGGCCGATCAGATGATGCCCCATATCTACAGATATAAGTTCCAGATTCAATCGTTCACCAACACCAAACACTGACCCTTTATGCGCTAGATAATCCTGTCCATTTAAGCTTACACGGTATGGATGATTAACGGGAGACGGGAAGGTTTGTTTACTGCTGCACTAACAAGTTGAGGTATCACTAAACCGGTTCCTGATGCAAAAGAACTCAATAGAAACTGGCGTCGATTCATTAGAGTTTAGCTCCTAAATATGAAGAGTTATTATACTATATTCAGCAATATTATATTTCTATTTAAATGCTATTAATCAATTAGTTATTTAACTTATTTAAAGTTTTTTATAGATTTAAGTACAGGCGGATTATGGTGATAGTTAAGGCTGATCAAGGATGGAAATTACACGGTCAAATGCCTCGCTAGAGTAACTTCAATGGAATCTAGTCGAACCGTCCGAAGGCCACCAGAAAGCTGATTCCGGTGGCCTTTTGCTATTGCATTAAACGCTTGTCCAGCCTTCATCCGGTTCGAATCGATCACCGAAGCGTTGCTGATAAATTTTCATATTTTGCTGGATTGAATTTACCCCGGAATCTTTACCATAGTTTAACGGGCCACCTCGGAAAGGGGCAAAACCGGTACCAAAGATGACACCAGCGTCGAGTAAATCCAGATCATCCACGATGCCTTCACGGAGACAGGCTGCAGATTCGTTTAATAATCGATATATCAGGCGGTTTTGAATCTCCTGCTGCAACCCCATATTGGCATCATGATCTTTAATCGGGTGGCCTTTTTTGTATTGATAAAAGCCCGAGCCAGTTTTCTTGCCCAGAGTTTTTGCGGCGACCATTTTTTTGAGGATTTCAGGCACCTGAAAACCACTAAAGCTGGACAGGTTGGTCGCTACTGAAAGGCAGATATCCAGGCCAACGGCATCTGCTAATTCGACTGGGCCCATCGGCATTCCAAAATCAATGGCTGCTTTATCGATCGCCTCGATGGCGATTCCTTCCTCATGCAAGGTTACCGCTTCAATCAGATAGGGCACCAGAATACGGTTGACCAGAAATCCGGGCGAACTCTTGACCGGAAGCGGTAATTTACCGATATGCAGACTGAATGCCGATGCCTGATTTACCACACTGGCAGGGGTGTCGTCTTTTTTCACAATCTCAACCAGTGGCATCATTGCGACCGGATTGAAAAAATGTAATCCCACTAAACGTTCTGGTTGTTGCAGGGCTGCGGCCAGCGTTTCCAGCGGAATACTGGACGTATTGGTGGCGAGCACCGCATCTTTTCTCATGCGTGGCTCTATGTCTTTATAGATCGCATGCTTGGCCTCTATGTTTTCGAAAATAGCCTCAATGATCACATCGGCGTGAGCGACACCATTTCCATCACAGTCCGGTATCAGTCGATCGATGGCCTGATTGCGCTCATGCTGAGTTTTTAATTTACGTGCAAACAACTGGTGCGCTCTGGCAAAAGCATTGCTAAGGTATTTGGCTTCACGTTCCTGCAGGGTCACTCGAAATCCTTTTAAGGCGCACCATGCTGCAATATCTCCACCCATGATCCCCGCACCGATGACATGCACATGCCGGGGTTGGAATGTATGCTTGTCAGCAAGCCCTTTAAGACGCGATTGAAGAAAAAATACCCGAATCAAATTGCGTACCGTTTCGCCCTGAACCAGGCTGGCGACCGATTTTGCCTCCTGTTCCATCATCGATGGGCTGCCATAGTATTTATTCCAGACATCAAGCAATGCATAGGGAGCAGGGTAGTGCTCTATGGATGCTTTTTTTGCGACCTGCTTTTTCATTATGAAAGTCACCAGCGATCTTATCAGCGGGAGTGAAAGCAGGGTGCCTGTCCAGGGCAGTTTTCTTTTCGGAGGCGTCGTTAGCGCTATGTGGGTGACGGCACGGGTTAACTGGCGTTCAGGCTGGACATAGTCGACCAGACCAATTTTCTTCGCATCTCTGGCACTTAAGGCCCTGCCGCTCAGCATCATTTCAAGAGCCTGAAAAGGATTGACCAGACGAGTCAGGCGTACAACACCACCAAATCCGGGGTGGATGCCGAGCTTAACCTCGGGTAGTCCAATACGTGTGGATGGGTTGTCAGAGGCGATTCGGTAATCACAGGCAAGAACCAGTTCAGTGCCGCCACCCATGCAGAACCCATCGATCAGCGCAATTGTCGGACAACTGAGAGCTTCAATTTTATTAAACACACCTTGCCCACGCCGGATCAGTATCAGAGCTTCCTGCTGATTAGTCACCTGCAGAAACTCATTGATATCGGCACCAGCGATAAATCCACTCGATTTTGCGGATTTAAATACCACGGCTAGCGGTAACTCCCTGTGAATTTTATCCAGTATAGAATCCAGTTGTTGCAAAACCTCGGCTGAAAGTACATTGGTAGAGGCATCCTTCTGATCTAGAATCAGCCATAAAATGCCCTGCTGATCAATGTCTGAACGCCAGTGCGAAGTATTTTTAGTCAATAGTGAATTAGCCATTTTTACACGCCCTCCCGTTCAATTAACATCGCGCCACCCTGACCACCACCAATACACAGGGACGCAATGCCGCGTTTAGCTGATTTTGCCTGCAGTATTTTAGCCAGATGCAATACGATGCGTGCTCCACTGGCCCCGACAGGATGTCCAAGGCTGATACCACCACCATGGATATTAAGTCTATCCATCGGGATTTCTCCTATCGCGCTACGAATGCCGAGGTGCTCAATACAATATTTTTTATCCTTTAGCGCTTCAACCACGGCCAGAACCTGAGCAGCGAAAGCTTCGTTGATTTCCCAGTAATCGATCGACTCCGCTTTCAATCTGCGTGATCGCAGGAGAGGTGCTATGGCATGTGCAGGCCCCAGACCCATTTCATCAGGAGCCAGCCCAGCCCAGTGTGTGGTGACCAGACGTGCAAGAACCGGCAGGTTATGTTTTTCAACCGCTTCGGCGCTCGCCAGCACCAGACTGGCGGCACCGTCGGTAATCTGAGAGCTGTTACCGGGAGTGACTGTACCAAAAGGCTTATCAAAAGCCGGTTTTAGCTTACCCAACTTCTCGATGGATGAGTCAGCGCGTACGCCCTCATCCAGATCATATAAGTTTCCCTTTTGATCAAAAATTGGCACGATTTCTGGCAGTTCATGGTTTTTCTGAGCCAGTAAAAGTCGCTGATGGCTTTGTACCGCATAACGATCCATCATCTCGCGCGTAATGCCAAAACGATACGCTATTTTTTCAGCGGTCTGACCCATCGACAGACCCACAACCGGATCTTTAAGGCCATTCAGCAGGGCAATTACTGGAGCAAAATAGGCCGGACGAAGTTGCCAGAGCACTTTAATTTTGGCTGACAAAGAACGCGCTCCCCACCAGTTCGCCAGCCAGTTCACCATGTTGTCATGTAATAACAGCGGCGCACGGCTCATGGCTTCTATACCACCAGCGAGGATCAGATCGGATCGCCCATCGGCAATCGATAAGGCGGCATTATCCAATGACTGCATACCGGATGCACAGTTTCTATGAACCGTATAGGCAGGGACTTTATCGCCGCAACCAAGTCTGAGAGCGACAATACGACTGATATTCGCTTCATCAGAGCCTGGCATGGCCGCACCAAAAATGACTTCGTCAAAAGCATCCGCTTCAAAAGGCATTTTTTGTAACAGCGCTCTGGATGCATTAATCGCGAGGTCGGTATGTTTGAACGGCCCTGGTTTACCTCTGGCTTTTAGAAATGGTGTTCGACATCCGTCGATAATATAGACCGGTCTGGCGTAATCAATTTTTTTAAGAGCCATGTGAGTTCCTGATGGTTAGTTTAGGGTGATTTTTTTTTGTTATTAGAGATATAGACTAACTGAATCAGAAATAATTTCTATAAGTTTTAAAATGAAACTTTGATGTCTTGAGCTGATCTGGAATAAACCCATGATCATCCAATATAGGAATGTTTAAAAAAAAAGCGGGGGCTAAGTCTGGTTGGCGTTTAAGGAAATGATGCTGATGGCGCTGGCCGGACAGACCCTAATACAAAAACCACAGCCATTACAGGGGCTCTGATCAATAGACACTTTACGGCGTTTATCAAATTTGTATAACTTATCGGGACAGACGCTATAACAGGACATACAGATAATGCCATTCCAGGCATGACAGACATCTTTGTCGAGATGCGCTTTGCCAATAATTGCCTTATCCGGGCCTGGGAGTTTATGGCTTATTGCAGGACAGGCATGGTTACATTCGTTACAAAAGGTACAACCATTATTGCTAAAATCGAGATAAGGCTGGCCGTAATATTGATGTTCTTTTGAGTGTAAGCTGATGATGTTTTGCGGGCAACTATCGGCGCAGATTCCTGTGCATTCAAGGCAATTCTCAGCCGAAGCAATAGATAGTAAACCTGGCGGATAAAGGCCCCGGCGGGTTAACTGTTTTTTTACCTGCTCTCTTCCTTCGTGGGTCAGAATAGTTGCGGTAAAAAAGCCACGGCGGGAAGGATTTACAGGTGTATTGCTCATATCTAAAGGATGGAGACATCAATTCAGCGTTTTAGCGACTGAACTGATGTTTTTTAATCCATGGTCAATTAGTTGGAGAAGGTATTTCCAACTAAGGGTTGAGCATCTGACATCTGTACATGACACAAAGTACAGTTATAGCGCGCACCAGCGACATCTTCTGATTCACCCTGGACCTTAAAAGAACCATAGTGAGAGTCCGGCATAGGCACCCTGACACCCATTTTCCACTCATAACCAATATATTTTCTGCGGTCATGACAATCGATACATTCATTTTCTTCTCTGGTGATAGGCAGGTATTCCGTCAGAGTGTGTGCCACCTGAGATGGTAAGGTTGAATAGGCTACGGGTAAACGTTCGTTTTCACCAGTTTCCTGCCCACTGTAGTGTGATACCATAGGTGTAGGCGTATCAAATACACTCTCCTTACTTAAACCCATATTAATATCATCTACAATCGCTGACTCTGCAGCATTGTTTAAAGGTACCTGGCTACAGCCAAAGATGGCTACGACCACACCCGTCAGTAAAAATAATCTTTCAGTTTTCATGCTATTTTTCTCCCATGGTCTGTTTCATTCAGATTGTCAGTTTTAGTGGTTAGATTTTGTTGATTGTTGATGGTTAATTCCTGTTTTTTTATCCACGGTTTTAAGTCAAACTTCAGAGTATTTTCCGGGCACACGCCGATGCAGCGAGCACAGTTCGTACATTCGCCGGCAGAAATATATCCCTTGCTTGTAGCCTGCTTAAAATCCAGAACCTGAGGTTCCGGACAAACCGTCACGCATTCCACACAATGAGTACAGGTGGGTGCATCAAACTTGATGCGTAATAATGAGAATCTGCCAACAATTGAATAAAAGGCACCTAAAGGGCAGAGATGTCCACACCATCCATCTTTCAGGATGAAAGCGTCAAATATAAAAATACCGAGAAGAATAGCCCAGCCAGAGCCAAGGCCAAAAATGACTTCTCGATGGAATATACTGATCGGACTGATCCATTCGAATGCCGCGACACCGGTTATCGCGGAGAGTACCAGTGCTAAAACCAGTATGGTGTAGCGAAACCTTCGACTAATCTGGACTGCATTTTGTATATTCAGTTTTCGACGTACCCTGCTGGCAAGGTCACTAACCATATTGATCGGACAAACCCATGAGCACCAGACACGACCGCCTGCAATAAAATAAAACGCCAGAACGATGAGGGTGCCGGTTAGCACCTCCGATAAGAGTGTGTTCTGTGTTGCAAGTATTTGTAAAACGGCAAAGGGATCCGCTAATGGGATAAAACCCAGCAGTAGAGAACTGGATAAATTACCACTGATAACAGGCAGTTCATTATAATTCCAGGCCCAGTGCGCAGAGCCGAAAAATAAAAGCAGGGTAGAAAGCTGGGTGATACGTCTTAGAATCAGGTATTTCCAGACGCCCAGTTTTCCGCTAAGAGTATCCGGCATGACGAAAGGCCTGACCGGTTTTCCGTTAGGTCCTATCTTTGCCTGCCTGTTGGCGTTTTTGATATTGCTCACTGTCGGGCTCACTATAGGTCACCCGTATTCAGGTAATCCAGGCCGCCCGGTTCAACATCTACTGAAGTATCCGAGCGCATCTTTTCGGGGGTGAATTCCTGCGTGATGGCACCCTCATTCTCCCAGCCGAGACGATAATGTTCACCCACAGAACCTTGCACCAGCTCAGGATGGACTATTTTAATTGCGGCTTCATCGGTCGGGCAGGCTTTCTCACAAATACCACAACCGGTGCAGGCATCACTATGCACCAGTGGAACGAACATAGCGTGTTTGCTGAGCTTACGCGGGTGGTGTTCGACGGTTATTGCGGAGTCTTTGACCGGGCATTCGCGATGGCAAATTTCACAGCGTAAACCGAGCCAGGATAAACAATTTTCAATATCAATGACGGCCAGTCCCATACGCGCATCTTCAATATTTTCCAGTTTTGGTGTTAACGCGCCGGTAGGGCAGGCCTTCATGCAGGGAATATCCGGACACATGTAACAGGGGATATCGCGTGCAATAAAATAGGGGGTACCAATCGGAGTTTGATCGCTGGTATTCGCCAGTTTTAACGTGTCATAAGGACAGGCTGTTACACACTGCCCGCATTTAATACATTTCGCATTAAAATCTTTTTCATCTAAAGCACCCGGAGGTCGCATAGCGGAAGGCATGGCACGGGCTTCTTTTTGCAGCAGCGATGCCCAGATTAAACCTCCCGTTGATGCAATAGCAACATTTTGGGTGATGCCTTTCAAAAACTTACGGCGTGCTTTAAGTGAAATAGAATTCATTTATTATTGGATTCAAAAAGCAAGTACCCTGCAACATTGAAACGAGGCAGGGTACTCATTCCTGTTTTCTAGGCCTTATACACTTTGACAGCGGCTTTTTTAAAGTCTGTTTCTTTAGACATCGGGCAGGTCATGTCGATACAGATTTTGTTTACGAAAACGCCTTCATCAAAAAACGGAGCAAACGTGTATCCCTTGGGTGGACGATTACGACCCTGGGTTTCCAGTACCGCTTTGATCTTACCCCGACGCGACTCTATCCAGACGATATCATTACGGGCCAGCTTGCGATTCGCCGCATCATCCGGATGCATCCATAGCAGGGCTGTCGGAACCGCACGGTGCAGTTCTGGAACCCGCCGTGTCATGGTACCTGTGTGCCAGTGTTCAAGTACACGTCCGGTTGAAAACCACAGGTCATAGTTGGCATCCGGTTGTTCTGGAGGTGCCGCATAAGGGCGGAAAAATATCTTCGCTTTGTGTGCCAGGCTGGTGCTTTCCTTATTCGTAATTCCATCCAGGTCACCACTTTTAAGTGACTTCAGGGCCGGTCCATAGAAGTCGAAGCCGCTGCCTTTTGCAACATACGAATCATATTCTTCATTAAATCGCCATTCTGTTTCCTTACCGTCGATAACGGGCCATTTCAGACCCCGAACGTCATCTCGCATATAGGTATCAAAATCGGCAAGATCATGTGCGTGACCCACACCAAACTGTCTGTATTCGTTGAATAACGCCTTTTCAGGGAACCAGCCGTCACCGAGCCAGTCGGATGTACTGTTTGCATGGCCTTTTGCAACAGCAGGGTCCGGCCAGACGACCTTTTTGTTTTCTTCATGCGCGAACAGGACATCGTAGAGTGTATCTTCGGGTGAATAACCCATCGCTTTGGCTTCAGTCAGGACATCGGGTAATTTTCCATCCTCAAAGCCATCCGATTTAAGACCCGGAATGCTTTTTTCACCCCAGACGTCCTTGAGTTGGAAGCGTTTGGAGAATTCCAGCATTTGCCAGACATCGGTACGCGCATCGCCAGGTGCATTCACCTGTTGACGCCAGCCCTGGGTACGACGCTCAGCATTGCCGTACAACCCCCATTTTTCGTAAATCATGGAGGTCGGTAGAATTAGATCAGCAACCTTGGCTGATACCGTAGGGTAGGGGTCTGAACAAACTACAAAGTTATCCATTTCCCGTGCAGCTTTAATCCAGTGATTTGCATTAGCAGAAGCCTGGAAAGGATTGTTTACCTGTACCCAGGTAAAGCCAATCTCGCCGTCTTCCAACCCACGCAATATTTTCATAATATGCGTGCCGACTTTAGGGTTCAGTGTTTTAGCAGGTAATTTCCAGAGACCTTCCGAAAATGCACGGTGTTTCGGATTATTAACCACCAGGTCAGCCGGTAACCGATGAGCAAAGGTACCTACTTCGCGTGCGGTTCCGCAGGCTGAAGGCTGGCCGGTGAGTGAAAAAGCGCCGTTACCCGGCATCGCCTGCTTGCCTAATAACAGATGCACCATATAAGCCTGCTCGTTGACCCAGCTACCTCGGTAATGCTGGTTCATGCCCATCGTCCAGAAACTCACCACCTTACGGCTTTGTTCTATATAAGCATCGGCCAGTTGAACTAACTTATTTTTGTAAGATTCAAGCGATTCGTCCGCATCAGCTTTCGATAAATTGGCAACAAAATCGAGAGTGTAGGGTTCTACTCCACGTTTAAACTCTTCAAACTGTATGAGCCAGTGCTTGACAGGAACTTTAGTATTTTCCTGTTTAACTATCATTCCGGCCTTTTTACGCTGGGCAATGGCTTCATCTGCATCCAATACGATTTCGAGTTCTTTTGCCTGAATATCTTTTTCAGCATCGTAGGCATATTTACTGGTTGGACGCATACCGTAGCCAATGTCATAAGGTCCGGTTGCAAACACACAGTGTTTATTAACAAAATCGTGGTTGACGGCATCACGTTTAACAATTTCACGTGCGATGTAGTTCCAGATAGCCAGATCGGTACCCGGTTTGAAAACGATTTCGAGATCCGCGATATCTGAAGTTTGATTCGAGCAGGTCGTCAAATTGATTAACTTGACGTGGTCTTCATCTGCCAGTTTACGATCCGAAACGCGCGCCCATAAGATAGGGTGGCATTCCGCCATATTGGCGCCCCAGGTTACCACGGTGTCCGTATATTCAATATCATCGTAGTTACCGGACGGTTCATCGATACCAAAGGTCTGGATAAAACCAACCACTGCCGATGCCATGCAATGGCGCGCATTTGGATCTATATTGTTACTGCGAAAGCCTGCTTTCATGAGTTTGGCGGCGGTATAGCCTTCTGGAATCGTGTATTGCCCGGAACCCATAATTGAAATGCCTGCTGGGCCTTTTTCGTTATACGTTTTTTTGAATTGCTTTTCCATTTCATCAAAAGCTCGATCCCAGCTGACCGCTACAAATTTTCCCTGCTTATCAAACTTTCCATCGGTCATTCTGAGTAGAGGTTTGGTCAGGCGATCCTTGCCGTACATGATTTTGCCATTAAAATAGCCCTTGATGCAGTTCAATCCCCGGTTTACAGGAGCATCCGGATCACCTTTAGTCGCAACAATTCGACCTTCTTTCGTGGCGACCATAATGCCGCAGCCCGTTCCACAAAAACGGCATACAGATTTGTCCCATTGCCAGTCTTTCTCAGCTTCCTTTGCAGCGCTTGCCTGAACGGAGCTGACGGGAATACCGACGGTTGCAGCTGCCGAAGCTGCGACGCTTGTTTTAAGAAATTCACGGCGGTTGATATCTAACATTTGACCTCCAGGGTGTTTTTTCAGGCTTCAGCCAGTTTTAGTTTTGATTAATTATTTAGATATTCTGGAATGCTGCAGCTGTCAGCCATCAGCGTTCCACAGGTGGCATCGATATCTTCCAGCTCTGAACTGGGATACAGGTTGCGGTCTTCGCCAAAATAATGCTCGACCATTTCCGCAACGATAATACCGGGAATTTTTTTGATTTTTTTTAAGCCTTCAACTTCGTCATGAATGGCTTCAGCTTCCTGGATGATGATAATTTTCCCGCTGGAGGGATCGTTGTGATACACCTCAACACCTTGTAGGTTATTCAGGGTACTAATCATATTCAGGGTATTGTGTGGAACTGTGGTGACCAATATAGCGGATATGTTCATTGTCTCTTCGCGTCTGCTCAATAATTGAAACTGATTAAGGCTAAGTAGATTTTAGGGAATCAATGATTTGAAATAGATATCGGAATCTAGCCCTAAAATAACAGTTATAAATTTAGGGCTATTGATAACATATAGTATTTTCAGCTGTACTTGATAAATGTCAAATCTAGAAGCTGGCTAAAAGCTTCTGGTGGTTTTATTGATATAGGTTTTATATGCGCATAATGTATATTATGTAAAGTTGCATAGGGGTTAAAGCTAAGTCTAGAAACGAAGGGCTACCTGTCAAAAATGAATAGTTTTATTTAACAGGAGAAAATCAATGGC
>JACNJF010000075.1 GCA_014382695.1 Gammaproteobacteria bacterium | reverse complement strand
ACAGTCTCCTTAAGTTTCAGCAACCTTAGTCGCTTAATTCGCTCTACTCTTTATGCATATACTGACCAGAAAAATAGTACCTCCTGGTTTTTACGGCTCAAAAATAGGGCTGGAGAAAGAAGGACTTCGAGTCACCCGTAACGGCGGCCTGTCACAGGCCCGTCATCCTGAAAATCTCGGGTCTGCACTCACTAACCCCTGCATTACCACCGATTTCTCCGAGTCGCAACTGGAGCTGATTACACCTCCCTGCCCGGTCAGTGATGCCGCCATACAACGCCTGCTGGAAATAGAAACCTTTACCCAGCAGCACATTGGAGAAGAATTAATCTGGTCATCCAGCATGCCCTGCAGGATTGAGAACGACACTGAGATTAAAGTAGCAGAGTATGGGAATTCCGCTAAAGGCCTGAAAAAAACCATCTACCGGCGTGGACTCGCACATCGTTACGGCAAGCCTATGCAGATTATTTCAGGCGTACATTTCAATCACTCGTTCTCGGAAAAATTCTGGGAATTACTGCAAAAGCAGTACGGCCACACGCAACCCATCGTCGAATTTATCAATGACCGCTACATGCAAGCCATTCGAAATATCCAACGCATCGACTGGTTACTGGTCTATCTATTTGGTGCTTCGCCCGCCGTTGATCGCTCTTTCCCTGCCCCTAAAGACAAGTTGCAGGCATACGATAAAGAGACCTGTTTTCTACCCTATGCAACCTCTTTACGCATGAGTGATTTTGGCTATAGCAATAACTTCGAGCATTACACCGAAAGCAGAGTCCGCTACGATTCATTACACCACTACATTTCCAGTCTGGAACAAATCATCAGCGCAACACACCCGCTATTCTCGACCATTCCACTACTGGCCGATGGCAAGCAACAACAGCTAAACCACAATCTTTTGCAGATCGAGAATGAACATTATGTCAGCGTAAGACCAAAACAGACGCCGTTAAATGCTGAGTCGGCTTTACAGGCACTCGAAAAACGAGGCATCGCTTACATTGAAATACGTTCGCTGGATATCAATCCATTTGAAGCCAGTGGTATCGAACTCCAGCAGTTGCATTTCCTCGAAATTTTCATGCATCATTGTCTTTTAAATCCATCAACAGAGGCCAGCCAAAATCAGAGTGCTGACAACGCACACAATTTAAAGCTCACCGCGACACAGGGCAGAAAGCCATCTCTGCAACTGATCAGGAATGGTAAAACAATTCTGCTGAATGACTGGGCGGAAAGCCTTTTTTCTGACATGCAATGGATTGCGCGGAAACTCGATCAGGATAATGACTGCGATCACTACAGCCGTTCACTGATGCACTACCATCGCTTCCTGAAGCACCCTGAACGTACACCATCGGCAAGAATCCTGTCAGAAATGGCTACCCGCAAAGAAAGCTTTATTGAGTTTACCCAGCGACAGTCCCTGCACAACCACCAGTACTTTATGTCCCGCCCGATGCACAAAAACAGGCTACGTTATTACGCTGCTTTAAGCCGCCTGTCGATTCTTGAGCAAACTCAACTGGAATCCAGTAACGAGAACCCCTGCCGCAACCATAGCGACCATCCTTTGTGCCGCTCTGCGTAAGCCTGTACTGAAGTTAAAATAGGTATAGCTCCCGCCAGGTTAAATACATCCACAGAATAATTTAATAGCAGACATATAAAGGTAGCCGAGTAAAAAAATGAAATCCCGGGAAGACAGCGAATCTCCCCAGAGGATTTCAAAGTGAGGATAATTTATTGTTTAAGATGGCTCGCATGGTAAGCCAGATGCTCGCCGATGAAACTGGCGATAAAATGGTAGCTATGATCATAACCTTCCTGCATGCGCAGCTTGATCGGGAAATCCATTTTTTTACAGGCCTCCAGCAAGTCCTGTGGATACAGCTGATCCTGCAGAAATTCATCCGCTACCCCATGATCGATAAACAGAGGAATTTTTTCAGCGCCGGCCAGTACCAGCTCAGTCGCATCATAAGCCTTCCAGTCTTGCTGATTATCACCCAGATAGGCACTAAAACAACCCTGCCCCCAACCACAACGGCTCGGGTGATTGATCGGTGAAAAAGCCGATACGGATCGGTAGGCACCCGCTTCCTTTAGCGCACAGATCAATGCGCCATGACCGCCCATCGAATGCCCCGTTATTGACTTCAATCCGGAAATAACGGGGAGCTCTTTTTCGATCAGTGCAGGCAGTTCACGCGTCACATAGTCATACATCTGATAATGTTCAGCCCATGGTGCCTGAGTCGCATTCACATAGAAACCAGCCCCTTTGCCAAGATCGTAGCGACTCTCTTCATCCGCGACAGCATCCCCTCTGGGACTGGTGTCCGGCATAATCAGTGCGATCCCAAGTTCAGCGGCGTAGCGCTGTGCACCGGCTTTGGTGCGTACGTTATCATCGGTACAGGTCAATCCCGACAGCCAGTACACCGCAGGCACCTTATTGTGCTCAGCTGCGGGTGGCAGGTAGACCGAAAAGGTCATCATACAATGGCAGCTGCTGGAATCATGCTGGTAACGATTCAGGTAACCACCAAACTCTTTGATCGATTCAATTTGCTTCATTCAATTATCCCGATTTGAGCCTAGAAAATAATAACTGAACGAATGCTTTCACCGGAATGCATTAAATCAAAAGCGCGGTTAATATCTTCTAGCGGCATAGTGTGGGTCACCAGGCTATCTAGTTCAATCTGACCATTCATATAGCGATCGACATAACCCGGCAACTCGGTTCTACCCTTCACACCACCAAACGCCGAGCCTTTCCAGGTACGCCCGACGACCAGATTGAATGGACGCGTCTGTATAGTCTGACCGGCACCGGCAACACCAATTACGGTTGAAACACCCCAGCCCATATGGGTACATTCGAGTGCATCACGCATCACCTGCGTATTACCAATACATTCGAAAGAATAATCAGGGCCACCGTTAAAGGTATCCTGCATATACTCGACAAAACTGCCATCGATGTCTTTCGGATTGACGAAATCGGTAGCGCCCAGCTGCCTGGCAAATTCAAATTTATCCGGATTGATATCGATTCCGATGATGCGCGAAGCAGCGGCCATCACCGCACCCTGAATACAGGATAAACCGATACCACCCAGACCAAATACCGCGACGGTTGAGCCCGCCTCGACCTTGGCGGTATTTAATACCGCGCCAATACCGGTGGTCACACCACAGCCCAGCAGACAGACCTTATCCAGCGGCGCGGCTTTATTGATTTTTGCCAGTGCAATTTCTGGAACGACGGTGTACTCAGAAAAGGTGGAACATCCCATATAATGAAAAATGTCTTTGCCACCTTTTGAAAAACGTCTGGTGCCATCCGGCATATAACCGGTCCAGATGGTGGGCGCAATCGTCTGACAAAGATTAGATTTAGTAGAGTTACAGTATTCACAGTCACCACATTCTGCGATGTAAAGTGGAATCACATGGTCGCCGACGGCCAGGTTTTTCACTCCGGCGCCTAACTCAACGACTTCACAGCCACCTTCATGCCCCAGAATACAGGGGAAAGAACCTTCCGGATCATCACCAGAAAGGGTAAAAGCATCGGTGTGACAGACACCTGAAGCAATCACTTTGACCAGTACTTCGCCCTCTCGGGGGCCCATCACCTCAACTTCTTCAATAACCAGTGGCTTTTTCGGTTCCCAGGCTACAGCTGCTTTACATTTCATTTAAGGTATCCTCTTTTAACTGTTGAAAATTTTTAATAGAATGAATGTTCATTATAAGTCATTATTACCAAAATGAACAGTTCGTTTGCTCATATCCCAAGATGCACTAATTCAAAATTAATCATCTGCTCGATATGCTCCATCGGTATACCGAAAGGGACGATATTAATCAGTCGTCCTTTCCCATTCAGCAGATACAGATTTGCCGAGTGATTGAGAGCATAGTTTTTATCGGTCTTTTGGTATGGATTGATACCGTTTTGCACGTGATATTGACGCGTTACGCTATCAATCTGCTGCCGGGTCCCGGTCAATCCCAGTAGCTGCGGGTTGAAATAGGAAACATACTGCTTTAAAACCTCAGGCGTATCCCGTTCAGGGTCTACCGTAATAAATAACACCTGGACTTTGCTGGCCTTCTCACCCAGCTTATTTAATAGATGCGATAAAGACGATAGCTCCATCGGACACACATCCGGACAGGAGGTATAACCAAAAAATAGCAGCACCAGCTTGCCTCTTTCCGCCTGCAGCTTATAGGGCTTTCCATGATGATCCTTTAGCTCGAAATCTCCACCGATTCTGCCCGGGCCTGGGGGACTATACTGAGCGTTGCCCGCCATACTGAAACCACATAACAACAGACCGATAAGCAACCACCATTGCAGTCGATTATCGCGCATTACCGAACCCTGCTGCATTTGCCCAGTTCGGATCGGATCGCGTTAGATCACCTACCGGCACCGAGAAAGCATCTGCCACCAGCGTATCCACATTGCTACCGGTCAGTGACTGTAAAAACTCAACCAGGTCGTCCTCTTCTTTATCACTCAGGTTCAATGGTTGAATTAAGGGGTCAAGAACTTCATTTTTGACTCCACCGCGATTATAAAACTGCACCACCTCTTTTAAGCTTCCGAGAGATCCATTATGCATATAGGGTGCGGTTAAACTGATATTGCGCAAGGTGGGCGTTTTATATTTCCAGCGATCAAAAGGATTTTCCGTGATTTCATATAAACCAAGATCTGCTGGACTCTTTTCACCAACAGAATCGATCACATCTCTGTCAACATCGATGAAAACACCGGGCGCTAGCACCACCCTTTGTTTAGCCGGTTTAATACCCATCGAGTTATGGTAACCAATCCCCGTATTGTGCATATTATTATCCGTAAACAATGCAGATTTCTCTCCAATGCTATGACAGGCCACACATTTAGCCTTACCGGTAAATAAATTGAAACCCTTTACCGCCGAAGCACTTAAGGCATTACTCTGCTTTGCGTAATACCAGCGATCAAACAATGAATCCCCTGAAATAAGCGTACGTTGATAAGCCGCAAGCGCTGCACCAACCGTCAGCATATTGACCCCTTTCTGCTTGAATGCCTTTTCAAATAACGCCGTATAACCATCAATTTGTTTAATTTTCTCGATGACATAGCCAATGGATGGATTCCCCATTTCATTATTGGCAAGCAGTGGCCCCCATGCCTGCTGTTCCAGACTATTCTCGCGGCCATCATGAAACAGCCTAGTCGCATAAGCGATGTTATAAATGGTCGGGGAATTCCTGCGCACGCTACGTCCTTCAATACCCACAGCCATCGATACCTCATTACTGGAGAACCCCTGCTCCGGCACATGGCACATGGCACAGGAAAACGTATCATTCAGTGACAGACGCCGATCAAAGAAAAGCTTACGTCCCAGTTCAATTTTTTCCTTGCTCAAACTCGATAACAATTGCGCAGGTAGCGGAGGTAGACCTAAAGGTGGATTGTGCGCAATCGAAACTAAATCTGCCGGCCTGCCTTTTCTTTCTCGTTCGGTGAGAGCATTACTTTGAGTGGTATAATTTTCTGTTGCATACCCCTCCTTGTTATCACCAGGCTTGGCCAGGTAATTGACCAGCATCGATCCATTCTGAGTTGCCAGCGTATTATTCTGAGCATTCAGTAGCAGTGTTTTCACATCATTAATAATCAAATCTGTATGTAAAAAACCGACACTGTATATATTTCGTATGTTGTATTCAGGGTCGATCAGGAAGACCCGTAATATATGAGAGATATTTTCACTCTGATCCCCATTAACACTTTTTTCACGCTGAATATCCTGGTTATAGGCCTGTAATATCGGCCCCAGCTCCTTCATGGAAGCCGTTGTCAAAAAGCTCCATTCTCCTTTTTTTCCAGCATACTTAAAGTTCTCACCATACAGTCGCATGACTTCCGGATTATCTCTGGCGGGATCAAAACTTAAACTAATGAGATGTAAATTATTTGCCAGCAGCGCATCTTTCTGCATTGCTGTTTTCAATTTGTAATTAACATTGGACGTCAGCGGACAGCCATTGATGTCACTACAGTTGCTATAAATAAAACTTAACAGAACATACTTACCCTGAAAAGCCTCGTATAAAGATTTGCTCTGACCGTACTCATCAAGAATCACTCCGTCGAGTGCCCTGCCTAACACCGGCAATCGATAACTCGCTACTTCAGGTAATGCATAAGCCAGCTTGCCATACCCAGGAGCCAGTACAAAATCACTATCCTGTTGTGCCTCAGCAGGTAATACTAATGCGAGGCTGCAGCTCATTAAAACAATCAGCTTTAGAAATATTTTGAATAATTTCAATGGATATCTCCATCAGAATATACCAGCCCGTAAAGATCAGGCTGGTATATCTTGTTGACTTAAAAGAGTGAGGCTACTTTACCCGCCCATCCGTTAATGCCGCTAATTGCGCGGTGTTACTATCGATCGCTTCCAGCTGTGAAAACTGGTTATAAAGAGAATAAGCACCAAAACGCATCTGATGTGCCCGACCTAACTTTTCCTTGTAAAAATCAATTGAAAAGTTTTCTACCAGGTTTTTACCATCCCAGCTATAGGCTTTCAGGTACTGCTCATTATCCGCACCTTTCTTGTCCCAGCTGGCTAACAGTGAACTGGTATAATAAACCCGTTTTCCGTCCCAGCTGGAGGAAGCCATATTGACCTGCTTGCCGATGACTTTTTCATAGGTCTGCTTAGGATTAAAGGGATCGGTCATATCGAAATAACGGGTTTTTCCATCCATAAAGGTATTTACCCACAGACCACTATCATCCGAAGCAATGGAGATATCAACCGGTAAAGGGATCTTTGAAGCGTCACCAATATCAGCGACCGCTTTTGACTGCCATTCACCCTTATCATCTTCATAGATCAACCAGATCTTGGAAGTCAGTGCGGTGGTGGTTACACACCAGTTATTTTCAGACTTCCATGCACAACGGATTTCCAGTGGTGCGCCCGGCACATCCAGCACTTTCATCGGTTTTTTAGTATGCAGGTTCCACGCAACAACGGTATTGCCAAAGCGCTTCATCGCTTCCTTGTCGTTCAGCATCTTTCCGAAATCCATCATATAGTTGGACCAGCCGGTGAACGATGAAGTCAGCATCAGGTTACGACGCGGCAAAACCCGTACATCGTAGTTATAACCATCAGCAAAATTACCTCCCTTCTTTGCTCCGCCCAGATCTTCATCGGTAGGCATCCAGTGAGTCGCGATAAACTTCCCTTCATTACTATACTCAACCAGTGCTGTTCGGCCACCGTTATCCCGGTTATTGGATAACCCGGTAATCATCATACGGCCCGGTAATGCGTAGGTTGTATGCGGGCCAACAACACCGCCACTGGCCGAAACAAAATCGGTAATGACCTGTGATAAAGTTGGTTTAGCCGGGTTTGTGTGGACATCAAAAACAAATATTTTGTTGGTATCCAGACCACCAGCCCACAGGTATTTACGATCGTCGGTAAAACCCGAGTGATGCGCTTCATTTCTTCCACCGACGGACAGACTGTTAAGTACTTTTCCGTAAGTCTTTGATTTTGGGTTGGTATCAACGGTGACCAGCTTATCCTGTCCATCCCCCATACCCTCTACACCCAATGTCCAGACATACACAAAATCTTCCTGACCGGTGATCTTCGCCATATAAGGTGACTGGCAGGTTTCATCCGCACGAGCCGGATTTAATCCGCCCAACAGGGTTAATGCCGTCATTGCAGCAACCACCATTGGTTTAAAATTTTTGAATACTTTTATTTTCATAATGCTCCTCTTACTCTTTGGTGTTTTTTCGAGATTTAAACTTATTCTCATCCAGAATCGGAGTCAAGCAATTTTTAGAATGAATGTTCATTATATATTTTTTTCCATATTTAAGGTATATTCTTGCTAACTGAAATTTACGGGTGCCAAAATGCCTTATTT
>JACNJF010000220.1 GCA_014382695.1 Gammaproteobacteria bacterium | reverse complement strand
AGAAATTTTGAAAGCCATGGCCCATTTCTGGCTGACCTATGAAATATTCAGGCTAAAGAGATGCTCTGACATTGGCGACCCCGGTAAACTCACCGAGTAACCCAATACCTATTGCACCGCCTTCACCACTACCGCCACTTCTGATGTGGCTGCGACACTTAGTCGCATTCCAAAGATGACGACCATTGTTTAAAATTACATCTCACTGGATCGATGACTCACTTCGCTAGGATGAGCGATCGGCACAAGAACGTGCCGAGTCATCGAGCCACTTTCACAACAAATCCCCGCCACACGGTCGGTGTTTTATTTTGGCGCGTTTTTAATGTGTGATATAGATTAGATTAAGCAAATCAAATTAAGTCTATCAACATGATTATGATAGGTTTTGATTCTATAGATAATTTTTCATCCAAGCATTAAAAAATACTTGTCAGAATTTTTTAATGCCTATTACCACAATATGTAAATTTTTATGACAGCAGAAAAAAACCTAGGTAGTCGATGGGTCATACTCGATTGATTTCTAGATTTTATATGTATGGCAGTATGGGCACACTATTTCCGATAAAAAATTCTCTGGCCGGTGACTGCCATATCAACTCCCCAGAAGCGGGGGAATAACAATCCATGGAGGTCAGCAGTGGCACTAACCCGCCTATTGCGATGTGCAATCAAATGACCGCTGTCTGGTTATATTGAAAACTCTTTATGAATCTGTCAGATATAATCCAGACTTATAGACATTAGCCACCGGCCCTCAATAGCATAAGTTTTTTAAGCCATTTTTTTAATTTTTTTCGCACCCGTTTTGTCCTGATTTACAAGGAATCTGCTACCCAATCGGGACTGCTCTGGGGTGTGAGACTATTTCCGCTGGCCATTCATAATCCCAGATTTTTCCTGCCATGGTTTCCAGCTAAATCACCCTCTATGGATAGATGTCTGTCACCCACTGGCGGGCTATAATCGATATAGCCCTCG
Source organism: Gammaproteobacteria bacterium (assembly GCA_014382695.1). Lineage (GTDB taxonomy): Bacteria > Pseudomonadota > Gammaproteobacteria > JACNJF01. The sequence goes on along the minus strand of JACNJF010000220.1, from coordinate 7,092 downwards.
ACCACTGATCATGCGCAGGTAGATCGCCACAAAACAGCTCAGCAAGACGGACCCTCAGCGGTTCAAAACTTACCGCAGGCCCTGGCGGCCAGCCGGGCCTGTAAACCACATTTTGTTTTAATTAAATCATGACTGGCTTTTGCTTCGCCTTTGGTACTTATTCCTAACGGCCCTACCCCGGCACCAGCTTCACAATCTGTTGAGCAGGGATCGGTGGAAACACCACACTTGATTCCCGCAGAAAGAGGGCCACAGCTAGCGCCTACTTCCACTTGCGCTGTTGCGCCGGAGTTACTCGCATTGCCACTGCCAACTTCCACAGATCCGCCAATACCAACTCCAAGCTCTCCACAGATAGAACACTTACCTCCACTACAACAAAACTGCGCTCCGCCTCCAACACCAAGATAAGCCGATCCTCCAACACACCATAAGCCCAGGGGATCACGCTGGCTGAGCGGATTATTCCCCACATACACATAAAGATTAATCTGTCCGCCTTCGTACAGGATCGGATCGCGCGCTGCCCAGCGCCCGGAAATCTGCTCATAATCGCGGAACCCGAACCGCACCAGAGCGGTGTCGGTGTCTTCCAGGCCTCCAGCAAAGCCAATCTGCAGATCAAACTCCGGATTGCTGTCACTGATTCGGCGGCCGAAAGCGTCGTATACGATGGTTTTTATAACGCTCCCTGTCGCATCGCTGACCACGCGCGGACTACCGACCTGATCGGTACTCACATAGTAACGCTTGCTACCACGCTCGAACGCAAACAGCAGTCCATCATCGTCGTAGTAAAACGTGGTCAACACATCGGCAGGGTCTCTGCTTGCGGTGATCAGTACCGGGTTGTCCGGATTACCATACAGATACTGATAGCTGCCCATGTTATCCGTACGCGCGACCCGACGACCGAGTCCGTCATAACTGTAGCTGATGGTTTTAGCCCCGCTATTCAAAATCACCCGCAACAGTTCTCCGCGTGCGCTGTATTGAAAACTGTCACTTCCACGCGCAGCAAGAAATCCATCCAGATCAAACTGGTAGGTGGTAGTGCCATGCCGGGTCAGGCGATCCTGACTATCGTAACTGGCAGTTTCCAGCAGATGACTCAGGCGGTTTCCGTTCACATCATAGCTATAGCTTTCTACAATCGCAGCGCCCTGTTTCACCTCAATCAGCTGGCCGTTTTTATCGTAGCTATAATCGTAGGTTTTTGTCACACCGGCGACGGTCTCGGTCTTCTGGCTGATCCAGCCACTCACATCACGGGTCAAGATGAAGCTATACGCCTGGGTCGTATTAACCTTATCCGTTCTGGTCTGCACACGCCGTAGCGTGTCATAAGTTATGTCGTGTGTCAGCTTGCTGTCATTAACCCGAGTTAAGGACCCACCCGGCCCAGTTCGGGTCAGTGTAAAACCGCCAAAGCCGGTGACCTGTCCATCGGCGTCACGGCTTACAAGCTGCTGAACCGTATCGGTTCCACTGGTCAGCGTGATCTGGTTGATGCGGAAATTATTGTCATACAGATACTGGTAGCTGCCATTGGCAGCGCCAGTCAACTGCATAGACTTAACCATTTCACCGTCATAGCTAAAATCCAGTTGCTGGGTCAGACCGATGCTGGTCGGTGTACGAGTGAGGGTGGAGACACGATCAGTGGTATCGTTAAAACCAATATCAACCATCGCTTCAGGATAATTTATTCTCGTGTTGCGTCCACTGGTATCAAAACTGTTAAGGGTTATTCTGCCGCTCGGCAAAGTTAGTCGCACCAGCGACCTGTCCAGATCATAGACTCGTGAAAAATCACTGCTGGTGGGTGGGGTGTAGGCAGCCAGGAGGTCGCGCACGCTATAAGCCAGCGTATGACTATCCCCGCTCGGCATAGTCATCCGGGTTTGATTGCCATTCGCGTCGTAACCGTAACGTTCGACTCCGCCTTCCGCCAGGGTCATACTGGAAATCCGATCCGCATTATCATAGTCATATTGCAGCACATTATTCGCCGCGTCGGTGCGCGAGCTAATTCGACCTGACAGGTCATAGCCATAGTTCCAGTATTGCGCGCCCTGTCTGGCTTGCACGATTCGACCGTTTACATCATAAGTTTTTACGATCGGATCGACTCCGGTACCTAAAGCAATATTCACTGCCCTGCCCAGGGTATCCAGTTGCGTCACAGTCTGATGACCTGCCGGGGTGGTTGTGGTGAAGCTACGCGTCGCGGCATCATAGTCGTAAACATAGGTCTGACTATTTTCAGTCAGGGTATGCTGCAGGTTTTGCAGACTGAGCAGGTCACTCTGATCTGTCAGGGTCGCTGTACGGCTGGATGTGATGCTACGGGTGATATTTCCAGGAGAGGTTACCGTCAGACTTTTCAACACCGGAGACAACATACCGAAGCGGGGGTCAGGGCCATTCACAATGGTGGTAATGGTACCATCGGCAGAGGTCAGGATTTTTTTACCGCCGTTCTCGATAACGATATCAGTAACGGCTCCGGTCGGTTCTATTTTAGTCGTACGATTTCCACCGGTAGACAGATCCTCGCTACGATAGATCGTCACCCGATCCAGCGCTGTGGTCACACTCACCTCATATCCATCTGCAAGCTCAGTACGTTTTAAAACCTTAAACCCGCCTGCCGGATCTTCATCTTTAATCAGACGACCGAGAGTGTCATAGCTAAAGGTATGAACCCGGTTTAGCGGATCGATCATTGTTTCAAGTAGACCATCAACGCTGTAGCTGAAACGGTTGATTTCGTTGGCTGGATTAGTGATGGAAGCCAGGTAGCCATTCGCATCCAGACTGAGGTCTGTACGTTGACCAAACGGTGCGATAATCGCAACAGGATCTCCATTAAAAGTCCGTTCAATTGTGGTTCTGTTTTTATCCCCATCTTCGATCGCGATCAGTAGCCCGCTCACATCATATTCAAACTGGTAGAGTACTGCGCTCGTTAACGCGTGGATCGTTTGCAGATGACGGCCGCTGGAATCGAAGTGGAAGATTTCACTGCTGTCCTCGGAGGGAATAAAGATATCATTGACCGTTAAACTGGTTAATGGCAGCCCAACACGCCGCACGCGTAAGCTTTCGCCAATATAGAAGCTGCCTCCCGGTGCCAGAGCAATACTGGTGGGGGCAAAATGCGCATTCGTCGCCAAACCCCCGTCACCGCATAGATCGGTGGCGTCGGTATAGCAGGCTCCAGTATCACCGGCCCCGGCCACGGAATTGATTATGCCGTCCAGCCCTACATGGCGGATGCTGTTGAAATAACCATTGGAAATGTAAAGACTGCCATCCGGACCTATGTCAATCTGGTTGAGAGTCCCTAATTTCGCTTGCGTGGCCAGACCGCCGTCACCTGTATTACCAAAAAGTCCATTACCCGCCACGGTGGAAATGATGCCGTCCGTCGACACGCGCCGGATGCGGCGGTTGCCGAGGTCGGCGATGTAGAGACTGCCATCCGGCCCGAGGGAAACGCTACTGGGAAAATATAAATACGCAGCCGTAGCCAGATCGCCGTCGCCGCCGTAGCCTTTGGTTCCAGTACCCGCCACAGTGTTGATGATACCGTCTGGAGTCACGCGCCGGACACGGGAACCACCAGAGTCATTGCCCTGTTCGGCAATGTAGAGGCTACCGTCAGCTCCGATAGCAATATCCATGGGAGAAAAAAGTGATGTGCTTGTGGCCAGAACGCCGTCGCCGCGATAAAGCCACTCTCCGTTACCCGCCACGGTGGTAATGATGCCATCCGGCCCAACGCGTCGGATCTTGTTATGGCCCCGGTCGGCTATGTAAAGGCTAGTGTCTGATCCAATAGCTATGCCGCTGGGAGAAAACAATTGTGCATCCGTTGCAGGACCGCCGTCTCCGCATGGATTGGTAGCGGGAGTACAGTCTCCACCATTACCGGCCACGGTGGTAATGATACCGTCCGGCCCAACGCGCCGTATCCTGTTGTCATTGCCGCCAGAAGCAATATAAAGGCTACCGTCCGCACCAACAGCAACATCCAGGATGGAATCTAATTGTGCTTTCGTTGCCGGGCCGCCATCCCCACTATAGCCCTGGGTTCCGTCCCCGGCCACAGTAGTAATCACTTCGCTCACAACTCCAGCACTTCGCTGACTCCCATCCCCCTTGTAGAGTATTTGGCTAAATGGATCATAGACATGATGTTCGCTTAAAGACCAGGCGCCCAAACCCCTGGTTTTTTCATCCCACAGACCAATAGACCCACTCCACTCCTGCCATAGCGTAGCCAATTCCCGCTGAAAACCCTGAGTAATACTTTGAGTGCCACTCGCAGCAAATACTTCGGTATTCTGGTATCCCCCTCCGGTTCCACCTACGTAGGTATAGCCGATGCGACCGGTGACAGGTTGCCTCCCCTGCAGGGTTCTACCATAGGCATCCTTGCCATCCCAGGTATAACGATAGCTCTGGTTTTCAAGCGGTTCAATTATGAGTGGATTAAAGGAAGTACAGGAAGCTAAACCATTGACAATGCTGCACGGGGACTGATTAGACTCCCCGACGGCGTGCCAGGTGGTTTTACCGGCAACTGTCAGATTAAGATCGATCCTTAGCAGGCTGACCGGCACTATAGCATCGCTGATAGGAACATCTATTGTATAAGCAGTTTTGTTCCCGGTTACCCGGTCGCTGCGATAGTTCAAACTGAAAGGTGTACCGCTGACACGGACCTCTTCGCCCAGAGTCTGGCTCTGACATTCAATAATAGACCCCCGTTCTTTACAGGGATCTTTGGGAGGTTTTGGAGGTTTGGGTGGTTTGGGGTATTTGGCATCATTGGCCAATCTGTAGGCCCAATTACAATCAATAGTTGAAAAATGGTCTACCCTGAACCGCCACAGGCTGTCATTCACCGCATACAGCTCGGCCAGTTTGCTAAGCTCGGCATCGGTAATTCCCAACTCACTTAACAGAGTACCACTGTCTGCAACGCCGTCACCATCCACATCCACATCAGCCTTACCTGCGGTAATGCTGATAACCTGAATAATACGACCGCTCTCACTCGGCACCCACACTCCGCGATCATTATCGTAGAAACCGACCGGTACATTAATACCAACCGGGAAACCGATAAAATTATCCACATAGATCGGTATTGGCCGGTTAAAAATGACGTCTTTGCCATTTACTTTTTTGACAGCCTCTTCGGCGCTGATCTCGAAGGCATAGGTATAGGCACTGGTGGGAGGGAGCTTGCCCGGCATCGCATCCGGGCCGGAATCGCCTACGGTATATTCGGTCAGACTGATATTTAAACTGTTGACGCTCTTGAGGCTGCCATCGGCCAGAATAACCTGTGCCTGAGTACCCTGCGGGATAAAAACAGTAGCCTGGCGCGAGCCATCTTTGTCGGTAAACACGCTGCCCTGCGCCACCTGCATCGGGCTGGAACTGGTTAGATCCACTGCAGTTAACTGTGGATCTTTAGAGATCATGATCACGTCTTCTGCATGGATGTAATCCTGCCAGGGGGTATCGATCTGGCGCTGCACCGGAAGATAGCCAGCTTTGCGATAATTAACAGTGAGAACCCCTCCGCCATTCACTGCCATATCAAACAGTCCGTCACTGCGGCTGACGGTCTGACCGAATTCAGGATGATCGAGAACCGTGATATTGACCCCTGACACTGGAACATTGCTCCGATCCAGAACCTTACCGCGAAGTACCGCGACCCGTTGTTGCTGAATCGTGCCGGCAATCACTCCGGTCTGGATCGGATCGGCTGCGGCGTACAGAAACGCAGTAGAGTCGGCGAACTGGGTAGTTTCGGTGCGGGGTACTACCGTCGCGACCGTTTCCGGTGCCGATGGCAGGATCACAACCCCGTTCTGCAGCGTCACCGTGATATTGTCGCTGGCACTGTTAGCAACTGCATCGTAGGCCACGGCCGTCAGTGTATGGGCGCCATCGCCATAGCCGGCGGTGTTGAGGTTGATCTGAAACGGTGAGGTGACAGCACTCGCGAGGAGTGTGCCATCGAGCAGGAAATCGACCCGATCAATCCCGCTCTGATCGGTCGCGTTCGCACTTAATACCTGCGCGCCACTCAGGGTTGCAGCCGCTATCGGAGCACTAAAACTGATCGTGGGAGGGGTCGTGTCAACGCTAATGGCCTGAACACTGATACTTTGCTGGCTGCTATCGGTCGCACCATCATTATCGGTGACCGTCAGGCTAACCGTGTAACTGCCGGTATTCAGGAAGGTATTACTTGAGCTGACACCACTGGCCGACTTACCATCACCAAAGTCCCAGGCGTAACTCGCGATGCTGCCATCCAGGTCAAAAGAAGCTGCGGCGTCGAAATTGACCCGCAGAGGACTAATCCCGCTATCGGGCGTCGAAGTGAAGGCCGCGATCGGGGACTGGTTGGGGGCTGCGACCGAAATCGCATGTTGTACCAAAGCCGTGGCTCCATCATCGTCGGTCAGGGTCAACTTGACTGTGTAACTGCCGGAAGTAACGAAAGTGTTGGATGAGTTCACACCCGAGGCGCTGCTACCGTCGCCAAAGTCCCAGATGTAGCTAACAATCGAGCCATCATTATCAGAAGAAGCAGAGGCATTGAAGCTGACCGCTAGCGGAGCAGTCCCAGAGTCAGGGTTCGCCGTAAAAACAGCTATGGGTGGTTGATTGTTTGCAGCAGGGTTGCTGCTGCCTCCTCCACCTCCGCAGGCATTGATCAGCAGTGCGCTAACAATCAGCAATAAAATCCGCGTTTTAAACCAGTATAAGCTGTCCATGATTGGCTCCCTCCAGGGACTATACTGCACCAATCGAAAACTCTTTTGTAGCGCTCAGCCGTGAGCATAATCGGCTAACTTTAGCGGCGTTGACCTGGATCAAAATCCAGACTTGATATTGGGCTAAAAAACCACTTCAACAACCGTTAACAGGGTTGTTATGGCGGGAAAAGGCAGGATCTAGCGGCCAGGAAGGCCTGATGCAATGCGGTTAAAGAACGCTACTTAGAGCCTGCTCAACAACCAGATTCCAGGCGACAAGGAGACTGGATTTCCCAAA
>JACNJF010000078.1:3948-8109 GCA_014382695.1 Gammaproteobacteria bacterium | reverse complement strand
CTTCCCACAGCTGAATTAAACCATTACCCATAGTATTTAGCTCCTAGGCTAAAGAAATCAAAGGTTGATTCACCTGAATCGAGTCGCCTTTGTTGACGTGTACAGCGTGTATGACTCCAGCGCGAGTGGTACGGATTTCGGTTTCCATTTTCATGGCTTCGATGATTAAAACCGGTTCATTTTCTTCAACACTATCACCTTCATTCACCAGAACATCGATGACTGAGCCAGCCATTGGTGCAACGATTTCCTCTACTTCTGCCGATGGAGCAGGAGCTGCGCTGGGAGAGGCAGCAGTCTGCTGCAGCTGGGTAATTTCGCCACCAGCCGACACCACCACGTCGTAACGTGTGCCATTGACCGTGACCTGAAACTGTTCCGGGCCTGTAGCGGCTTTGGTTGGAGCAGAGACGGGTGCCGCAGGGGCGGGTTCAGAGCCTGGTACTGGCTCGAAAGCCGCAGGGTTATTCCGATTCTTGATGAAATTAAGACCAACCTGTGGGAACTGGGCATAGATCAGCACGTCATCGATCTCGTTTTCTGCGACCGTCAGCTTGCCTTCCTGCGCCAGTTTACGGAACTCTGCGGTCAGCTTGTCCATTTCTGGCTCGAGCAGGTCGGCCGGGCGACAGGTAATGACCTGACCACCATCCTTCAGTACGCGTTCCTGTAAGGCTTTGTTAACAGGTGCTGCAGTCGCGCCGTATTCGCCGCGTAATACGCCAGCGGTTTCCTTGGTGATAGACTTATAACGTTCGCCGGATAGCACGTTGATTACCGCCTGGGTACCAACGATCTGAGAGGTTGGAGTGACCAGTGGGATATAGCCGAGGTCCTTGCGTACCGCCGGGATTTCATTTAGCACTTCATCCAGACGGTCGATGGCGCCCTGTTCTTTAAGCTGGCCTTCCAGATTTGTCAGCATACCACCGGGCACCTGAGCCACCAGGATACGTGAGTCGATGCCTTTCAGAGCACCTTCAAACCTGGCGTATTTCTTTCTGACCACGCGGAAATAGGCGGCAATCTCTTCCAGCTTGTTGATGTCCAGTCCGCTATCGTGCTCGGTGCCTTCAAAGATAGAGACCAGTGATTCAGTCGCCGAGTGACCGTAGGTCATACTCATGGAGGAAATCGAGGTATCGATAATCGAGCAACCGGCTTCGATCGATTTGACCAGCGTCGCGGTCGACAGACCGGTAGTCGCATGGCAGTGCAGGCCGATCGGAATATCGATGGCTTTCCTGATTTCAGTGACCAGTTCAAACGCAGTGTAAGGCCTAAGCAGGCCGGCCATATCCTTGATCGCCAGAGAGTGACAGCCCATATCTTCGATCTGTTTCGCCATGTCGACCCAGGTTTTCAGGGTATGCACCGGGCTTAAGGTATAGGAGATGGTGCCCTGCGCATGCTTTTCGGTAGCGATAGCGGCCTTAACCGCTGTTTTCAGGTTGCGCATATCGTTCATTGCATCGAAGATACGGAACACATCGATACCGTTGACGGCACAGCGTTCAACAAATTTTTCGATCACATCATCGGCATAATGGCGATAACCCAGGCCGTTCTGAGCCCGCAGCAGCATCTGCTGTGGGGTTTTTGGCATGGCAGCCTTGAGCTGACGCAGGCGATCCCAGGGGTCTTCACCAAGGAATCGAATACAGGCATCAAAAGTTGCGCCGCCCCATGTTTCGAGTGCCCAGTAGCCGACATCATCCAGCTTGGCGGCTATCGGTAGCATGTCATCGATACGCATACGGGTGGCAAACAGGGACTGGTGTCCATCACGCAGTACAACATCGGTTATTTTGATTGGGTTGCTCATAAGTGCTTCCAGTTGGTGACTGTTAAGGATTAATTAGGTTGTCTTTTTTTGTAGGTGGCAATGGCACTGCTGATAACAGCGATCAATTCAGTGTCGTTGCTGGCAGTGGTCTTTTTACGCGTTGCCGACGTTTTACGTGAAGGTGGTGGCGCATCATCCAGCAGATTGAGTCGGGCAAGGGCTTTGCTGACCAGATTGATCAGAAAAATCAGCATGATTAGAATAATAAAAACGGTACCCATACCAATTATCATGAGTTCTGCGCTTTCAATGATCAGGGGTTGCAAGCTATTCATCGTAGTCATACTTTAAAAGAGTTGTGGCCATCAGTGTAGCGACCAAAAATATCGTAAAAACAATGGGTTGTTGCTGTTTTATTATCCAAACGATACTACTATATCATCCTTTATCCAGGCAGAGCCAAGTTATGCAGGACCATAAACCACTTGAATTGCTCTGATAGGCAGGGATTATGGGCACAGATCCTGTTTTTTAGAAAAATAAGAATCCTAATATTGAATATTGAAATAACAAATCATAGTAAACTCGGCTTAATCTATTAAGCTTGGTTCCCCTAAGAATTAAAATAGCTATCAATAGTATAGATAACGTTGAAACAGTAAATTCTGCGCTCAGCGATAATATTCCAACCAGGAGGAAATTAAAAATGTCAGATGTACACGTGTATCCGGTACCCGCAGAGTTTGCTGCACAGGCCAATGTTACCCAGGATGAATATCAGAAAATGTATCGGCAGTCGCTGGACGAACCGGATACTTTCTGGGCCGAGCAGGCAGAGAAGTATCTGACCTGGTCGAAACCCTGGGATAAGGTGCAGGAGTGGAGTTTTGATCAAAAGGATCTGAATATTAAATGGTTTCTCGGCGGTAAACTGAATGTTTCCTACAATTGCCTGGATCGTCATCTGGAAACCAGAGGTGATCAGGTCGCAATTATCTGGGAAAGTGATGATCCTAATCTGGACAGAAAAATCACTTACCGTGAGTTGCATGCGGAAGTCTGTAAGTTCGCTAATGTACTTAAGGGCAGAGGCGTTGAAAAAGGTGACACCGTTTCAATCTACATGCCGATGATTCCAGAAGCTGCGGTTGCGATGCTGGCCTGTACCAGAATTGGTGCGATGCACTCGATCGTATTTGGTGGCTTTTCACCGGATGCGCTGAAAGACCGGATTCAGGATTCCGACTGTAAGGTTGTGATCACTGCCGATCAGTCGATGCGTGGCGGTAAAAAGGTGCCACTCAAAGGCAACGCAGATAAGGCAATTGCTAACTGCCCGCATGTGCATACCTGTATCGTGGTCAAGCGTGGTGGAGATCCGGTCGCCTGGAATGAAAAAGTCGACGTGTGGTATCACGATGCGCTGGCGACGGCTGATGCGGTCTGTGAACCGGAACAGATGGATTCAGAAGATCCGCTGTTTATCCTGTATACCTCCGGTTCAACCGGTAAACCTAAAGGCGTATTACACTCCACCGGTGGTTATCTGCTGCAGGCAGCGATGACACATAAGCTGGTATTCGATTACAAGGATGGTGAAGTCTACTGGTGTACGGCTGACGTGGGCTGGGTTACCGGGCATACCTATATTGTTTATGGTCCGCTCGCCAATGGCGCAACCACACTGATGTTTGAAGGTATTCCAACCTATCCGGATATCTCCCGATTCTGGCAGGTCTGTGACAAGCACAATGTCTCAATCTTTTACACCGCTCCCACTGCGATACGTTCATTGATGGGTGCCGGTGAAGAGCCGGTGAAGAAAACCAAACGCTCCGCTTTACGTCTGTTAGGCACGGTCGGCGAGCCGATCAATCCGGAAGCCTGGGAATGGTATTACCGGGTCGTAGGTGACAGCCGCTGCCCGATCGTTGATACCTGGTGGCAAACTGAAACGGGTGGCCATATGCTGACCCCTCTACCGGGCGCGACTCCATTAAAACCTGGCTCTGCCACCGTTCCATTCTTTGGCGTTGAGCCGGTACTGCTGGATGATCAGGGGATTGAGGTTGAAGGTAACCCTGCGACCGGAAATCTGGCGATCAAACGCCCATGGCCGGGTCAGCTCAGAACCGTTTATGGTGACCATAAGCGCTTTTATGAAACTTATTTTTCAACCTACAAGGGTTATTACTTTACCGGTGACGGTGCCAGACGCGATGAAGATGGCTATTACTGGATCACTGGCCGTGTCGATGATGTGCTCAACGTTTCCGGTCATCGACTGGGTACCGCTGAGATTGAATCTGCACTGGTGTTGCATGAAAAGGTGGCTGAGGCTGCAGTGGTTGGTTATCCCCACGATCTTACCGGTC
>JACNJF010000078.1:0-2988 GCA_014382695.1 Gammaproteobacteria bacterium | reverse complement strand
GCATAAAAAGTATCTGGGTTAAACGCGCCGCGCAGCAGCAGATGGATACCTGGGGTGCACGCCCGGTACACACGATTACCTCGCTGTCACAGCTGGAAGCGTTATTCTAAGCGGAGGTTTTGCGCTTAGAGGCTACGTTGCCATTCTTCGCGCAGCTGGACGGAAGGGTGTTGTTGGATAGCCAGCTCAATCTGAGTTAACAGCTTTTCCCTGTCACGTCCGAGTACGCCTTTCAAAACCAGATAATTGGACGCATGATCGCTGCGGAAAATAGTTTTCTGCAACGCCAGAGTCTGCATCAAAAGCTGCATTTCAGTAAATAACTGAAGCGGCTGTAAGGCCACAAAATCGCCCCCGAAAGCCTGCTGAAAACGCTCTTCACCCTGATAAAAACTGACCACCAGTGTTGCCAGATAATCCGGTTGCGCCTGATTCATTAGTAACGCCGAGTTGATCGCATGCTGTTCGCTATAGCGACTACCTCCAAGCCCATTCAGGATCATCACCGAACTTTTCATGCCGGCGCTTTTGATCGACTGCAGGGCGCTTAATGACGAGGCAAAGGTTTCACCCTTGTTGATTTTTTGCAGCAGCAGGTCATCACCGGTTTCACAGCCTACATACAGTAGTGATAACCCCATGTCATTCAGCTGCACGAGCTGCGCACAAGTCTTGTTCAACAGGTTGCGTGGCAGGCAATAGGACGACACGCGTTGAGTGTCTGGCAGGTAGCGCCTGATGAATGCCATGATCGCCTGCAGGCGGCGGAATGACAGGCTCATTGCATCACCATCGGCCAGAAAAATGCGCCGATAGTGCAGACCTGCAGCAGCGATCTGTTTGAGTTCCTGCTCGATCTGTTCGAGCGGCTTCGGGCGAAATTTTTTGTGTGGCTGAGTGTACATGTCGCAAAAGCTGCAACGGTTCCAGGAGCAACCGTTGGTGACCTGCAGAATCAGCGAGTTAGCTTCACTCGGTGGACGGAATACCGGCTCAATGTAGTCGAGATGCATGGTTAAGGCGTATTAATCCGGGATTTTGACGATGGTGCGTCCGCGAATCTGGCCCTTGAGTATCGCCTTTGAGGCTGCTGGCAACTCATCAAAGCTAATCTCGGTGGACATGGCTTCGAGGGTGGTCATATCCAGATCGAGCGCCAGTCGCTGCCAGGCGGTGAGTCGTTTTGGCATCGGGCAGGTCACTGAATCGATACCATACAGGGTTACGCCACGCAGAATGAACGGTGCCACCGAGGTGGGCAGGTCCATCGACTCGGCCAGCCCGCAGGCCGCCACCGCGCCAGCGGTCTTAATCTGTGTCAGTACATTGGCCAGGGTAAAGCCACCGGCCACATCGATTGCACCGGCCCAGCGTTCTTTCGCCAGCGGACGCGGCTTGCCGGCAAACTCCTTACGCTCAATCACTTCACTCGCACCCAGACTTTTTAGGTAATCGGTTTCCTGCAGGCGTCCGGTCGTCGCGCTAACCCGGTAACCCAGTTTATGCAGTATCGACAGCGCCACGCTACCGACGCCGCCAGCAGCGCCAGTCACCAGGATGTTGCCATCAGCGGGCTGGATGCCGTGCCGTTCCAGCGCCAGGATACACAGCATGGCGGTAAAGCCGGCCGTCCCTATCGCCATCGCCTGGCGGGTGCTGATGCTGGCGGGCAGAGCCACCAGCCAGTCACTGTTAACGCGTGCAACACCGGCATAACCGCCATAGAACTTTTCCCCTACGCCGTAACCGTTGAGTACCACACGATCACCCACGTTGAATTTATCGCTGTGCGAGTGAGTAACCACACCGGCAAAATCGATACCTGGAATCAACGGAAACTGTTTGATGACCAGCGCACTCTGGTTCAGCGCCAGCCCATCTTTATAGTTGAGTGCGGAGTATTCGACCTTGACCGTGACATCACCGGGCATCAGATCGGATTCAGAAAGTTGGGTGCGTGCAGCAATCGGGCCATTTTCAGTCTGGCTGACCAGCCATGCGGGAAAAGAGTTCATGTAGGGCCTCTGTTCATTTTAAATGGATCGACAGTCTAGCACGGGCAGTTACTGTCTGTGCCAGACCGATGATTCAAAGCGCGAGGCTAAAAGGCATCGCCCGGAATACGCACCCAGCCTTCCATCAGAACCCGGGCACTTCGACTCATGATCGCCTTATTCACCGACCATTCAGCGTTAACCAGACTGGCTTCTGCACCAACCCGGAGGGTACCGGAAGGGTGGCCAAAGCGTACCGCGTTGCGAGCTCCGCCACCGGCTGCGAGATTCACCAGTGTGCCAGGGATGGCAGCAGCGGTGCCAATGGCGACAGCGGCGGTGCCCATCATGGCGTGATGTAGCTTGCCCATCGACAGCGCACGTACGTTCAGGTCGATATCGCTAGCGCCTACGCGCTTACCGCTGGAGGCAGTGTAATCGGCAGGTTCCGCAACAAACGCCACCTTGGGCGTATGCTGGCGACTGGCCGCCTGATCGATGGTTTCAATCAGGCCCATGCGTAACGCGCCATAGGCACGGATGGTTTCAAACATGGCGAGTGCTTTTTCGTCGCCATTGATCGCATCCTGCAGCTCGCTGCCGCTGTAGCCGATGGCCCTGGCGTTGATGAAGATGGTCGGGATGCCGGCGTTGATCATGGTGGCCTTGAAGGTCCCGATACCGGGTACTTCAAGATCGTCCACCAGATTGCCGGTAGGGAACATCGAGCCACCGGAGTCATCAGCCGGGTCGATAAATTCAATCTGCACTTCGGCGGCAGGAAAGGTTACGCCGTCGAGTTCAAAATCACCGGTTTCCTGAACCTCTCCATTGCTAATCGGCACATGAGCGATGATGGTTTTTTTGATGTTGGCCTGCCAGATACGCACGATGGCAATGCCATTTTGAGGTATTCGACTGGCATCCACCAGCCCACTGCTGATCGCGAAGGAGCCGACCGCGGCGGTCAGATTGCCACAGTTGCCACTCCAGT
>JACNJF010000107.1 GCA_014382695.1 Gammaproteobacteria bacterium | reverse complement strand
GTGTTAAAATTTATTCAACAGCAACCATTATATAGAACCTAAATTAAGAGAATTTATGACTCAACCAACAACCGACAAGCTACAGAATATTGTGATTAATGCGATGGAAGATCTGAAAGCAGAGAAAATCCGGCATATCAATTTGCAGGGTATCAGCGGTTTTACCGATCGCATGATCTTTGCCAGTGGTAACTCAAATCGGCATGTGAAGTCGATTGCCCAGGCCGTTGTGGAAAAAATGAAACAGCTGAATTTACCCGTCATCGGGATGGAAGGTGAAGATGTGGGTGACTGGGTGCTGGTTGATCTGGGTGAAATTGTGGTGCATGTGATGCTCCCTGCCACGCGCGAATTTTATGATATCGAGCGTCTGTGGTCGGATCAGGCCGGGCGTGAAGTAGAATCGGTATAAATTAAACAAAGGCGATGGCGATTACGATCATAGCGGTTGGACAGAAAATGCCCGGCTGGGTCGATAGTGCTTATGACGATTACGCCCGGCGTATCCCGAGACAGCAGAATGTTAGCCTGGAGTTGATTGCAACCGCAGCCAGAAAATCCGGTCAAACCCGTGAACGAATTCAGCAACAGGAAGCGGAAAAAATTCGCCAACGCATCAAGCCGGGAAGTTTCAGCATAGCGCTGGATGAAAAGGGGCGGCAATGGTCCACCGCCGAATGGGTTAATCAGTACCGGCACTGGCTGCTCCATTTTCCACAGGTCAACCTGATCATCGGCGGGCCCGATGGGCTCGAGCCGGAATTGCTGAAACAGGCCGATCAGACCATAGCGCTGGGTCCAATGACGATGCCGCATGGACTGGTTCGAGTGGTGCTGATCGAACAGCTGTATCGGATCTGGTCGGTGGTCGAAGGCCATCCCTACCACCGAGACTAGTCAATGTTATACCTGGCTTCTTCATCACCACGCAGGGCAGAGCTGTTAACCCAGATTGGTGTTGAATTTACTACACTTAAGGTAGATGTCGATGAAACTCCGCTGCCAGGTGAACAGATCGCTGATCTGGTTATCCGTCTGAGTCGGCAAAAAGCGTTGACAGGACGGCAGCAACTGAGCGGTCTGCAGGCGGATGATCTGATTCTGGCCGCCGATACGCTGATTCATCTGGATGGCCGGATGCTGGGTAAACCGGATTCATATTCAGACTGCTGCAGTATGTTGCAGCAGTTATCGGGACGCCGGCATCAAGTGTTAACGGCGATAGCCCTGATCGATGCAGCGGGTAAAGTGCGCGATCGCTGTAGTCATAATGAGATTACATTCAAGCCATTGAGTGCACAGGAGATTGAACGCTACTGCCACTCAGGCGAGCCGATGGATAAAGCCGGGGCTTATGCGATACAGGGAAAGGCTGCCATTTTTATCCGGCAGCTGGAAGGCAGCTACTCTTCAGTGATGGGCTTGCCATTATTTGACACGGCCGAGCTGTTGCAGCAGGCTGGATATAAATTAAGCCAGGTTTAACCAGACATAAATCTATGATGAACAGCGAAGAGATTCTGATCAATGTAACGCCCCAGGAAACGCGTGTGGCGATTGTAGAAAACGGCTCGTTACAGGAAGTCTGGATCGAACGCCGTAGAAATCGAGGCATCGTCGGTAATATCTATAAGGGCAAGGTGAATCGCGTATTGCCCGGCATGGAGGCCGCCTTTGTCGATATCGGGCTGGAGCGCTCCGGCTTTCTGCATGTGTCTGATTTTGATAAAGATTTGCAGACTAATGGCAATACGGCGGATGCGACGCCGCCCTCGATCAATAAACTGTTACACGAAGGGCAGAGTATTATGGTGCAGGTGGTGAAAGATCCACTCGGTACCAAGGGTGCCCGGCTGACCACCTGCATCTCGGTGCCTTCTCGCTATCTGGTGTATATGCCTAACTCATCCCTGATCGGAATCTCTGTCAAGATCGAGGATGAAGAGGAGCGTGAGCGCTTACGCAATCTATTATCTCTTTGTATGACGGATAACCGCACTGGCGGCTGCATCGTCAGAACCGCCGCCGAAGGCGTGGAAGATGCCGAGTTAAACCGTGACATCAAGTTTCTTTGCACCCTGTGGGACAGCCTGCAGGAACAGGCAAAAACGGCGCGTCCGGGCACGGTAATTCATGAAGACCTTCCACTCGCGGTACGTACGCTGAGAGATATGGTGAGTAATGATACTACCGTGGTAAAGGTCGATTCGCGTGAAACCTTTAAGAAAATGAATTCGTTTGCGCGTAAATATATTCCGGACCTGCCGTGTGATCTGGAGCATTATCCGGGCGACCGTCCACTGTTCGATCTGTACAACATCGACGATGAAATCGAACGTGCTCTGGGACGCAAGGTTGAACTGAAATCAGGCGGTTATCTGATCATTGATCAGACTGAGGCTATGACCACTATCGATATCAATACCGGTGCCTTCGTCGGTCATCACAATCTGGAAGAAACCATCTTTAAAACCAATATGGAGGCCTCTCAGGCGATTGCGCGCCAGCTGCGTCTGCGTAATCTGGGCGGTATTATTATCATCGATTTCATCGACATGGTGATCGAGGATCATAAGCGTCAGGTGCTCAAATCGCTGGAAAAATATCTCAGCAAGGATCATGCGAAAACTCAGGTCTGTGATATGTCGCCCCTGGGCCTGGTTGAGATGACGCGTAAAAGAACGCGCGAAAGTCTGGAGCATATTCTGTGTGAATCCTGCGCCACCTGCGGAGGACGGGGTACCCATAAAACGGTAGAAACCGTGTGCTATGAGATATTCCGCGAGATATTAAGAGAAGCGCGCGTGTATGACGAAGCGCAGCTGTTACTGGTGATGGCCAATCAGGAAGTCATCGATATGCTGCTGGACGAAGAAGCGACCAGTCTGGCTGAGCTTGAAACCTTTGTTAAGTTGCCGGTCAAGCTGCAGGTGGAAAGTTACTATTCTCAGGAAAATTATGACGTAGTGCCGGTTTAGGTACTCACTATTCAGCTCGATTTAATGAGACTTCCCGACTAAGCAATGAAAGCTGCCGGCATTAAAATATATCATCTCAGCAAATGGATGCTGTTTGCTTTACTGATCAGCCTGGCATTGCTGTCGATTGCGGGCCGGGTATTGCTGGACAATGTGATGCATTTCAAGAGTGACATTGTGGCGGAGCTTGCCGGTTTTGGCATCAAGGGCGTCGAACTGGAGAATATCGAGGGACACTGGCAGGGATTACATCCGGTATTAAAAATAAAAGGGGCTTCACTCAGCCTGCCGGGCGAGTCGCACGCGCTGTATATCAGTGAACTGTCTTTACGCGTTAAGCTGGTGCCGAGCCTGCTAAGCGGCAATCTGCTCCTGCACTCACTGCATTCGACGATTCAGAAAATTATTCTGGTGCGGGATCACGAAGGGTTGTGGTGGCTGAATGATATTCCCTTCACTGCGCAAACTAAAACGGAAGCCCGACTCGATCTACATGCCTTTTTTCAACGCCTGCCAGCCTTTAGCGATATAGAGATTGGGCAGATTCAACTGCGTGATCAGCGCACCGGCAGTGACTATCTGATTCAACATACCAGCCTGCGTAATAGCCGCAAAAATGAACAGCTTGCGATGCAGTTATCGGCACAGCTCCCGGCCAGCCTGGGGAGTCAGCTTGAGCTATCTCTGCAGGGTGATGCGAGCAGGCAGCAGGTGTATGTGCAGGCAAAGACGCTGAATCTGGCCGCGCTAATCGGCCTGTTGAGTATGCAGTCTCCAGCGCTTGAAAAAGCCCATTTAAGTGTGCAGAGCTGGCTCAGCCTTGAGCGGTTTCAGCTCAAAAAAGTTGTCACTCAAGCGAATCTTTCCAGCCTGGTACTGAACCGGGCACAGGCCAGTGGGCCGGCCATCTCGGCACAGATTCATGCGAGTGCCGAAAGCCAAAGTGCAGGCTGGCGCATCAACAGCCGGCTGCAGAATATTCAGCAGGGTGCTCAGCATTATAGCGATGTCCATACCCAGCTACTGATCGGTCATGCGGATGAAAAGCCGGTGTTATGGATTGATCAACTGGAGCTATCGTTGATCAGTGAGATCGTCAGCGGACTGTTGCAGGATGAACAGGCCCTGCAATGGCTATCAGGCTTGCAGGCGCAGGGTCAGTTAAGCGATATCGTGGCTCAGCTGGAATCCGCTGCACCGAAACAGTCGCTGCTTGAATTCGATTTTAAGCGGCTGCAGAGCACGCCGTACCGTTCCATTCCAGGGCTGTCTGGTGTGGATGGCCATGTGTTATTTGCGCAGGGTCGTGCGCAGCTGGAGTTAGAGGCAAAACAGCTGACAGTCGATTTTGCGGATCTATTCAGGGCGCCGCTGCAACTCGATGTACTGCGTAGCAGTGCTTTTATCGAGATGCACGAATCTGCGATTAATGTCGCCTCGGATCATTTCGAGTTGGCCAATTCTGACCTTAAGCTGGCAGGGCGATTATGGCTGGAAATACCCGCCAGCGGGCGTGCTTTTATGTCACTGCGCGCACACTACCAGGATGGAGATATAGGCGCTGTTTCGCGTTATCTGCCGGTTAAAATCATGCCGCAAAAAGTGGTGCAGTGGCTGGATGAATCGATCCAGGGCGGTCGCCTGACGGAAGGTGATTTTCTGTTTCATGGGCGTCTGGTAAACCCTTCCGTGTTACACAAAAACAGCTCGGGTATTATGCATGCCTCCCTACAGATCCAACGTCCGCAGCTAACATTTCTTAAAGACTGGCCGGCGGTGACGCGGGGTGAAGGACGGCTTGATTTTATCAATGCCAGTCTGCAGGGAGATCTGAAGCAGGTCCACTTTGCTGCCAGTCAGGTCGATCGGGTTCAGCTCGAAATAGCCGATTTTCTAAACAGCAGGCTTTCTATCCAGGTCGATACTAAAAGCACAGCGCAGAGCTTGCTCGATACACTGAGCCGCCTGCCGATACTGCAAGTATTCAAAGAGGTCAAAGCAAAAACCAGTACGCTTTCAGGTCAGGTGCAAACACAGCTAAAGCTGGATATTCCACTATCCCCCGCGCTTAAACACAAATTGAGTGTACAGGCCACAGCCCGCTTGCAGGATGTGGCACTCAACATCCCGTCATGGATGGTTGATTTCAGCCAGATGAGCGGGGTGGTCAACATCGAGAATGAGGCGGTTAGTGCGAATGCTTTGACTGGCCGATACTATGGAGATCCTGTTCGGCTGTCGGTTGTGCCGGACCCAAAACACGGTCGCACCGGGTTTCAGATGAGCGGCAAGCTGCAGTCACAGCATTTACTGCAACTGGTGCCTGAGTATCTACGGCAACCGGTGTCCGGTGTCAGTTCCTGGAATATTGCAGCCTCTGTGGCGCATCAGGCGGATCAACAACAGCCCTTACTGAAGCTAAGTGCCAGGTCAGATCTGGCGGGTACGCGGCTGGAGTTTCCTGAGCCGGCGCGAATACTCGCCGAGCAGCCGCAGAATCTGCTATTTGATGCAGAGTTATCCACTCAGGGTGAGTTTATGTTCGATCTGGATCTGTCTGCTCAGCTGAAAGCACATGGCAAGCTTGACCTTTCCGATAAAGCCCGATCGCGCATGCAGTACCTAACGGTAGGACTGGGTGGCAACGGTGATAGCCATGAACACAAAGGCATCAGCATCACCGGCAATGTCAAACAGCTGAATGTGAGTAACTGGATCGATTACATCGGCCGCTATTTCAATACTAAAAGTGATGATCCTGGTTATTTTCTGCGCCAGATAAACTTTATGGATCTGACTATCGATCAGTTGCTGGTGCGCGGTCAGCAGGCGATGGACAGCAGGTTCCAGTTAACCAATAACGGCACTCTGTTGCAGGGCATACTGGACTCGACGCTGGTGAAAGGCACATTTGAACTGCCTTTTAGCATGGATCAGCAGCACCCGTTGGTAGCAGATCTGGAGTACATCAATCTGGTACGCTCAAAATCCCCCGATAAAATTCAGTTAAAGGTGAGTGATATGCCGGATCTGCTGATTACCAGCAAGACCATCGCCTATGAAGACATGATCTTTAGTGATCTGATTCTCAGTACGCGCGCACAGGGCAATAGTTTCCTGATCGATCAGCTCGATTTTTCACGCGATCAGGTTCAGCTTAAGTCTTCCGGGAAATGGCAGTTTGATCCGCTGCACAAGGATCATGTCAGTGTTTTTAATATCGACGTCAAGGGCAAAAACTTTGGTCAGACGGTACAGAATCTTGGGTTGGGGGAGAGCATCAAGGATGGAGAGGTTGATTTCAACGGGCAGATCGGCTGGGGCGGTGACCTGTTTAATATCAACTGGCCATCCTTACTCGGTGAAGTCAGCCTGCAGCTGGAGGATGGTTACCTGAAGAATGTCGAGCCAGGGGCCGGGCGCTTTGTCGGTCTGCTGAGCTTTAATGCTTTACCTAAACGGTTATTTCTGGATTTTGGCGATGTGGTTAAAGAAGGGATGCAATTTAATCAGATCAAGGGTGAATTTAGCATCAAGGGCGAGCAGCTGCATACTGAAAACGCCTCGCTGGATAGTATAGCGGCCAAAGTTGATATCAGCGGGAGTACCAACCTGCGCGATCAAACCTACGATCAAAACATGACGATTACCCCCAAGATTGGTGATACCTTACCCCTGATAGGCACCATTGCGGCTGGCAATGCGGTAGGGTGGGGATTGTTACTGCTACAGAAAATTTTTAAGAAACCAATCGAAAAAAGTGTTGAAATAGAATATAAAGTGACCGGTAGCTGGGAGCAGCCACAGGTAGACCTGATTGAAAAACCTAAAGTATCATCCGAGAGTAACCGTTTTAATGAAGCAGGTTTTTAGAGCCTTATTGAGCCCGATGTGTTTAGCGATAGTGTTGATGATAACTTCAGTATCGTTCGTTAAACCGGCTTTGGCCAACAGCATACGCAATTTCAATTTGAGTGCAGAGCTATGGGCGCGCCCCAGATCGGGGGCCGTGATTCCACAGATGGAACCGCTTAAACTGGCCATCAGCTACTGGGAAACGGGTACGGATGCTCTGATCATTCTGAGCTACCCGGGTGAAGATAGTGGTGAAATCTGGGCCGCAGAACTGAAAGACTGGTTGATTTCGCTCGGAGTACCATCCCAGAATATTCTGCTGTCCCCCGGATTTCAGGTCGAAGATGAAATCAGAATTTTAGTTGGCAGTCGCCAGGAGTTGTTAAAATAATGAGAGTTGCCGCAATCCAGATGGCTTCAGGTTCCAACATCAGCGGGAATCTGCTTGAGGCTGAAAAGCTGATCTCCAGAGCCGTTGCCGATGGAGCTGAAATGGTCGTCCTGCCTGAGAACTTCGGCATGATCGGGGTAAAACCAAATGATGTAGTGGCCTGCCGCGAAAAGCCAGGAGCAGGGCCGTTACAGGATTTTCTGGCAGAGCAATCGGCTGATCACGCTATCATCATTGCCGGCGGAACTATTCCGCTGGAATCGGATGATGCCAGTCATTACCGTAACACTATGTTGATTTACAATCAGCAGGGTGTCTGCATTGCGCGCTACGACAAGATTCATTTATTCGACGTGGCTTTACCCGATGAGGGTGAGAGCTACCATGAGTCCGCCGTAATCCAGTCAGGGGTTCATCCCGTTGTAGTGGATCTGGGTTCGCTGAAGCTGGGTCTGGCCATCTGTTATGATCTCCGCTTTCCAGAACTGTTCCGCCTGTTAATAGACAAAGGTGCCGACGTCATTCTGCTACCGGCCGCTTTTACTGCGGTGACGGGAAAGGCGCACTGGCATGCCTTATTGAAAGCACGTGCGATCGAAAATTTAAGTTTTGTGGTGGCTTCGGCTCAGGGCGGCTATCACGTCAATGGGCGGGAAACCTACGGACATAGTCTGATCCTCGACCCCTGGGGTAATGTACTGGATGAAATTAAGTCCGGATCCGGATATGCCATCGCCGACCTGAACCTTTCACAGCAGAAGCAGTTACGTAAACGGTTTCCTGTATTGTCACATCGCAAATTTTTTGTGCATGAATAACCCTGTGCTCATCCGACCGGATGGCCTGAACAACGAGAGTACTCAATGACATCAATTTTAACGACGGTTGATCGGGTGGTTTTACAGCCAGCAGAATTAACCCTGGATCAGATCAATCAGACCCTGGATCGTCTGCAGCAGCATAAGATCGATGCGGGGGATATTTATTTTCAGGTTTCCCAGCAGGAATCCTGGCTGATGGATGACGGCATCATTCGTGAAGGCTCATTTAATATCGATAACGGGGTCGGGATACGCGCCATCAGTGGAGAAAAAACCGGTTTCGCCTACAGTGATGATCTGCAGTTTTCAGCACTCACGGCAGCGGCAAAAAATGCCAGCGCGATCGCCAGACTGGGACAGGATAAAATCGCCCCTACCCGTCTCAAGGGTAATTCATCGCCTAGCCTGTATCAGTCAGAAAATCCGATTGATCAGCATACTGCGGCGCAAAAAGTGGATCTGTTAAAGCGACTGGATAGCTTCACCCGAGCACTCGACCCGCGCATCGAGCAGGTGATTATTTCACTCGCTGGCAGTATCGAACACATTCTGATAGCGGCAACCGATAACACCCTGGCGGCCGATATCCGTCCTCTGGTGCGGATCAATGTGACGGTGCTAATGCACGACAAGGGACGCCGTGAACAGGGTACGGCCGGTGGTGGTGGACGGCATAACTATGACCTGTTTTTCAATACTGAAATCGCTTTTGATTACGCCCGGGAAGCGGTCAGACAGGCATCGGTCAATCTGCAATCGATTCCGACACCGGCGGGTAGCATGCCAGTCGTGCTGGGGCCGGGCTGGCCGGGCGTGCTATTGCACGAAGCGGTCGGGCATGGGCTGGAAGGCGACTTTAACCGCAAGGGGACCTCGGCGTTCAGTAACAGTATGGGGCAACAGGTGGCATCACCCTTATGTACGATTGTGGATGATGGCACGCTGGAAAACCGGCGCGGTTCGTTGAGCGTAGATGATGAAGGGGTGGCGGCCGAATCCACCACCCTGATTGAAAACGGCATTCTTAAAGGCTATATGCAGGATAAGATGAATGCGCGCCTGATGGGAACCCGCTCAACATCCAACGGGCGGCGGGAGTCTTATGCACATCTGCCGATGCCCCGTATGACCAATACCTATATGCTGCCCGGTGAGTCAGACCCGGAAGAAATCATTGCCTCGGTAGAGAAAGGCATTTATGCGGTCAACTTTGGCGGTGGTCAGGTCGATATTACCTCGGGGCGCTTTGTGTTTTCACTGTCCGAAGCCTATGAAATTCATAACGGGAAGCTGGGTCGGCCGTTAAAAGGAGCAACACTGATCGGTTCCGGTCCAGAAGTGATGAACCGGATATCGATGGTGGGCAATAATCTGTCGCTGGATAGTGGTGTCGGCGTGTGTGGCAAGGAAGGCCAGTCAGTACCGGTCGGAGTAGGTCAGCCGACCCTGAAAATCGATCAGATTACCGTGGGTGGTACCGATAGCTAAAGTTACCCGATGTCAGCTCTGTGCAGGTACTTGATCACTCCTGCAGCAGACTGTTCTGCACCTCTTTAAAAATCTGACGCGCAAAACGGATTTTTTTGTCGTCACTTCCAGCCTGTTTAAGATTGCGTGCTAACTGACGTAACTTTTGCCGGTCAGCCTGCGGGTTTTTATCGCAGTAGGCATTCGCCGCGGCTTCTCCTTCGTTCACGATCCGGTCGCGCCAGTATTCGATCTTTTTGAAGTGGAGTTTGCTGTGGTTATCACTATCCTCGATATCTTCCACCGCCGTGATAATCGCTTCAACATCGATCGAGCGTAGTATCTTGCCGATGTACTGAAAATGTCTTTTCAGTGCGATACGCTTATTCCCAATTTTATGCGCCAGAGCGATCGCATCGCGTAATTTTTCATCCAGTGGGACGCGCGCCAGCTGTTCCGGGTTTAATGCGGTCAGCTTTTTCCCGAGTAGCTGTAAATCCTTGCTGTCACGTTTGAGCTGGGATTTACTGATCTGGTCATCATCATATTCAAGGTTGTCTTCTTCAGGCGAAAACTGTGCTTCTGTTTGGTGCTTCATGTGAGCTAAAATAAGGCTATGAAAAATACCGATAATAACAGTTTTAATACGGGCAGTTTTACTGATTCTGGGGATTCCCTGAAAAATATCATTGCAGATTCCCTTCAACTGGCAAAACAGCTAGGCGCAAGCCAGGCTGAGGCAGGTTTATCCGTTTCGGAAGGCATGACGGTGACTGCACGCATGCGTTCGGTGGAAACCGTTGAGTACGAAAAAGACAATGGTCTTGGGATCAGTGTTTATTTTGGTCAGCATAAGGGGACCGCCAGCACTTCCAGCCTGGATCCCGCCGCTATCCGCAAAACGGTGGAGGCGGCCTGCAATATCGCACGCTATACCTCCGAAGATCCCTGTACCGGTCTGGCCGATGCCGATTTGATGGCACAGCAATTCGCTGAGCTGGATCTGTATCATGAGTGGGGCATAGATTCTGAACAGGCGATTCAGCTGGCACTGCAATGTGAAGCGGCAGCACTCGACTTTGATACGCGTATCTCGAATTCTGAAGGTGCCACCGTCGAAACCGGCAAAGGGCTTTCCGTGTATGGTAATTCCCATGGCTTTCTACAGCTGGAAGCTAAAACCCGGCATACCGTCAGTTGTTCGGTGGTAGCACAGAATGAAGCCGGGATGCAGCGGGATTACTGGTACAGCGTGAGTCGCTCTGCTGATTATCTACAGCCGGTGACAGAGATTGGCGGCAGGGCCGCGCAACGTGCGCTCGAACGACTGGGCTCCAGAAAACTCAAAACAGGCAGTCACCCGGTACTTTTTGCACCCGAGATGGCACGTGGATTGATCAGTCACTTCAACGCGGCGATTTCGGGCAATGCGCAATACCGTAAAGCCAGCTTTTTACTCGATGCCCTCGGCACTCAGGTGTTTCCAGAGTTTGTACAGTTGATTGAGTATCCGTTTAAAAAGATGGCGCTGGGCTCTGCCAACTATGACGCTGAAGGGGTTGCAACGCATCAGAACCAGCTGGTGAAAGATGGTCTGGTCGAGAGTTACCTGCTGGATTCTTATGCGGCGCGCAAGCTCGGACGGCGCTCTACCGGTCATGCCAGCGGGGTCCATAATCTGACCCTGCAGGATACGGGCAAGGATTTTGCTGGCTGCTTACAGGCGATGGGACGAGGATTACTGGTGACCGAATTGATGGGGCAGGGCGTGAGTACTGTGACCGGTGATTATTCGCGTGGTGCGGCCGGGTTCTGGGTTGAAAACGGTGAGATTCAATATCCGGTCGAAGAGATTACCATTGCCAGTAATCTCAAACAGATGTTTGCCGGCATTATTGAGATAGGTTCGGATGTTGATCTGCGCGGTAATACCCAATGCGGCTCGATCCTGATCGATAAGATGACCATTGCGGGTGGTGGCTAGATGCTACGCCTGCTGGCGGTAGTGCTTGTGCTGAGCTTGCCGTCAGCAATCGCAGTTGCCGAGCCGGCTCGGATCCGTCTCATGATCGATAAACTGGATAACTCCAGTTCGGCAACCAATCCAGCTGGCTACGTGTTTGATATTACAGTGCAGAATATTCAGCAGCTGGATGCGATCCTGAATCGCGCTGACCAGCTAAGAGGCCAGTTCAGTCCTCATCAGCATGGAAAAATTGCACTGGTTTTACATGGCGAAGAGCTGAATCTGTTCCGTAAGAAAAACTATCAGCAGTTCATGCAGATAGTGGACAGAGCACGCTTACTCGATCAACAGGACTTAGTCGATATCAAGGCCTGTCAGACTGTGATGCGAAGTCTGCATATTGAACAGTCGGAACTGCCCGATTTTATCGAACAGGTACCGTTTGCCCCGCTTGAGATTGAACGTCTGGAACTACAGAAAGGCTATACCCGACTGTAATACTCTACAGTTGTCGGTTATTTTATTTTAAATCGACGCGCCACATTACGCTGCTATCCTTACCGCGCTTGATCTGTTCAATTTTTAACGGTGCGATGGAGTTTCCCTGGTAATAGTAAATCATCTGCTTATCCGATTGATCAAAGGTCTGGGTGACTTTATCCACCTTGATGGTGGAGGATTTATCAGGAATCGAAAAATCTCTTTCCAGTGTCAGGGTCGATTTTGAGACTTCACCGTTACGGTAAAAATTGATCGTGGCCTGAGTTTTATTCTGCGTCAGCATAACCGGGTAAAACGTGTGAATGCTCTGATAGTTATACACGTCATCCGGAAGTTTGAGCTGGCTGATGGCGCCATCTTTCATGTGGTAAATGACTCGGTTGATATAGTCAAACCAGTTACTCTGGCTGGGTGGTTTTTGCGCGTAATCGCCCGAACTTTCGAGTAGCAATTGTAGCCCGTCAGTGGTGCTTTGCATGCGCGTTTCGGTGAAAGGCTGCTTTTTGGTTAGCCAGCTATAAACCCCCCTGGCTTCGGTACTCATATACCAGACCCATTCACCATTTTGCTTTTGCAGGCTCAGCGTGCTATTGGCTACGTGGGTATCTCCACGGTAAACGTGGTAACGCGCCTCGAAAGGTTCAACGCTCTGAGCCTGAACATTAAAGGCGCTTAACAGCGCTACCATAAAAAAACTCAGCGCCGACTTAACTGGCATCAATGAGCGTGTTAAACAATAAAGGCTGTGTAATAATTTCATTATCAAATACCGTTGATTCCTGGGTTATCCTTAAGCGCTGCTGACTGATCCATTGGAGTACCAATGGGTACATCTGATGCTCCAGTTGGTGTGCTTTTTGCTGAAGACTGTCACTGTCATCGGCTTCTTCGACCGGAAATTTGCCCTGAATAATAACCGGCCCGGCATCCAGTTCCGGGGTCACCACGTGGATACTTACCCCATGTTCACGATCTTTATTATCCAGCGCCCGTTGATGGGTATGCAATCCCTGATACTTGGGCAGCAGGGAAGGATGAATGTTCAATATACGTGGAAAAAAATGATCAATGAAATCACTGGTCAGGATGCGCATGTACCCGGCCAGTACGATGATATCCGGCTGTAAGCGCTTGATCTGCTGTTGCAGTTGCTGGTCAAACTGCTCTCTAGTGTCGAATGCTTTATGATCCAGGCTGATGGCGCTAACCCCATGCTGGCGCGCGCGGGTCAGTCCATAGGCATCCGGTCGATTCGAGATGACCGCCTGTATTTTAGCATCCAGCTGGCCATTTTCGATCGCATCGATGATCGCCTGCAAATTGCTTCCACTTCCGGAGATGAGTACGACCAGTGACAGCGTAGGCATACGGTTAACTTATGATCTGAAGGTTACAGACTGGCTGCCCGTTTTGTCGATGATCTGACCCAGCTTCCAGGCTTTTTCACCGAGTTGATTTAACAGCGTAATGCAGCTATCGACGACGGACTCATCCACCACCAGTACCATCCCGATACCGCAGTTAAAGGTGCGGTACATTTCCTGTTGCTGGATATTGCCGGCCTGTTGCAGCCATTCGAAAACAGCCGGAAATTGCCAGCTTGATGAGTCGATTTCGGCACAGCAGTGATCGGGTAAAACGCGCGGGATATTATCCAGCAGGCCGCCGCCGGTTATATGTGCCATCGCCAATACCGGCAGTTGCTGGGTGAGCGATAACAGATTTTTGGTGTAGATGCGAGTGGGTTCGAGTAATGCCTTGCCCAGGGTTACGCCGGCGCAGTCCTGCTCAAGATCAACCTGGCTGACTTCGATGACTTTGCGTACCAGTGAATAACCATTGGAGTGAGGGCCGGACGAGGCCAGAGCGATCATTTGATTGCCGGGTTTGACATCGCGCCCATCGATGACGCGATCCTTGTCGACGATGCCGACGCAAAACCCGGCCAGATCAAAATCATCCTGCTGGTACATGCCGGGCATTTCAGCGGTTTCGCCGCCAATCAGGGCGCAGCCAGCCAGTACACAGCCTTCAGCAATGCCTGAGATGACCTTTTCTGCGACGTCAACGCTCAGTTTTCCGGTCGCATAGTAATCCAGGAAAAACAGCGCTTCGGCGCCTAACACGGCGATGTCATTCGCACACATGGCCACCAGGTCGATGCCAATGGTATCGTATTGCTGCATTTCAATCGCCAGCTTGACCTTGGTGCCGACGCCATCGGTGCCGGAGACCAGCAGCGGGTTTTTGTAACGATCCAGCGGCAACTCAAACAGGCCGCCAAATCCACCAATACTGCCGACACAGCCCTGCCGATGGGTGCGTTTAATTGCAGGTTTGATGCGTTCAACCAGCGCATCGCCGGCATCTATATCCACCCCGGAGTCACGGTAGCTTAAAGTGGTGGTGGAAGTATTTTGAGAAGTTTGGCCAGTTTTCATTGTCCGCTAGTTCAGGAATAATTTAGGGTGTGCTATTTTACACAGCCTGAAAAAATATTTCCCAGTGAATCACCTGTTTATGAAGACTAATCGGTGTTTTCACTATTAATTATGATGTCAGTTGCCACAGGGCCTCTGGGTCTAACTTGAAAGTGATGGATTTTCGCAAACAATGAAACGAAGTTTAATAGGTACTGTGCTTGTTTTTTTAATGCTGCAATCGGCTGGAGTACGGGCTGCACTGGTCGAAGATCTGTTTACGGTCGAGCTGGCGGTGGCTGATCAAAGCACCAGTCTGCGGCTTGAAGTGTTTAATCAGGCGCTGCGGGATGTGATCATTAAGGTCAGTGGTACCGCGCAATCGATCGAACATCCCGGATTGAGTCAGCCATTGAGATCGAGTTCCCGCTATGTTCATCAGTTCCGCTATCTGACCCGCAAAAAAGCAGCAGAAAACAGTTTTGATAGTGGTCAGCTTTATTTACGTGTCGCCTTCAATCAGGAAGCGATTGAAAACCTGTTGCGCGAAAATGATATACCGGTGTGGGGTAAGGAGCGACCGGGTACCTTGTTTCTGCTCAGCTACGAGCTTGAGGGCCGTGCCAGTGTGGTATCCAGTGATACTACACCTGAGTTGCTGGAAGAAATTGAAGGGCTGGCACTGCATCAGGGATTACCGGTACTTTTCCCATTGCTCGATCTGGAGGATCGAACCCGGTTTTCGGTGCAGGACATCACCGGCTTTAATGAGCAAAATCTAACGCTGGCTGCGGCACGCTATGCACCGGATGCATTGCTGGCAGGACAGATCTATCAGCGTGGCGGTGAGGGATGGACCGGGCAGTGGCAAGTCTATTACTCTAACCAGGTCTTCAAGTGGACTTTCCGCGGCGAGTCCCATCTGGAAGTATTGAGTCAGGCCATTGCGCAACTGGCGCAGGCTCTGGCTAAAGAGTATGCACTGGCTTCGTTTGCGACTTCAAATGAAGAGATACTGTTTAATGTGGATAAAATTAACCAGTTAAAACAGCATGTCAAAGTGCTGGCTTACCTGCAGTCGCTGGACCCTGTTGAAACGGTGCGACTGGTGTTGATCGATCAGGACCGGGCAACCTACCGGGTTAAGCTGCGGAACTCCACCGCTGATCTGTCTCGTCTTATTGCGTTAAGTACGGTTCTGGAGCAGCTCGAATTGCCGCAGATCGATGCCGCCACTGAAAATCAGGCGGTGATCATGAATTATCGCTTTATCCAGTAATGGTAATAGCCTGACCGTTAAAGATCATCGTGGCACAGCTTCCGTTACCGCTTTCCTTCGATAAGCGTTTCAGTTTTCAGAATTATGTTTCAGAGCAGTCTGCATTTGTAAGTCAGAGCCTGATTGCATTATTCGATGAAACCGGCGAACCCCTCGTAGGGCTGTGGGGCGGTGCCGATTGCGGAAAAACGCATCTGATGAATGCCTGTGCCCATTATGCGCGTCATTGCCATGTCCCTTTTCATCTGTTTGATGCGCTACAACTGGTAGATGCTGATGCGAACAGTTTTTCCGGCTTTCCCGATGGTAGTGTGATTGGAGTCGATAATATTGATCTACTGGCCGGGAATCGATCCTGGGAAGAACGCTTTTATCAACTGATTAACCGGGTCAAAGCGGGTGAGCTGCGGTTCGTGTTCAGTCTCTCCAGGAATCCGCGCGATATTGGATTTCGCTTGCCGGACCTGAAGTCACGTCTGATGTGGGGATTGTTAATCGCTCTTCCATCAACCGATGACGGTCAGCTGGTAAAGGTTTTAAAGACTCGCGCTCAATTGCTTGGGTTGAAGTTATCGGATGAAGTGATTGCTTATCTGCTCAGCCATTATTCGAGAAAACTGTCCGAGCAGATGAGCCTGCTGTATCTGCTGGATCAGGCATCCCTGTCCAAAAAAAGAAAAATCACCATACCCCTGATCAGGGAAACCTGTGCCCCTTCGCTGTAGTCAGTAAGAGGTTTCAGCTGGGTTTTAAACTCTCCATCTGTTTCAGGTAGCGGCTGTAATAAATACTGCTTAAGAATAACAGGCAGCTGAAACTGATGGTCAGCGTGCTATACACGCGCAAATCCGGGTTGGCAAAGGCTTCGCTAACACCCACGATAAAATACAGGAAGGTTAAAAAACCCACCCACTTAAAAGTATAGCGCCGATCTGTAATCAGTCCCCGCAGCGGTATAAGCAAAGGCAGGGTAAGGATAGAGGCAATGTAAAAGCGTAAATCATTGCTTAGCCACCAGCTCAGGCTCGCCTGGCAAATGATGAGCGACAGTATAGAGATTAAACTGATCAGTTTAAGAGGATGTTGTTTCATCGGATCTATGCAAGGGTTGGTTTAGCCGGAAAGTTTAGCAGCCAGCAGGGCGACCTGTCTGCCCTGAAACTTACACAGAGCAACCTCGTCGTTGCTCAGGGTCTGCCCCTGAGCGCCTGATACATGGCTTGCACCGTATGGCGTACCGCCTGAGCGAGTTTGCTGTAGAGCCGATTCGGAATAAGGTATCCCGCTCACCAGCATGCCATGATGAAACAGCGGTAGCATCATATTCAGTAACACGCTTTCCTGGCCGCCGTGCTGAGTCGATGAGGCGGTAAAGACGGCAGCGGGCTTTCCAATGAGTGCTCCAGAAAGCCATAGCGAACTGCTCTGATCTAGAAAGTGTTTCAGCGCAGATGCCATATTGCCGAAATAAGCCGGGCTACCCATGATCAGTCCATCACAATGCTTCAGGTCGTCCAGTGTCGCGTAGGGTGGTCCGCTAACAGGGATAGCGGGTTGCGCCTGCTCCGTCACGCTGGAAACTTCGGCAACACAGCGGATCTCGGCATGACAGTTAGCGACCGATTCGACCCCCAGCGCAATTTGCTGGGCCATTCTAGCGACAGAGCCATGCCGGCTGTAGTAGACGATCAGAATATTTGTCACTTATAGTATTCCAAGGATGCTTTCCGGCGGGCGACCTATGGCTGCTTTTTTGTTATCAACAATGACAATCGGGCGTTGCAACAGACTGGGGCACTGACTCAGTGCTTCCAGAAGATCTTCATCGCTGAGGCTGTCGTCATCAAGTCCGGCATCTTTATAGACCTGCTCAGTGGTACGTAATAGAGCACGAATCGATACCCCCAGTAACTGGGTGATTTTAATCAATGTCTGGCGGTCAGGCGGTTCATTCATGTACTCAATAATGGTAGGGGAGATATTATTGTCTTCCAGTAATTGCAGGGTCTGGCGTGACTTGCTGCAACGCGGATTATGGTAAATGGTAACAATGGACTCTGTCATATTGATCTCACTAATAAGGATGTCACTAAAGTCGAATAATTTTATTATTTAATAGGCGACCATTCAACTTCTCTACCTCCAGACCCGTTGAAGAGAGATTTCATAATCTGGGGGGTGAAAGATATTGAAGGATTGCAAAGCTTATGGCAATAATTTAACAGAATTGTCCGGCTGACCTTGACAGTTGGGTAAGCATTCTGTAATTTGCATGCGCTAAACCATATTAAAAATTGTTTTTTATAAAGCGTCTGATTCGGCGTAATTTTTAAACGTATTGGTCTTGCCCTGAACACCTTAAAAAGGTAAAGTTTAATTACGGATTGTATGTAAATTTAAGGATTTACAGCTATAATCTGATGTAAACTATAACCGTTCCTGGAGAACGAAAATATGAATAAAACAGAATTCCTAAAATTAGCTGCAGTTGCTCTCTTAACAACAGGTCTGGTTGCAGGTTGTGCGAGCGATACTCAAGAGGAGCCCGCTCCAGCAGTTGAGCCTGCAGTACAGGCACCAGCTGGTCCAAGTCCTGCGGCTAAAAATGCTATTTATTCTGCCAAAATTAAACTGGCCAGAGCTGAAAAGCTGGGTTATGCATGGCGTGACACCTCCAAAATGATTGAAGATGCCGAAAAGGCAGCTGCAGCAGGTGACAACGATCAGGCTATTGAACTGGCTAATGCTGCCAGTGAACAGGCTGAAGATGCCATTGCACAGTATCATTCGGAAACAAAGCGTTTTAACGAGCAGCATGGTGCCGTTGAAAGTTCGATGGATAGCTCGAATATGTCTAATGCAATGGCCGGATCTGAATACACAGTGGTTTCTGGCGATAACCTGTGGAATATCTCTGCTAAGGACTCAACCTATGGTAATCCTTATCAGTGGCCATTAATTTATAAAGCGAACTCGAATCAAATTAAAGATGCCGATCTGATCTATGCCGGACAGGTGTTCAGTATTCCATCTGCTTCTTCATCCGAAGTTGATGCGGCGATTCAGCATGCAAAAACTCGTGGTGCATGGTCAATTGGTGAAGTTGAAGCGACCGACAAAGATTTTCTGGCTCGGTAACTTTGACCGAAAGTATTATTAAAGGCTCGCAATTGCGGGCCTTTTTTATGCTTGTGTGAAACCATATGCTTTCAAAGTGCTCTAATGGAGCAAGGTTTGTTCTGCTTATTGCCTGTTTTATACTGACAGGCCTGTTTTTTAAATTAAATAAAAATCGAAGTTACTTATGAAAACTATACTTGTATCAATAATGCTCGCATTCAGTTCCATTTCCATGGCTGCAGTCGAAATGGACATTATAGAGCTGGATGGAAAGGAAACTAAGCTGTCGGATTACCTGGGGAAGTGGGTTGTGGTAAATTACTGGGCGACCTGGTGCCCACCCTGTCGGGAGGAAATGCCGGAGCTACAGGCCTTCCATGACAGGCATTTCGAGAGCGATGGTGTCGTCATCGGATTAAATACCGAAGTGATCAGTGAAAAACAAATTGAAGAGTTTTTAAGTGATTATTTCGTGACTTATCCCAACTCCCGTGTCGGTCCGGTGAGTAATACCGAGTTTGGACAGGTACCTGGATTACCCACCACTTTTCTGGTTTCTCCAGAAGGGACTGTTGAAGCCCGTCAGGTCGGCGGTGTAAGCGCTAAAATGATTGAAAACTTCATTCAGAAATGGGAAGCTAACAAGCAAAAATAATCTGGCTTTTTATGTCAGGTATGAAAATTTCCAAAGGAAATTTACCGGTTTCACTCTGGTAGGAGGAGCTTCATGAATACAAAATTTCGAATATTTTTTTTGTTGGCGCTGGTTTTTTTTATTAATAGCCTGTCGGCTTCGACTCCCAGAGACCCTTACCAGTATTTTTTTGAGCAAAGTCTGGGCGACCTCAAGGAAGAGCTGGAAATTGCAAAAAGTGAAGGCAAGAAAGGCCTGTTTGTCTTTTTTGAAATGGATGAATGTCCATTCTGCCATCGGATGAAAAAAACGGTATTAAACCAGTCCGAAATCCAGGATTTTTTCAAACAGAACTTCCATTCAATCGCAATCGATATTGAGGGCGACCTTGAGGTTGTTGATTTCGAAGGTAAACATACTACACAGAAAGCCTTTGCTAGTGAAAACAGGGTGCGTGCAACACCGGTAATGGCTTTCTATGATCTGGAAGGAACCCCGGTGGTTCGTTTTACCGGGGCTGCTTCAGGGGCTGAAGAGTTTATGTGGCTAGCGGAATATTATCTGGATGGGGTTTATAAGACGAAAGATGAATCAGGTCGTGAAGTCAGCTTCGGCAAGTATAAGCGATTCAAAAAACAACAAAAATCCGTTAATTAGAAAGTTTTCTGTGCCTTTATGAGTGCTGTGTTTAAGTCAGCTTGCCGGCAGATGCTGGCAATCCTGTTTTTGTTTTATCCCGCCTTTATGCTGGCTGCTGAACAGATGTCATTACCGCAACCTCTAACGCTTGAAATAGCGTTACAGTTTGTCGATGATGCCGGACATTTTCAGGTTCAATCGGCTAATGAAGATTTGCAACAGGCCCTGGCTGAGATTGATCAGTCGCAGTCGAATAATGACTTCAGGGTTAACCTGTCGGGTCGCTTGAGTAAGGTTGGAGTTTCTGCAGCAGGCGATCCGGCAGAAGACAACGACAGTGTGGTGAGTCTGTTTGTGCGTAAACCGTTGTATGATTTCGGTAAAACTTCGGCCCGAGATCAGCTTGCACTCATGAATGTGGAGTTGAAGCGACTGGAAAAAGAATATTTGCTGCAGCAGCGTCACCTTTCCATCACACAAAAGTTTTTAGATGTGTTGCATGCCGATAATGAGTATCTTCGGCATAACGAAGATCTGGCTATAGGTTATATCCGCTATGACCGTGCGCGCGAAAACAGGGAGCTGGGCTTGAGTTCAGAGCTGGAAGTGATGGAAAGTCAGGCGGCGTATGAAGTTATCCGCCAGAACCGGGCCAATAGTGAAAATTTGCAGCGCTATACTCGCTTCCTTCTGGCCGAAGAACTGGGGTTTCCCGATTCTCCGCCGAGTGAGCTCTCTCTGCCTGAGCTGGAGACGGGCAGAAAGATTGGTGATGACATAAATAGCCTGGCGGAACAGGCCTTCAAGCACAGTCTGCTAGTCAGGATTCAACAAAAAAAAGTAGAAATAGCGCAGCAACAGATTGAGATGGCTCGTCATCTGACGGGGCCAACACTGGATGCCGAGCTTGAGGTTTCAGAATATGCACGCGAAGGATCAACGCGCGATGACTGGCGCGCCAGTATTTTTTTCGATATGCCGCTGTATGCAGGTTCGGCTGAAAAATCCGCGCGGAGTATCGCCAGCGCAAAGCATCGCCGCGAGTTAGCGGATTTTAATCGGGTTCGATCGGAGCTCCGTCTGACTGTTTTAAAGCTATGGCAATCGATTCGGCAAAATGAGTTGCGCCTGAGCGGGAATCTGGTTAATCAGGAATTTCGGGACATGACGCTGGACCGTAGTCGTGCTGAATACGAGCTGGAGTTCAAGACCGACCTGGGTGATTCTATGGTGCAATTTTCTGAAAGCCGCATGAAAACGTTTCAGGCCCGGTTTGATCTGGAAATGTCCTGGCGTAAGCTTGAAGCTCTGGTCGGTGCTGCCTATCTGGATACTCAAAAAACTTCTAATTAATGGTCAAGGTTAAAAAAGTAATGAGAGTCAAACTGTTAATACCCCTGCTTAGCCTGCTGTATTTCCCCTCCAGTCATGGATTGACTCTTAGTGGCTTTACTGCCTTTGATGGGGTTGTTGAGCTGAATGCACGCTCAAGTGGCGTGATTAAGACGGTATCGGTTTTGCCGGGTCAGCGCGTAAAACAGGGTGATCTATTACTGGAACTGGACGCTACCCCTCATAAGGCTCGTCTTGAGCGTGCTCAGGCGATAGAAAAATCTCTGGCACCGGTGTATGAAACCGCGCAACTGGAATTAACGCGTGCTCAGGAACTGTACGATCGTGACTCTCTGTCTCAGATAGAGTTGAAAAATACGCAATACCGAATGGCAGTGGCCGAGGGTAATTTGCAGGCAGCTAAGGCTGATGTTCTGCTGGCACAATACGATCTGGAGAATACCCAGATCCGTTCTCCGGTCGACGGGCGGGTAGAGCAATTGAATACGAATGTCGCAAGGTATGTGGATCCATCGGTTGATCTGAGTCCACTGCTGAGTGTGGTAAAAAGTCACCAGATGAAAGTTATTGCTCTGCTTAACTCCGATCAATGGAGCCCCAGTCTGCTCAATAAGCCTGCGCTGATCAAGTATCGAGAGCACAAGTTCAAGGGAGTCGTTAGCTTCCTGGGCTACAAACGAATCAAGCAGGCCAGTGGACTGCCGGCCTATGAAGTGTTTGTTAGCTTTGAAACCGAGTTAGCGCTACCCACTGAAATGCCCGTTACTGTAGAAATCAAGGATTAAAGCCGATGCAAAAATCCTGCTCTCTCGACAGTATTATGCAACAACTGGTAGAGCAGGGCATGGTCGAGGCGGAAAAGGCCAGGATGGTTTCATCGCTGTCATCGGCACAGGATCGTAAAAACCAGCATGCTCTGGAAAGTATCGCCAACCGGCAATGGGTCAACCAGACCAATCCCGCGCAAAAATTAACCCTCGATGTACTGACCGACTGGCTGGCCAGAGAATCCGGTTTGGCGCGTTATTATTTTGATCCGTTAAAGATGGATGTGGCGTCCTGTACCAGCCTAATTTCCTACGCCTATGCTTCTCGTTTTAATATCTTGCCGGTTAAGGTAACTGCTAGCGAAGTTGTGATTGCGGTTACCGATCCCTACAACACTGAGTGGCTGGAAGAGATAAGGCGTATTGTCAAACAGCCGATTAGTCTGGTGCTGGCCAATCCGAGTCAGTTGAGAGCCTATGCACTGGAGTTTTATAGTGTCAGCAGGGCGATGGATCACGCTGGCCTGAATCAGGCCGAGCAGGTCGGTAATATTCAGAATATTGAGCAGCTGATCGAGCTCGGTAAAACCGGCATGGTGGAGGCCGATGATCAGCATATTGTCAGCATCGTTGACTGGCTGTTGCAATATGCGTTCACTCAGCGTGCCAGTGATATCCATATTGAGCCGCGGCGGAATCAGGGCAATGTACGCTTTCGTATCGATGGTGTGATGCATCAGGTATATGAGATTCCTGCCAATATCACCGCGGCCGTGACCAGTCGAATCAAGATAATGGGGCGGCTGGATGTGGCAGAAAAAAGAAAGCCGCAGGATGGTCGCATCAAGACGGTCACTCCGGATGGTCAGGAGATTGAGTTACGCTTATCCAGTATGCCCACGGCTTTCGGCGAAAAGCTGGTCATGAGGATTTTTGATCCTGAAGTGCTGGCCAGAAATTTTGCTGATCTCGGTTTTGAAAAGAAGGAGTCGGACAGCTGGAATCATATGATTCAGCAACCTTACGGAATCATTCTGGTAACCGGTCCTACCGGCTCCGGTAAAACCACTACCCTGTACACCAGTCTGAAACACCTTGCGGTACCGGAAGTGAATGTGTGTACGATAGAAGACCCGATCGAGCAGGTAGAACCGCTGTTTAATCAGATGCAGGTGCAACATAACATCGGGGTGGATTTTGCACGCGGGGTCAAGACGCTGTTGCGCCAGGATCCGGATATTATCATGATCGGTGAGATTCGAGATCGGGAAACCGCTGAAATGGCGGTACAGGCCGCGCTGACCGGGCATCTGGTGCTCTCTACTTTGCATACCAACGATGCGCCTTCCGCAGTAGCTCGTCTTACCGAAATCGGTATTCCGCCCTATCTGATCAGCGCGACCCTGCTCGGTGTTGTCGCGCAACGGCTGATACGCACTCTATGCCCGCACTGTAAAAAGCCGGTCGATGTCGATGCCGATCAATGGGACTCGCTGATCCGACCCTGGAGCACGAAGCCGCCCGAAAAAATATATCTGGCAGAGGGTTGTCTCGAATGTCGTCAAACCGGTTTTCTGGGGCGCAAGGGTATCTATGAAATGATGCCATTGTCAGAAAACTTGAAACAGCATATCACCAGCAATTTTGATCTTGCCAAATTCCGCAAACTGGCGATAAAAAACGGCATGCGCCCGCTCAATCTGGCTGGTGCGCAAAAGGTCGCGAAAGGCCTGACCACGATCCAGGAAGTACTTAAAGTGGCTCCGCCGCGCTACGAAGGTTAGCCCGGGATTTATTGTTTAAACCAGTTCCTGTTCAGCGCCTGGATGACTTTTTCCGGGTAGACCGTTCTTCCGTAGCTGCCATTATAGCGCGCCAGTGCTGGCCCCAGATTACCGTTTTCCCGATCTAGATAATAACGCAGGATAGTGCAGCCCATGCGTAGATTGGTACGGATTTTAAATAGATTCTGGTCGGAAAGATTGATCTCATTCAGCCAGAATGGCATGACCTGCATCAATCCTCTGGCTCCAGCTACCGATATCGCAAAACGGTCAAAGTGACTCTCTACTTCGATCACGGCGAGTACCAGTTCAGGCTCAAGATTAGCTCGGCCGGCCTCGTAATGCAGTGTCCTTAACAGAGTAAGTCGTTCAATAGGATCGTCCATAAAGTCTGCCAGGCGATTATTCATATCCTGTAACCAGACCTGAGCATCAAACTCATCCTGAAAATTATTGGGCTCGTTGATCGCCTGCTGCAACAGGGCTCTAAGCGCAGGATCAACCGCAGAGTCGGCGTGGCAGTGCAGCGATGTGAGCATCAGTAGCAGGGCGCAAACAGCATACAACTGTTTTGCGGCCCTGTGCCAAAGCATCAATCTGCTAGCCCTGCAGCTGTTGCTGGATAAAAGCCGGCAGCTGTGCA
The DNA here is from genome assembly GCA_014382695.1 of Gammaproteobacteria bacterium. GTDB lineage: Bacteria > Pseudomonadota > Gammaproteobacteria > JACNJF01. The sequence continues at coordinate 86,397 of JACNJF010000107.1, read as the reverse complement.
AGATCCAGATCCTGAGACTGTTCATCGCAGCGTCCCTTGTATTCACATTGGCCAGCTTTCAGGCCGCGCTCACTGAACACGATGCGATGTGGAATGCCAATCAATTCCATATCGGAAAACATCGCGCCCGGTCGAAGCGGTCTGTCATCCAGTAGCACATCGATGCCCTGCTGCTGACACTGCAGATAAAAGTCATTGGCGGCCTGCTGCACCGGTTCCGATTTATGATAGTTAATCGGGCAGATGACCAGCTGGAAAGGTGCCAGTGAGGCGGGCCAGATAATACCGGCGTCATCGTTATTCTGTTCGATTGCTGCAGCGACTACGCGGGAAATACCAATCCCATAGCAACCCATGGTGGCGATGATCGATTTTCCGTTTTCATCCAGCACGCTGGCGTTGAGTGCAGCCGAGTATTTTTCACCCAGTTGAAAGATATGACCGACCTCGATACCGCGCACGATCTGTAAGGTTCCGCTGCCATCCGGACTCGGGTCTCCATCCACCACATTGCGGATATCAACCACTTCTGGCTCTGCCAGATCGCGTCCCCAGTTAACCCCGGTCAGGTGTTTGCCATTCTGGTTTGCACCACATACAAAATCGCTGAGTACTGCAGCGCTGCGATCAACAAACAGTGGAATGGTTAAACCGACAGGGCCGAGTGAACCGATATCACAGTTTAGTTGCTGTTTGATTTTTTCAGCATCGGCCATTTCAAACGGTGAAGCCATGCCGGTAATTTTCGCGGCCTTGATCGCATTCAGTTCGTGATCACCGCGTAGCACGAGAGCGATCAGGGTGTCATTTTCACCCTTCACGATCAAAGTTTTTACAGTCTGGGAAGGTGCCACGGAGAGAAACTCGGAGACCTGTTCGATGCTGTGCTGATCGGGGGTATCCATAGTATTCAGCGCTTGCCCGGGTGCTGAACGGGTTTGATCGGTCTTCGCCTCGGCCAGTTCTACGTTAGCGGCATATTCGCCCTGAGCGGAAAACGCAATGCCATCCTCACCGGAGTCGGCCAGCACATGAAACTCATGCGAGGCATTGCCACCGATCGAGCCCGAGTCTGCACTGACCGGGCGGTATTTTAAACCGAAGCGGTCAAAAATACGGCTGTAGGTTTCAAACATCAGCTGGTAAGTCTGTTGCAGGGATGCCTGATCGCTGTGAAACGAATAGGCATCTTTCATAATGAATTCGCGTGAGCGCATGACGCCGAAGCGCGGGCGGATTTCATCACGGAATTTAGTCTGAATCTGGTACAGGTTAATTGGCAACTGTTTATAGCTTTTCACTTCACGCCGGAACAGGTCGGTGATGACTTCTTCATGGGTGGGCCCTATGCAGTATTCACGCTGATGGCGATCCTTCAGGCGTAGCAGTTCCGGGCCGTACTGTTCCCAGCGTCCTGACTCCTGCCATAGTTCAGCTGGTTGCACGGCAGGCATCAGTAGTTCGAGGGCACCTGCATTATCCATTTCTTCGCGCACGATAGTTTCCACTCGGCGTAATACACGTAGGCCGAGTGGCAGCCAGGTGTAAAGACCGGACGCGAGTCTGCGAATCAGGCCTGCCCGCAGCATCAGTTGATGGCTGACGATTTCCGCGTCTGCTGGAGTTTCTTTCAAGGTGGACAGATGAAAACGACTGGTTTTCATAAATTAAATCTCAGGGTAAGGGGGTAAGAATTAAAACGTATTACTGTTCCAGCCCCACATGGAGCGGGACGGTGCAGAAAACTCAATATAGATGCGTTCAGGGCTGATGCCATACAGCTTGCTCATGCATGAGCACAGGCTTCTGGACAGCTCTTTTGTCTGTGAGGGTTGTATCCCCAGGCTCTTCAGTTCACAGTAGGCCAACGGATTGTTGTTGCCTGCGAATAGCATATTCGGATTGTATTGAATGGCGACCATGACATACGATTCAGGTTTTTTCAGTCCATCGGCTACGGTTTTACTGAGTAGTTCGAGCTGGTTTGAGTCGGTATCGAGAGGTTGATTGCTGGTAATAGTTAAGTAAGGCATAGGTATTTTATTTACAGTATTGTTTTAAGTCATTTTCGAGTTTTTTACGTCGGCTATTAATCTCTTCATCGGTCAACGCTCGTTCCGTGCCATCGCTCAGGCGGAGCCGAATGACGTCGCTCTGATCCAGTACATTAAGATCGTTTTTAGCCTGCTGGCAAACATTCATGTTCGCGTCTTCAGTAGTTTTATTGCGCACTTCTTTTTCGGCCTCTGGAGCGGCTTTTTTGTCGGCTGATTCGGTTGCTTTAGGATCGTTAAGTCGTGGTAAAGGTTTGCCCGGATTGCTGGGTGGACGTGACACGCTGATCGCATGTGTTTCTATGCGGGTAGGCGGCCGGTCTCCGTAATGAGTCTGACCTTCTTCGTCGACCCATTTCTGGATTCCTGCAGCAAAACTATTGCTGCTAATAAGAATGATGAGAATGAGCAAGTGCTTCATGCAGATACCTTTAAATGTTAATGGATGTTAAACGAGCGAGTGGTAAAATCCGTTATTATTATGGGTAGTTTACGAATGATTCTAAAGCCTGTCAGCAATAACTTGATAAATAAGGTCATTATTGGTTTCAATGGTTTCAAACAGGGAGTGTAATGCAAGATGCTCAACTTAATTTCAGGAGATTCATGATGAAAAAGGTCAGCTGGATACTTGGTACCATTAGCGGGTTGTTTTTCACGGCGACGGCCTTTGCTCTGAATGGACTGGAATCAGAGCTGGTTCGCTCCAAGCCGGTTTCAACCACCTATCTGCTGGAAGGTGTGGTAGAGGCTGAATTAAGAACCACAATCTCGTCGCAGACCTCCGGTGTGGTAGAAAAAATCCTGTTCGATGTGAATGACTTTGTGCGTAAGGACGAAGTAGTGGTGGTGATTGATAACAAACAGCAGACGGCCGGGTTAAAACAGGCTCAGGCGGCCGAGCGTGAAGCCCGAGCGCTGTTGCAGGAGGCTCAGGGTGAGTTCAACCGGATTCAGGAGGTTTATCAGAAAAACGTGGTATCGAAAGCCGAGTTTGATCGTGCCAATGCGGCCCTGAAAACAGCCAGAGCCCGCAACGAGTCCGCTCAGGCGGCAGTCAGTAAGGTCCAGCAGCAACTTGACTTTACCATTGTGCGAGCTCCCTTTAGTGGAATCCTGACGGCCCGAATGATTGAGCCGGGCGAATCGGTGAATGTCGGTACGACGCTGATGTCGGGTGTTTCACTGGAGCGTTTACGCATCAATACCCAGGTTCCACAGAGTATCTTTAAGGCGGTACGCAATCATCGTTATGCCATTATCGTGACCGAGGATAGTGAAATCGTTAGTACAGCAATGACTTTTTTTCCGTTTGCCGATCCTCTTAGTCATAGCTTTCAGTTACGTATCCAGCTACCGCCTTCGGAGAGTGACCTGATTCCGGGCATGTTCGTCAAGGTGGCGCTTGAAGTCAGTCGTGAAAACAAAATGGTGATTCCGTTTAACTCGGTCGCTTTCCGCGGTGAAGTCACCGGGGTATATGTTAGCGAAGGCGAAGCGCTGCATTTTCGTCATGTGCGACTGGGACGACGTCTGGCAGAGAATGAGGTGGTGATTCTGTCCGGCATCATCCCGGGGGATTCGATTGTGAGTGATCCGGTCGCCGCTGCGATAGCGATTAAAAGCACTCGAACCAGGTAAGGGAGGCGTAATGTCTAATCAGGATGAAAAGCCCGTCACTGAAAACAAGCTTGGCTTTTCCGGAGCACTGGCGAAGAAGTTTTTAGTCTCCGAGATCACCCCGTTGCTGGCGCTGGTAGGGATTTTACTGGGTGTGTTTGCGGTACTGGTAACGCCGAAGGAAGAAGAGCCGCAGATCAACGTCACCTTTGCGAATATCTTTATTCCATTTCCCGGCGCTTCGGTATCCGAAGTTGAGCATCTGGTGAGTTCACCCGCCGAACAGGTGATTTCCGAGATTTCGGGCATCAAGCATGTGTATTCCATTTCGCGTCAGGGACTGTCGATACTGACCGTGCAGTTTAAAGTCGGTGAAGACAGTACTGCGGCGATTGTGCGCCTGTATAGCAAGATTTTTTCCAATCAGGACTGGTTGCCGCCAAATCTGGGAGTGGGGCAACCTATCATCAAGCCGAAAGGCATCGATGATGTGCCGATCCTCACTGCGACCTTGTGGTCTGATGAAGACAATATGGGCGCACATGAGCTGCTGAAGGTCGCACATGCGATCGAGGCAGAATTAAAACGGGTGCCCGGTACGCGCGATATCTACACCATCGGTGGTGCGCAACGCGTGGTTAAGGTGCAACTGGATCCACAGAAAATAGCCGGTTTTAATCTGGATCTGGATGCCATCAGAATGGCGCTGATGGTGAGTAACCGCTCACAGGCGGCGGGTTCGCTGGTGAAGGACAATCTGGAAATTCCGGTGCAGGCTGGCGTGTTCATGACGAATAGTGAAGAGGTCGGGTCGCTGGTGGTGGGGCTGCATCAGAATAAACCAGTGTATCTGAACGATATTGCCACGGTTATCGACGGTCCGGCTGATCCTGAACTGTATGTCTGGTATGGCACCGGACCTGCGGCGCAACAGGTCGGGCTGAAGGATCTGCAGTCGATCAAACCGGCCGTGACTATCGCGGTTGCGAAGAAGCCCTCCACCAATGCGGTTGATATTGCAGCGCGCGTGATTCAGCGTTTTGAGCAGTTGCAGGGTACCTTTATTCCAGAAGGTGTGAATATCACAATTACGCGTAATTATGGTGAAACCGCAGACATCAAGGCCAATACGCTGATCCTGAAGCTGATCTTTGCAACCGCAGTAGTTATCCTGCTGGTCGCTATAGCGATTGGTCTGAAGGAAGCCTTTATCGTCGGGCTGGCGATAGCGATCACCCTGTTGATCACGCTGTTTGCTTCCTGGGCCTGGGGCTTTACGCTCAACCGGGTATCGCTGTTTGCCCTCATCTTTTCTATCGGCATCCTGGTGGATGATGCGATCGTGGTGGTTGAAAACATCCACCGCCATATGTCGCTGGGGACGAAATCCCTGCGCGAATCGATCCCGCTGGCGGTGGATGAAGTTGGCGGGCCGACCATCCTGGCGACCTTTACCGTCATCGCGGCATTGCTGCCGATGGCTTTTGTGAGCGGCTTGATGGGTCCCTATATGAGTCCGATCCCGATCAATGCCAGCATGGGGATGGTGATTTCGCTGCTGATTGCCTTTATCGTGACGCCGTGGCTGAGTTACAAGGTGTTGTCTTCGAAGCAAAGCGAGGCTCATCATGCACCGGCTGATATTCAGCAAAGCCGGATGTTTCGTCTGTTTCAACGCGTGATGAGTCCTTTTGTACGTGGAGATCACCAGCTGCGTAATTTCATTCTGCTGAACCTGCTGATCATGCTGCTGATCGTGCTTTCAGTCGCGCTGGTGCCGTTAAACCGGGTGGTATTAAAGATGTTGCCGTTCGATAATAAATCGGAGTTTCAGGTGATTGTCGATATGCCCGAAGGCACGGCGCTGGAATACACCGCGATGGTGATCAATAAGCTCGGGAATTATCTGTCGACCGTTCCGGAGGTGAGTGATTATCAGGCCTATGTCGGCACGGCAGCGCCGATTAACTTTAATGGACTGGTACGCCAGTATTATCTGCGTGAAGGTGGGCATCTGGGTGATATTCAGGTTAACCTGATCGATAAGTCAAGACGTGAGCGTAATAGCCATCAGATTGTGTTATCGGTGCGGAATGAATTGCAGCGTATTGGAAAGCTGTATAACGCCAATGTAAAGATGGCCGAAGTGCCGCCTGGGCCGCCAGTGATGTCTTCGCTGGTGGCCGAAGTGTATGGCCTCGATTATCAGGGGCAGATACAGGTTGCCCGCAGCATCCGCCAAACCTTTGAAGCGACCCCGGATATCGTCGATATCGACGACAGTATCGAGTTTTCGGCAGCCCGTTATATCGTCAATATTGATCGTCAGAAAGCGGCCAGTTTCGGTATCAGTCAGGAGACTCTGGTGTCGACCCTGACCACGGCGTTGGAGGGTGAGGATATTGGCTTTATTCATGGTAATAATGTCAAATTTGCCACTCCGATCAGGCTTGAGCTACCCGCTGCCAGTAAGGAAAATCTGTACGATGCGCTGTCGATTAGGCTACGTACGCATACCGGTACGCTGGTGGCTCTGTCCGAGCTGGTTAAGGTTCAGCAAAGTACACTGGAAAAAGTGGTTTATCACAAAGATTTGTTACCCGTTGTATTTGTGACGGCGGATATGGCTGGAACGCTGGATAGCCCTTTGTATGGCATGTTTGAGATTGAGCAAAAGCTGAAGCAGAGTCAGCCGCTACTGCAACAGTACTATATCACCCCACCGGACAACCCTTATCAGTTCAGTATTAAATGGGATGGTGAATGGCAGGTGACCTATGAAACCTTCCGCGATATGGGAATTGCCTATTCGATTGGGCTGTTATTGATCTACCTGCTGGTAGTGGCGCAGTTCAAATCCTATATGGTACCGCTGGTGATCATGGCGCCTATTCCTTTGACCATTATCGGTGTGTTACCGGGGCACGCTCTGCTGGACGCTCAGTTTACCGCGACCTCGATGATTGGAATGATTGCACTGGCGGGTATTATCGTCAGAAATTCGATACTGCTGGTTGATTTTATGAATGAGCTGGTGGCTCAGGGTATGCCGTTTGAGCAGGCCGTGATGACGTCTGCAGCGGTGCGCGCGAAGCCCATCGTGCTGACCGGGCTGGCCGCCATGCTGGGTGCGTTTTTTATCGTCGATGATCCCATATTCAAGGGCCTGGCCATCTCGCTGATTTTTGGAATATTTGTTTCAACTATCCTGACTCTGGTTATAATTCCGGTGCTGTATTTCCGGGTTAAGCGCAAACAGTTTAGCGCTGGATAGAAAGCCTGTAGTCATTCATAAATATAATATATAATGGCGCACCTTTTTTTATAGGGCTCAGTAGATGAGTGATCGACGTTTAAAAGTTTTCCATGCAGTGGCCAAGCTTCTGAGCTTTACCAAAGCCGCTGAGGCTTTGCACATGACCCAGCCAGCGGTCACCTTTCAGGTGCGACAGCTGGAAGAGTACTTCAATACCCGCCTGTTTGACCGAACCCACAACAAAGTCAATTTAACCTCTGCAGGGATTAAGGTGTATGAATTTGCTGACCGCATTTTTGATCTGTATGACGAAATGGAGAATTCCGTTCGTGAACTAACCGGCGAAATCTCCGGCGCGTTAACGATTGGTGCCAGTACCACCATTGCGGAGTATATGCTGCCGCGTCTGCTCGGTCAGTTCAAGGCCAAATACCCTGAAATTAATATCCGTCTCAAGGTCTCAAACTCGGAAGGCATCGTTTCGATGGTTGAGCACAATGTGATTGACCTAGGCGTTGTTGAAGCCTCCGTCGCCAATAAAAATCTGATTGTCGAAGTCTGTCATGAGGATCAACTGGTTGTGGTGGCTCCTCCGGGTCATGAATTGTCCAGACGTCAGGGTGGCGTGATCAAGGTGCAGGAGCTGAAAGCCTATCCGTTTATCTGCCGGGAAGAAGGCTCCGGCACGCGTGAAGTCATCATGCAGTATCTGCTGGATAGCAATATTCAGGAGTCGGATATGAACTTCTGTCTGGAGCTGGGAAGCCCTGAAGCCCTGAAGGGGGCCGTCGAAGCCGGCATGGGCATTTCGATCCTGTCGCGCTCCACCATCGCCAAGGAATTGAAACTGAATACACTGTGCGTATTACAGCTCGACCCGCCGTTGGTCAGGCCTTTTTCGTTCGTGCGTCAGCGTCAGAAATTCCGCGTCAGAGTCATGGAGGAGTTGCTTGAGTTTGCCAAAGCCTATTGTGAATCTGATTCCTGAATGGGTAAAAACGATAAACAACAGTTGCTTAAGCTGTGGGAGACCTTGAGTCCAGAGGCTAGAAGCAGTCTGCTTGATTTTACTGAATACCTTGCGCATAAGTCCGTTATGAAGCCTGTTGAAGGCGGCTCATTAACACTGGAAAAGAAGCAGCCCGTCAATATTCCCAGACCTGAAGCTGAAAATGTAATCAATGCGCTTAAGCGTCTGCGTACCAGTTATTTTATGCTGAATGCGGATGGCCTGCTGAATGAGGCATCTTCCCTGTTGACGCAGTTCATGGTGCATGGGCGTGATTCAGTTTCGGTGATTGATGATCTTGAAACCCTGTTCGAACTCCATTTTCAGAAATATCTAGATCATGATTGATGTTTTTAAACGCTGGTATCTGCGTAATTTTGCGAATCCTCAGACCGTAATCCTGGCGCTGATACTGGTTGTCGGCATTGCACTGGTGATCGTGATGAGTAAGCACCTGATGCCGATACTGGTGAGTATTGTGATCGCCTATCTGTTTGAGGGTACGGTACAGAAACTCGGCAAGATTGGTATCAACCGGACCATTGCCGCAAGCCTGATGACCGCGATGTTCCTGACCATGATTCTATTGCTGTTTCTGGTGTTATTACCGCTATTGTCAGCCCAGATCAGTGACCTGTTCCGTGAGTTGCCGGGGATGCTGGGTAAAGGGCAGAATATGCTGGCTCAGCTGCCACAGCGTTACCCTGATTATGTCTCGGAACAGCAGGTCAATGAGTTGCTGAGTATTATTCGAAGTGAGATCACCAGTCTTGGGCAGCAGATCGTAACGACCTCGCTGTCTTCCGTGGTCAGTGTGATTACTTTTTTTGTGTATCTGATTCTATTGCCGCTGATGCTATTTTTCTTTCTCAAGGATAAGGGCAAGATACTGTACTGGTTAAGCCGTTTTTTACCGAATGATATGGAGCTGGTTAGAGATGTCTGGGCCGAGCTGAATATTAAAATTGCGAGTTATGTGCGCGGCAAGTTTATGGAAATCGCGATTGTCTGGGTTTCTACCTACATCGGTTTTGCGCTGATGGGATTGAATTATGCAATGCTGCTGAGCCTGCTGGTCGGCCTGTCCGTGATTATTCCGTACGTGGGTGCGACGGTGGTCACGATCCCGGTTATGCTGATCGCTTTCTTCCAGTTTGGTAGTGAATCGATGTTCGGTTATGTGATGCTGATCTACGCCATTATCCAGTTTCTGGATGGTAATCTACTGGTGCCACTGCTTTTTTCCGAAGTGGTGAATCTGCATCCGGTGGCGATCATCGTCGCTGTGGTTTTTTTCGGTAGCCTATGGGGTGTCTGGGGCGTCTTTTTTGCCATCCCATTGGCAACGCTGGTGCAGGCTGTACTCAATGTGTGGCCGTCGCAGAAACAGACGGCCGCGCAGTAACTCGACGGGCTGTGTATTAGTGTGGCAATTGCTGCACTGCGGCCAGCACTGCCTGCACATGTCCTTTAACCCTGACTGAGCGCCATTCCTGCACCAGCAAGCCCTCTGTGTTGATCAGGAAGGTGCTACGATCTATACCCATATATTCCTTGCCGTAGAGCTTCTTTAGTTTAATCACGTCAAACTGCCGGCACAGGCTTTCATCCTCATCCGACAGTAGCTCAAACGGGAAAGATTGTTTGGCCTTGAAATTTTCATGTTTTCGAAGGCTGTCACGCGATACTCCCAGTATCACCGTATTGGCGTTTGCAAACTGCTGGATATGGTCGCGGAACTCCTGTCCCTCCGTGGTACAGCCAGGTGTACTGTCTTTGGGGTAAAAATACAGCACCAGATTTTTGCCCTGTAAGTCTGACAGGCTTAGCGTTTGATTGCCGGTCGCCGGGCGGGTGAAGTTTTTAATTTTTTTTCCGATCGCTGGTGCGCTCATGCTGTTTTCCTGTTGCAGTTAATTAGTCTGTTTTTAAACTGTTTGCTTGTTTAATAGCGGTAGTCTTTATACCATAGCCGGCTTGAAATTTAACACACAGTCGTGGGGTGCTTGCATGCTTAAAGGTAGTTTAGTGGCGTTAGTCACACCGATGTCTAACGGTGGATGTATCGATTATTCTAACCTTGAAAAGCTGATTGATTTTCATGTGGAACAGGGCAGCCATGGACTGGTGATCGCCGGTACCACCGGTGAGTCAGCGACACTGGATTTCGATGAACATTGTGAGTTGCTTAATCGTGCCCGAGAAATCATTAATCGGCGTGTTCCGATGATTGCCGGTACCGGCGCCAATTCAACCTCTGAGGCCATTCTGCTAACCCGATGTGCAAAAAAAGCACAGGCGGATGCTGCACTGCTGGTTACGCCCTATTACAACAAGCCTACCCAGGAAGGGCTGTATCAGCACCATAAGGCGATTGCCGAAGCGGTCGAGATCGATCAGATTTTGTATAACGTACCCGGGCGTACCGCCTGCGATATGCAGCCGGATACGGTACAACGCCTGGCGCTGGTGAAAAATATCATTGGCATCAAGGAAGCGACTGGCGACCTCGAACGGTTGCGCCAGATTCAGCAACGCGTCAGCAAGGATTTTTTACTGCTGAGTGGTGATGATGCGACCACCCGTCAGTTCATTCTACAGGGTGGACATGGCTCAATATCGGTGACCGCCAATGTGGCACCGGCGCAGATGGCGCAGATGTGTCTGGCTGCTCTGGCCGGGAATGCCGAGGAAGCGTTAAGGATTGACCAGCAGATCGCTGAATTGCATCGTGTGCTGTTTATTGAATCCAACCCGATTCCGGTCAAATGGGCGGTGAGCCAGATGGGGCTGTGTGAGAATATTTTTCGCCTGCCGCTTACACCGCTATCTGAGAAATATCATGCAACATTACGCAATGCACTGGTTGCGGCAGGCGTATTATGAAGTCACTTAAGCTGTGGGCACTACTTTCTGCTGCGGGATTTATGCTGTCTGGCTGTGCCTCGACCCAGACCGATGAAAAAATGAACTACCGCGGCAGTGTGGTTACCCCTACGCTGGAAATTCCTCCTGATTTGCTAAGTCGCAGTAGCGCAAAGAATCTGGCCCTGCCCGGTTCAAAAGTTGGCACAGCGCAGAATACAGGGCGCTATATCGAAACGGGTGACATCAAGAATGAAGTCAGCGTACTGCCGCTATTAAACGATTTTCAGATAGCCGGGAATGCTAACGCCTACTGGCTGGAAGTCGCCATTCCGGCTGAACGGCTGTACCCGTTAATCAAGGCATTCTGGCGCGAGCAGGGGTTTGAGCTGATTAAGGATGAACCGCTGATCGGTATCATGGAGACCGAGTGGTTAAGTTTTAAATCCGGCAAGAAATCCTTCTTCGCTTCCATTATTGCCAGTTTACGTGCATCTGAGAGTAGTGATCAGTATCGTACCCGGATTGAACGCGATGGTGATAGCTCCAGAATCTTTCTGACTCACCGGGGACAGGAGCTGGTTATCGATGAAAACACGGATGAGTTGAAACCGTTGAACAAAAAACAGGGCTGGCAGTTTGTACCGTCAGACCGGTTTAAGGAAGTTGAGATGCTTTCGCGTCTGATGATTGCTCTGGGCCTGGAGGATGAACGGGCCAGGCAGCAACTGGAGAATGTTGGCGAGTTTGAGCCACGGGCTTCTCTGGATGTGATCAAAAATGACGAAGAGGAGCAGACCCTGTTAATGGTTAAGCAGGGTTTTCAGCAAACCTGGAATCGATTGATATACCGTATGGATCAGTTGGGCATTACGGTCACAGTGAGAGAAAAATTTGACGATTCTGCTTCTATCTATCTTGATTTTCAGGGCATGCTGAATAGTAGTGGTTACAAGCTGGATCAGGTAAATACGGCCGGATCTCAAACCATTAGTCTGGAAGCTGTCAGTAATACCAATGCAACCCGAATTGAAGTTCTGGAACCGGGTTTTAGCAATGATAATTCGCCTGCAGCAAGACAGTTGCTGAATTTTCTGTTTGAGCAATTACGCTAATTTATTCGGATGTTTTTAGCGTCATTGGGGAGTGGCAGTAAGGGTAATGCAACCCTGATACGCTGTCACGATACCTGCGTCCTGATTGATTGCGGATACTCACTCAGGCAGTTTGAGCAGCGTATGGAGAAATTTGCAATTCGTGCAGAAGAGCTGGATGCTATTCTGGTGACCCATGAACATTCTGATCATGGGGCAGGCATCTCACGCCTGGCTGCGAAATACTCGATTCCAGTGTGGACCACGGTGGGTACTGCACGCGCGCTTAAGATTGAAAAATACCATCCGATTAGCGGCGGTCAGGAGTTTCAGGCCGGTGATGACCTGATGGTACAGGCGGTGACGGTTCCACATGATGCGGCCGAGCCGGTGCAGTTTGTTTTTACTCAGCTTTCGACCCAGCGCAAGCTTGGGGTTTTGACCGATAGTGGTCATATCACCTCTCATATGAAGCAACTCTACTCCGGTTTACATGCGCTTTTGCTGGAATTTAACTACGATCCGTTGATGCTGGAAAACGGTCCTTACCCGTACAGTCTGAAGCAGCGCATCTCCGGTCAGCTGGGACACCTTTCTAACGCCCAGTCTCTCGAAATGCTGCAGCAGATTGATATCAGTCGCCTGGACTGTCTTATTGCGGCCCATATTTCAGAAAAAAACAATTCAGTTGAGATCGTACAGGAACTGCTAAAAACACTGGAAGGTGATCATCTCTCGGTTTTAGCCAGTCAGCAGCAGGGGTTTGAATGGGTGCAGGTTTGATGGGCATACACGGATTGCCCAGGCTGCAATCAATCGTGCTATTGCTGCTGGCATTAGTCGTTGCTCCCTTACTCGCGGCGGCAGAGCCTGATAGCAAAGAAAAAGAGGCTGATTTACTTAAGTCCTGGGGGTTTAATACCAGTCCACAGGGCCAGCTTAAGTTTGATGATGACGCTGAGGCTCTGGATGAATATCAGCCCTGGAGTCCGGAAATTAGTGATTTTCAGATTCCTGAAGTAGTGAAAGCGCCTCCTCATGTTCTGCAACCCCTGGTGATCAGCTCCAAACAAAAGCACGCAGATTAGTGGGTGTGATGGTGCTCAATAAAATTAAAGAGTCTATCTATAGTCTGTTGTTCATACTGCTGAGTATGATCTATCTGGTCATAGAGCTGTCCTTCAATGCCCGTATTCTGGATGCATCAGCATCACTTTCTACAACCATTGATTTTGGCCAGCTTGAAATATATGGGCGCACTATTTCAGCGGCAGGTGCGACCCTGTTTGCCTGGCGACTGTTACTACCGGTCTGGTCAACATCCGGCCTGTTACGTTTAAGCTTGAAGTTTTTATTGATCGCCATGCTGGTCTTTCCACTGGTATTTGTCGGGCAGAAAAAGCTGGTCGATAATCTGGTCGACTACTCATCCAGTGAAACCCGTCGATCGGCAGAGATCCTGAGTCTGCTCAAATTTGGCGTGGCGAATGGTTTCGTTGAGATTGAAGAGCTGGCGGTCGATGAACTGCTGCTACAGACAGCCGAAGGCAAGATGTTTATCACCCTGTCAGGCCTGCTCGCGTATAACTCGAAAAACATGCGGATTGTACTTGAACGCGAACTGGAGAAGATAGCGGGCTATGCCATCTCCACGCAGCAGTCTGCCACCAGCAAGGCGTTGTTTAAAAACTATCTGTATGTGAGCCGGAAAATTCTGACGCGTTATCAGGAATATCAGCAACTGGTCGTTGAGCTAGAGCGCCAGCAGTCTATGGCCAGGGCTGACGCGATTGGTCTGTACGAAGAGGCGATGAATCAGGCAGTTCCGGCGTGGCAGCTGTATCAGGAGCTACTGGAGCAGAACAGTGGTTTAACCTGGATTGTGCCTGAACTGTCGAATGCGCTGCAATACCTGTTGATGACAGGGCAGCAAAGAATCAATAACTGTGCTGTCGAAGAGTGCTTTGATGCCGCTTATCAGCAGTTACAGATGCGTCTTGAGCAACAACTGGAGTTTTATAGCCCGGTGAGTGACTGGTGTGAAGAAAGTACCGGACAGGTGCCTAAACTCAGTTGCGTTAAGGATGTCTCTGATATTAATCAGAAAATTATTAATGCCAGAAAACTGAAGCTGGCGCTGTTGGCGGGCTTGACCCGGGTGTACGCATCCCGCCTCGAATTTCTCGAAAGTAATGATTTGACCAGTGCCGTGTATGCCTCGCTGCAACGACAGGGGTTGCTGGTCAGTCCGGCATGGAGTTTTCAGCGCCACCAGGAAATGCTGGAAGATATCCGTCTGCAGCTGGAAGACAGGCAACTTCAGGATTATCGATATGCGGTATTAAAACAATTTCAGGTTGAGTTAAAGCCGCGCACGGAGCTGGCTGATTTCAGCCAGATCGCAGCGATACAGAATTATTTTGCACAGGCCTTTGGTGAGCATTATGTGCAGCCGATTGTGCTGGATTTATCGCAGGCTGAGTTTAATCAGCGCTATATTGAGCCATTATTTGTGGCCCGATTTGACGCATTGCTGAATAAGCTGAAGGCGGATGAAAAATGGTATGAAGGCGATGCGCCCTATGAGCAGTCGGGTAAGAGCAGTCTGCGTAATCTGGTGGTGCCAGCGGTTGCGATCATGTTTTCATTGATTTTCGGCCTGTTAAATCTGATCAACCTGATATTGAATCTGATCTTTCTGCTGATTCAGGAGCAGCGCTGGTTACGCCTGCTCGGTGTGACTGTCTTGAGCGTGATGATTCTGCTGATGCCTTTGCGTCATGAGTATCAAATTTACAGTCAGCCGGCTTATCTGGACCTGCTGTCTGAGACTGAAAAAAATTATGGCCTGTGGGCGCAGGCCCTGGATTGGGTTGCTAAAACCGAGCCATTGATTTATCCGCTCGGTAACATCCTGCGTTACAATCTGCTGGATGGCTTCAGTTTCGATTGAGAGAGCGTTTATATGGATGGTCTGCTATATCTGAGTGGTTTTCTGGCGCTACTGATCTGCCTGATCGGCTGGCGCTTCATACATCAGTTGAAGCGCAAGCATATCGCTTCCGGAGTGATCTGGAGTGTACAGGGTTTAGTGGTATTTTTGGCCTTTATGCTGGTGTTACTGGTGTATTCAAACCTGCATACCTATCAGCGTTTAACCTATGAAGCGCCGATTGCGGATGTATATCTGCGTCAGCTAGGGACGCAAAAATTTCAGTTATCGCTGTCTTTTTCCGAGCAGGATAAGGATCAGCGTTATTTTGTGCTGCACGGCGATCAGTGGCAACTGGATGCAAAGATTTTAAAATGGAAAGGCTGGGCTAATCTGTTAGGGCTGGATAGTTTTTACCAGATGGATCGGGTGAGTGGGCGTTATGCCGATATCAGTCAGGGGAGTCAGCGCTTACCCAGTCTGTATGACCTGTCAGGCGGAGAAACACGCGGACTGGATATCTGGAGAATGAAGCAGCTATTTAAGTCGAGACTAGGCTTTGTGGATACTTTATTTGGTCAGGGCGTGTACATGCCGATGAAAGATGGTGCACACTTCAAAGTTTCTATCGGTCAATCGGGTCTGCTGGTGAGGCCTGAAAATGCAATCGCAAAAGCTGCAGTCTTTTAGACTGCAGCACTTTTTTGATCGGTCGGGGATTTATTGCGGGTCGGCGTCTTTATCGTGTTCAATCAGTGCATACGCGGAATGATTATGGATGGATTCAAAATTTTCAGATTCCAGCACATAACTGCGAATACGCTTATCTTCGTTCAGCTTCCTGGCGACATCGCGCACCATGTCTTCAACAAACTTTGGATTGTCGTATGCACGTTCGGTGACATACTTTTCATCCGGACGCTTGAGTAAACCATAAAGTTCGCAGGAAGCCTGTTTCTCGACCAGTTCAATCAATTCTTCGATCCAGATAAAGCCATCTGTTTTTACATTAACGGTCACGTGCGAACGCTGATTATGCGCACCATAATCTGAGATCGACTTGGAACAGGGGCACAGACTGGTCACCGGTACCTGAATCTTGACTCTGGTCTGGGTCTTACCGTTATTGATTTCGCCAATCAGGCTGACATCATAATCCATCAGCGATTCAACCCCTGAAATCGGTGCCTTCTTATTCACAAAGAACGGGAAGTTCATTTCGATATAACCGGAGTCTGCTTCCAGCATCTCGGACATTTCGGTTAGCATTTCCTTGAATGACTTGGTAGAGATTTCTTTTTCGTGATCATTCAAAATTTTCACGAAACGGGACATGTGGGTGCCCTTGAAATGATGCGGCAGAAAGACATACATATTAAAAGTTGCAACGGTATGCTGCTGTCCATCTGAGCGATCTTTAACAATAACCGGATGACGGATATCTTTTATACCAACCTTATTGATAGCGATTTTGCGTTTGTCAGCTCTTCCCTGTACGTCCGGGATTTCAGCGTCGGCAGGTTGATTCATATTAATTCCTCAATAAAGTGCAATTAGCGGGGCTAATGATCATGGTTGGGAAAGCAACTGGCGTGATTATGATGGCCAATAAAAACAGGCGACAATAAATTTGTCGCCCTGTCTATCAACTAAATGCGGATTTCGGTTAGCTGCAGCCTTTCGGTCTTGGCAGGCCGGCTATCTTATTGGCGCATTTGATGAGCCCGGTTGGAAATAACGAGTAGATATACTTTTGATCACTACGATCCTTGCCGTACTTGCTCTTCATTAATTTGGAGAAAGCACGCGGTTCGCAGACGACACCATTATCCTTAAAGTATTCACGGGCCATGTTAATGATGTCCCAGTGTTCTTCAGTAAGTGCACCAACCCTTTCGCTAATGGCAATTTCATGTGCCAGTTCCGGACTCCATTCGTCCAGATTTTCTAACCAGCCAGCTTCGCTTAACTGAATAGTCTTACCATTTACAATGGCTTCCATAGTAACCTCTCTTAAAATACCTGAGTTAAAGACTCAGGTATTTTATTATGGCTGGAGCTAAATATTACGCACCAATCATAAGGTTATGATTTGCGCCGATTGATTAATTATAATGGTGTAACGTTTTCTGCCTGTAAACCTTTGGCTCCGTCAGTCACTTTCATGGTGACTTTCTGGCCTTCTTTGAGGGTTTTATGACCATCGGAATTGATAACGCTGAAATGTACAAACACATCTTGACCACCATCCTGCGAAATAAATCCAAAACCTTTGGAGTCGTTAAACCACTTCACAGTACCAGAAACTAATTCAGACATAATTTTCTCTTTTATAATGTAATAAAAAACGATGAAACGCCGTCAAAATAGCGAGTCATTTACATTGTATGCGAGAAATATTAACGATGGCAATGGGAAATTGCCTCGCCAGCGGAATTTTGCGTTAAAAACAAGATGTCGCTCTAGGTGTCCGCCAGGATGGCCTCAATTTTAGAGGCCAGCTGGTCAAAGTCCAGTTGGTTATCCTGCAGCACCTGAGGTCGGGTTCCCTGAATGGGGAAGCGATCTTTTAGCCCATTAATGATGCACTTGGTGCTCAATCCATGCTGGGCGATAAACTCGTTTACCGCACTGCCGGCTCCCCCCAGTTCAGCGTTATCTTCAATACAGAAAAAGTGGCTATGGGTTTTACTCAGTTCCAGTAAACGATCCTGATCGAGTGGTTTGACAAAGCGCATGTTAACCAGCGTGCAGTTAAATTGTGTGCTGAGTTTAGTACCTGTTTCGAGGAACGGGCCGAACACCAGAATGGCAATCTTTTGACCGCTACGGACCAGTTCTGACTGGCCGAGCGGTATGCCTGTGGTCGTGTTAATGAGTTCGGTAGTGGCGCAATTATCACGCGGGTAACGCACCATGGCCGGGCCATTATAGTCAAACCCGGTATTCAGCAGGGCGTGCAGGTCTTCAGTGTTTGACGGCGTCATGATGACGATTCCGGGTATACAGCGGCAATAGCTGATATCAAAATTTCCGGTATGGGTGGCACCATCGGCACCCACTATGCCAGCACGATCAACCGCAAACAGCAGGTTCAGGTTCTGGATCGCGACATCGTGAATCAGCTGATCATAGGCACGCTGAAGAAATGTCGAATAGATTGCTACGATCGGTTTCAGGCCATCTATTGCCATACCGGCGGCCAGCGTTACCGCATGCTGCTCGGCAATGGCAACATCGTGAAATCGATCCGCAAATTGCTGAGAGAATTTTACCAGACCAGAGCCTTCGCGCATGGCGGGTGTGATTACGTGCAAATCAGGTTGTTCCGCACCTTTCTGTACGAGCCATGCAGAAAAAGCCTGGGTGTAGGACTGGATAGTTGGTTTGCCTGAACTGGCGGTAGATGCACCGGTGGATATATCAAACGGACCTGTGCCATGAAAACCGCAGGAATCGAGCTCGGCGGGTTTATAGCCTTTGCCTTTTTTGGTGACGATATGTAATAAGCGCGGGCCTTCAATCTTTTGCAGGTTGGATAACAGTTGCATCAGATTGGGCAGATCATGCCCATCGATAGGGCCGTAATAGTTGAACCCCATCTCTTCGAAGATGGTGCCGGGTACGACCATGCCTTTCAGGTGTTCTTCTGCACGTTTGGCGATTTCCCAGGCGCTAGGAATCTGGGATAAGACTTTTTTACTGCCAGCGCGCATGTGTGAATAAAAACTGCCGGACCAGATACGTGATAGATATTTGGACATGGCACCGACATTCGGCGAAATCGACATTCTATTGTCATTCAATATCACCAGCAGGTTGGTGTCGAGGCTGCCGGCATGATTGAGTGCTTCAAACGCCATTCCGGCTGACATCCCTCCATCACCGATGATGGCGACTATCTGGCGTGAAATACCCCTGGCTTTAGCGGCGATTGCCATTCCCAGAGCGGCTCCGATCGAGGTGCTGGAGTGGCCAACGCCGAAATGATCGTACTCGGATTCAGAGGGTTTTGGAAAGCCGGAAATGCCATCTTTCTGGCGTAATCCAGCCATCTCTTTTTTGCGCCCGGTGAGGATTTTATGGGGGTAGCACTGGTGTCCGACATCCCATACCAGTCGGTCATCCGGGGTGTTATACAGGTAGTGCAGAGCAATCGTGAGTTCGATCGAGCCCAGACCTGAGGCCAGGTGACCGCCGGTACTGGAAACAGACTCTAGAATAAACTGTCGCAATTCGCTGGCCAGTTTAGGTAACTGGTCGGGGCGTAGCAGGCGGAGATCGTCCGGATCATTGATCGTGTTCAGCAATGGCAAATGAGAAGTCGGCATGGGTAATACTCGTCTAATGGCTGCGTTCTACAAACCAGTGCGAAATAGTGCGTAAAATATCGGCTTCTGCGCCAAAGCAGTCAAGTGAAGCCTGAGCCTGCCGATGCAGTTCCTGGGCCTTATCACGTGCAGCCTGTAAGCCGATGATGGATGGGAATGTGGGTTTATCCAGTTCGGCATCCGAGCCCTGTGGTTTGCCAAGCGTATGAGTGTCGCTGATCACATCCAGAATGTCATCCTGCACCTGGAACGATAGCCCGATTTTTTTGGCGTAGCGATCCAGCGCCTCGAACTGAATGTCGGTGGTGCTATCGCTGGACAGGGCTGCCATCTGAATACAGGTGCGAATCAACGCGCCGGTTTTATGGATATGCATCGTTTCCAGCTGTGCGATGTTGATTTTTTTACCGACGGAGTCCAGATCAAGGGCCTGGCCGCCAGCCATACCTCTGGAGCCGGAAAAGAGCGCCAGTTTCTCGATCATGCTGAGTCTTTTAGAAGCGTCAACGGTCATCTGCGGGTCATGTGCAAGAATGTAGAAAGCGAGTGCCTGCAGGGCATCTCCAGCCAGTATCGCGGTCGCTTCATCAAATTGCCTGTGGCAGGTGGGCCGGCCACGGCGTAGATCATCGTCATCCATCGAAGGCAGGTCATCGTGGATCAATGAGTAGGCGTGAATGATCTCGATAGCAGCGGCTATACCATCCACTTTGTCGAGCGGGATGTTGAGCGTGTGTGCGGTTGCATACACCAGAACCGGTCGCACCCGTTTCCCACTGCCCAGTACCGAATAGCGCATCGCCTGATGCAGCTTGACAGGGTTCAGTGTTTCCGGCGGCAGCCATTGTTCGAGTGCCAGGTCGACCCGTTGCTTGTATGTCAACAGCAGGCTGTTGAAACTGTTCTGATCAAGCATTATTTTTCTTCAAATGGAATGGTTTGCTGTAGCCCATTCTTTTCTATCAGCTGTTTGACCATGAGTTCGGCGGAAGTCAGGGCGTCCTGGCAGCTTTTTGCGAGCTGGATACCTTTTTCAAATTGTTTCAGTGAATCTTCCAGCCCAAGATCGCCATTCTCCATTTTGCTGACAATCTGTTCCAGGCTTTGCAGTGATTTTTCGAAATCTTTAATGGTTTTATCGGAGGCAGGCATGCGAATGATCAGGTTATGCTAAAGCCTGTATTATAAAGCATTCAGCGCGTCAGCCAAGTGATTGACGGGGATCAGTTTCATGTTGGGGCAGATATTTTTACGTGGTTTGTTGGCTGCAGGGATGATTGCGGTTTCAAAACCATGTTTACTGCCTTCTTTCAGGCGCTCTTCGCCATTAGGCACCGGGCGGATCTCTCCGGACAGTCCTACTTCGCCAAACACCAGAAGACGATTACTGACCGGTTTATCGCGGTAACTGGAAAGGATCGCAAGAATCACGGCTAAATCCGCTCCAGTCTCGCTGATGCGTACGCCGCCCACCGCATTGATGAAAACATCCTGATCATACAGTGGAATACCGCCATGTCGTTGCAGAACGGCCAGTAACATGGCGAGTCTGTTGGATTCCAGTCCGACGCTGATGCGACGCGGGTTACCGAGGTGGCTTGCGGTCACCAGCGACTGAATCTCTACCAGAATAGGGCGGGTGCCTTCACGTGAAACCATAATGATGCTACCGGCAACCGGTTTTTCATGATTCGACAGGAAAATGGCAGAGGGATTGGTGACGGTTTTCAGGCCCTGATCGGTCATCGCAAAAATCCCGAGTTCATTGACTGCTCCAAAACGATTTTTAACGGCCCGGATAACGCGGTAACGGGTGGAGCTGTCGCCTTCAAAATAGAGCACCGTATCCACCATATGTTCCAGCACGCGAGGGCCTGCTAGTTGCCCATCCTTGGTGACATGGCCGACCAGAAAAATCGCAATATTGTGCTGTTTGGCCAGGCGAACCAGTAGCGCTGTGCTTTCCCTGATCTGGCTGATCGAGCCAGGAGCGGACTGCAGTCCATCGGTATAAATGGTCTGGATGGAGTCAATCACGATTACACCTGGTTTGAGGGTGATCGCATGAGCAATGATTTCTTCGACGCAGGTGGAGCTGAGCAACTTCAGTTTGTCGCGTGGCAGTTCCAGCCGCTTTGCCCTGAGATTAACCTGCTGCAGGGACTCTTCACCGGTGACATACAGGGTGCTCAATTGCTGGCTGACCTGAGTCAGGCACTGCAGCAGGATAGTAGATTTTCCGATACCAGGGTCTCCGCCGAGGAGTATCACGGAGCCGTGCACAATACCCCCACCCAGTACTCGATCCAGCTCATCGATCTGGCTGCTGAAACGCTCGGCTGTGTGATCGGGTATGGAGCTTAGCGTGACCAGTTCGGTAGTGGTTTTGTGTTCCGTCCAGTTTCCACGGTTTCGGTTGGGCGACGAGCTGAGCGGCTGAATCTGCTGGATACAGTTCCAGGCTTTACAGTCTGGGCATTGGCCCGACCATTTATTCAAGATGCTGGCGCACTCCAGACACTGGTACTGTGATGTTGGCTTAGCCATCGATACGTGGAGTTTTAACGAGTTTTAGGCGCACGGTTTTCACCATGTTATTTTTTATATGCATGATCTCAACCGGGTAACCACTAATTTTCAGGCTGGTTCCCGCCGCTGGTATCATCTCGAGGTGTTCCAGGATCAATCCATTGATGGTACGCGGGCCCTTGGTCGGTAAATGTACTTTTAACTGGTGGTTGATATCACGTACATGGGTACTGCCCTCAATCAGGTAGCTGCCATCGGCATCCTTAAAGAACGGGCTGCCTCGTGTACTGGGGTCGGTGGTGAATTCGCCCACGATTTCTTCCAGTATATCTTCCAGGGCTACCAGTCCCTGAATATCTCCGTATTCATCGACCACAAATCCCATGCGCCGTTTATTGCGCTGAAAATTGATCAGTTGGGTCGTGAGCGCGGTACCCTCAGGGATAAAATAAGGTTTACGGATGATGTCTTTCAGCGACTCGCGGTTAAACGAGTTGGTCATCAGCAAGGGTAGAACCTTGCGCATCAACGCAATGCCGATGATGTTATCAATCGACTCTGAGTAGACCGGGATTCGGGTATAGGGCAGGCGAATAATCTGGCTAAGGGTTTCGTCCCAGTTGGCCGCCAGGTCGATGCCGGCAATATCATTGCGCGGAATCATGATATCTTCGATTTTGACTTTTTCCAGATCCAGAATGCTGAGCAGCATATCGCGATGTGAGTCAGGTATCAGCCCCGCCGTTTCGGTGACCGCAATGCGTAATTCTTCAGAGGTCAGTGCGTCTCCTGAAGAGTGCTTGCGATGCTTAACATTGGCCAGCTTCAATACCTGCTTGACCAGCCAGTTAATCAGGATAATGAGCGGATATAGCAGTTTCAGTAAGGGTACGTATATATAGGACGCGATAAACGCAATTTTTTCAGGGCGCCTGGCCGCCAGTGTTTTGGGGGTGACCTCGGCGAATAGCAGTAATACAACGGTTAGTACGCCAGTGGCAATGGCAATACCGGTGTCACCATATAGCCGAAATCCGATATAGGTTGCCAGCTGCGTGATCAGGATGTTGATAAAATTGTTACCGAGCAGGATCAGGCTGATGAGTTGATCGGGATTCTGTAACAGTTCATGGGCCTTACGTGCCCCGACATGATTTTTTTCGGCCTGGTGCTTCAGTTTGTAACGGTTCAGGCTCATCAGGCCTGTTTCTGAGCCGGAAAAAAATGCCGACATCAGAATGAGTACAGCCAGCGATGTAAATAACAGGCTTACAGGAATTTCGTTCATGGATCGAAGTGTTGTCGGTGGGGGGAGGTGATTCCTTCAGCCATTCGCTGAGAGGATAAATTCCAGCACCAGTTTACTACCGAAGTAAGCCAGCATAATGAAAACAAATGCAGTCAGGGTCCAGCGGATCGCTATTTTTCCACGCCAGCCAAATTTCAGACGACCAAATAATAGAATCGCGAGAATGATCCAGCTGATGATGGAGAGCACGGTTTTATGAACCAGATGCTGAGCAAATAAATCATCGACAAAGAAAAAGCCGCTGATCAGGGCGGTGCTTAAGAAGATAAAACCGAATCCGAGCATCTGGAACAGTAGCGTCTCCATATCGTGCAGCGGAGGCAGGTAGCGGATAAATCCGCCCGGGTGGTGAGAGCGAATAGAGTGATCCTGATAGGCCAGTGCAATCGCCTGTAAAGCGCTTAACATAATCAGGCTGTAGGCGATAACGGAAACCATAATGTGGCCGTGGATAAACTGATCACTCACCGTGCTGATGGATTGAGAGGACGGGATCGTTGTGGCCACGACGGAGGTTAGACCGCTAAAAGGAAACATGATGATGCCGAGGCTTTCCATCGGCCGGTACAGGCTGCTGATCAGGATTTGCACGCTGACTAACCAGCTGATCAGGCATAGTGCGCTGAAAAAGCCAAGATTGATGAGACCTTTTTCCGGGTAGATCAGGTTGCTCAGAAGCAATGCCTGAAATACGACTCCGAGTAGTGCAGGGGATAAATAAAGCCAGCGTAAAACATTGCCGGCTTTGCCTATATTTTTAAAAATAAGCAGTGCGGAAAGGCTGTAGCAAAAAAGGATCAGGATACTGGTTACAAACACTATCGGGGCAATGGGTCAGGTTTTACAATTGAGCAAACATTCTAGCCCATATAAGCACTAAGTAGAAGCTTGTCCTGACTAAAAATAGCATCGAGTTGAGAGTGAGACAGGTTGTTCAGGTGAGTATTAAATATTTGAACTGAGTCACAATTTTAAATATTCCGAATATGCATTATTAAAATACACTAGGTCTACAAATTAAGCGTTGAGCTTAATATGCCGGTTAGAGAACGATGGAGCATCCTCTGTTTTTGCTATATTGTTTGGCCAGTCAGGGTTTTGTTGGTCCTAAGTTTTGAGACTCGGAAATAAAGCCGTCTATGCAGTGGTTTTTTTACTATACTTGAGCCCCACAGAACGGTTTGCAAGTTTTGAGTTGACACAGGAATGTCGTGGAGTGGTTGGAGAGCCTTCCCTGTTGGAAATAAAAAATAAGATAATAATATGCAAATAAAAATTTTAGGATGGTCAGGCGGGATAGGCGGTAGTCTTCGTACCACGTCTTTTCTAATGGATGACGATATCCTGATTGATGCAGGCACTGGGCTCGGTGATTTGCCGCTTAATCAGATGACTGGCATACGTCATATCTTTCTGACGCATTCCCATATGGATCATATTACCGGGTTGCCACTACTGGCCGACAGTATGTTTGGTGTGCATAGTGAGCCGATTGTGGTGCATGCGCATGAAAAAACCATCAAGGCCCTGAAGGCGCATATTTTTAACTGGGTTATCTGGCCTGATTTTTCCGAATTACCGAACCGGGAAAATCCCTGTATCCGTTTTGACGTAATGCAGCCGGGGGAGAAAATAACCATCCGCCAGCGTGTTATTGAAATGATCCCGGTGAATCATACGGTGCCGGGTGTTGCCTATTGTGTCTCGGATCAAAAGGGCACGGTTGTTTTCAGCGGTGATACAACGACCAATGACACGCTCTGGACTCGTCTCAATCAGCTGGAAAAAGTGGATCTGTTGTTCGTAGAGTCCGCCTTTTCCAATCATGATATGGAGATCAGTAAGGTATCGAAACACTATTGTCCGCAGCTACTGTCTGATGATCTGAAGAAATTAGAGCATCGTCCGGAAATCTGGTTGACTCATTTTAAGCCGGGAGATGAAGACCTTATTTACCGGGAATGTAAGGAAATGATTTCTGATTTTACGGTTAATCGTTTGACTGGCGGTGAAGTTTTTAAGCTTTAAACCCCTGTTTCTAGCCAGACCAGCAGCTTTCAAAATATAAAGTGGTCTGGTTTGAGTCTTAAATACAGCTGATGTATCCGTTTATTTGGGTATAATCCCTCCTTCTTGAATTAACGCTCTATCCAATACTATGTTTGAAAATCTATCAGAACGCCTCAGTCGTACGGTAAAAAATCTTCGTGGTCAGGGACGTCTGACCGAAGAAAATATTAAAGACACCCTGCGTGAAATCCGTATGGCGTTGCTGGAAGCTGATGTGGCCCTGCCGGTAATCAGAAGCTTTATAGACCAGGTGCGTGAGAAGGCTCTGGGACAGGAAGTGCTTAGCAGTCTGTCGCCCGGACAGGCGTTGGTTAAGGTCGTCAATGACGAACTGGTCTCGGTGATGGGGGATACTTCAACCGCACTGAACCTGAATAGCAAGCCACCGGTAGTGATTTTATTGGCAGGACTGCAGGGTGCAGGTAAAACCACAACCGTAGCAAAGTTGGCCAGAAGGCTGATAGAGCAGGATAAAAAGCACGTCATGGTGGTGAGTGCAGACGTCTACAGGCCCGCTGCCATCGAGCAGCTTAAGACGCTGGCTGCTGAAGTCAATGCAGTGTTTTTCCCGAGTGATATATCGCAGAAGCCGGTAAAGATTACGGCTGATGCGGTACTGGCGGCGCGCAAGCAGAGTGCTGATGTGTTGCTGGTGGATACGGCTGGTCGTCTGCATATTAATGAAGAGATGATGGCTGAAATAAAGGCGATTCATCAGGCAGCCAACCCTCAGGAAACGCTGTTTGTGGTCGATAGTATGACCGGACAGGATGCCGCTAACACGGCTAAAGCGTTCGGTGATGCGCTGCCGCTAACCGGTGTCATACTGACCAAGACAGATGGCGATGCGCGTGGCGGTGCCGCCTTATCGGTGCGTCAGATTACCGGCAAACCGATTAAGTTTATCGGTTCCGGCGAAAAAACAGATGCTCTGGAAGTGTTTCATCCTGAGCGGATTGCATCGCGCATCCTCGGAATGGGCGACATTCTTTCACTGGTTGAAGCGGCACACCAGAAAGTCGACCAGGATAAGGCCAGAAAACTGGTACAGAAAGTACGCAAGGGCAAGGGTTTCGACCTCGAAGACCTGCGTGACCAGTTTACCCAGATGGAAAATATGGGAGGGCTCTCCAGTCTGATCGATAAATTGCCGGGTGTCGGGGGTAATGTCAGTCAGCAACTACAAAACCCTGAGCACAAAAAGCAGATGAAGCGAATGGTTGCCATTATTGACTCGATGACGCCGATTGAACGGCGTAAACCGGAGTTAATCAATGGTTCGCGTAAACGCCGGGTCGCTATCGGTTCCGGTACCCAGATTCAGGACGTGAATCGACTGCTAAAACAGCATAAGCAAATGCAGAAGATGATGAAGAAAATAGGCAATAAGGGGGCTATGCGCGGTATGATGCAGGCGATGAAAGGAAAAATGCCACCTGGAATGCCATTTTAGCGGAAAGTAGCTGTTCGGGGCAGGGAGATTCCGGGTGCCAGCGTTTGCTCTGCAATAGTCAGAGGGTAACTGTTGCCATGTTGCGCAGGGCCTGTGCTGTGGTGGTTTAACCACCGGTTTTCCGATTTGACCTGGCAAGGAAAGCATTAAAAAGTAATTCAGATGAAAATAACATTCTTTAGCGCTTCACAAATGAATCGATATGGGTACAATACCCCGTTTCCTGACCAGCCGGTGAGGTGGTCAGCTATTGTCTTGATGACAGCTTAGAGGTTTTTTAAATTATGGTATCTATTCGTTTGTCTCGTGGCGGCTCAAAGAGACGTCCGTTTTATCACGTTGTGGTGAGTGACAGTCGTCGTGCACGCGATGGTCGTTATATTGAGCGTGTTGGTTTTTTCAACCCTAAGGCAACTGGCGCTGCAGAAGAGTTTCGCCTGGATAGTGATCGAATTGATTACTGGCTGTCTCAGGGTGCGCAACCTTCTGACCGAGTTTCAACGCTGATTAAGTGCTCTAAAAAGGCAGCTTAAGGGTTCGTAGTAACTGACTGGCTGTGCCGCTTTCAGAGTAATGATGTCACAGGATGGCACTGATTTGATTGAGATCGGACATGTTCTTGGTGTGCATGGCGTGCATGGACTGGTTAAGGTATTTTCCAATACCAGTCCGCGCGAGAATATCGTTAAGTACTCGCCCTGGCTGATTGAGCAGGACGGGGTAACCCGCAGTGTGGACGTCTCAGGACATGCTCAGGGCAAGAATGTTATTGCCAGAATTGAAGGCGTAACAGAGCGGGAACAGGCCGCTGATATCATTGGGGCCAAAATTATGATCCGCAGAAATCAGTTACCGGATTTACAGGAAGGTGATTATTACTGGAGTCAGCTAGAAGGCTTAAGGGTCACCTCAACCTCTGGTATCGAGCTGGGTTATATCGATCATATGCTGGAAACCGGTGCCAACGATGTAATGGTGGTACAGGGAGACAGGGAACGACTGATACCCTACGTGATGGATGAAGTGGTGATCAATATTAATCTTGAGACTCAACAGCTTATTGTTGACTGGGATGCGGATTTTTAACTGGTGTAGTGACAATGCGCATTGATGTTATTACGCTGTTTCCTGAACTGGTAACAGGCGTGATTCAGCACGGTGTGGTCAGTCGAGCGGCTGATAAAGGATTAGTTGAGCTCAAACTGTGGAATCCACGAGATTTCACCCAGGATAGA
Source organism: Gammaproteobacteria bacterium (assembly GCA_014382695.1). Taxonomy (GTDB): domain Bacteria; phylum Pseudomonadota; class Gammaproteobacteria; genus JACNJF01. The sequence continues at coordinate 58,640 of JACNJF010000107.1, read as the reverse complement.
CATAGAACGGTGGATGATCGTCCTTATGGTGGCGGTCCGGGTATGTTAATGAAGGTGGAGCCGTTGCTGGCCTGCATTCAGGCCGTAAAGCAGGAAAACCCGCTGGCCAGGCTGATCTATCTCAGTCCACAGGGGGTATTGCTTAAGCAGAATCTGATTAACCAGAGCGTTGAGCAGGGTAATCTGATTCTGTTGTGTGGTCGTTACGAAGGTATAGATGAAAGACTCATCGAACTGGAAGTCGATGAAGAGTGGTCTATCGGCGATTACGTGATCAGTGGCGGAGAACTGGCCGCGATGGTCTGTATCGATGCGATAACCCGTCAGATTCCCGGCGCACTGGGGCATCAGGATTCAGCGCAACAGGATTCATTCAGTGGTGGTTTGCTGGATTGTCCGCATTACACCAGACCAGAGCTGATTAATGGTCTGAAAGTACCGGAAGTACTTTTGAATGGTCATCATCAGTTGATACAGGACTGGCGGGATAAACAGGCAATTGGACGAACCTGGATGAGACGCCCCGATTTACTGGGGGAAATGGAATTAAATGAACGGCAGCAAGGGTTGCTGAAAGAATTTATCGCTGAGTCAAAGTTGACTTAGTCAGAATTGAATTGAGATTACGAGGAAATATCATGAGTAAAATTATCGCCGCACTGGAAGCTGAACAGTTAAAGTCAGACATCCCTGCATTTGGTCCTGGAGATACGGTTTCTGTACAGGTGAGAGTTAAAGAAGCGGATCGTGAGCGTCTACAGGCGTTTGAAGGCGTTGTTATCGCCAAGCGTAATCGCGGTATTAACTCGGCTTTTACGGTACGTAAAATTTCCAATGGTGAAGGCGTAGAACGCGTATTTCAGACCCACAGTCCATTGATCGCTGAAATTAACGTAAAGCGTCGTGGTAGCGTCCGTCGTGCCAAACTGTATTATCTGCGTGGATTGACTGGTAAGGCAGCACGTATCAAAGAAAAGTTATAAGTAGATCTGATATTTCAGATTTTCTCAAAGGTGTGTATGCTTTGCCTACACACCTTTTTTTTGCCCAGAATTTATGATTAAACCTCGTTTCCCGGCCTTGTTGCTGGCGCTATGGCTGTATCTGCCCGGCGCGCAAGTCGCTGCGGATCAACAACTGGATTCGCTGAAGTATATCTCTGCTGCAGGCGCACCTTTTCTGACCCTGAAAATGCTCGATCAGGCTCAACCTGCGATGCAAAAGGATCTCTACGAATGGATCTTATGGGAGCAGGAGCGCTATCAGATTCTGGCGCGCTGGAAACAATGGAATGATCTGCTGGTGCGAATTGAAGGTTTACCCCTGACCCTGCCCGAGCAATTTTTACAGCAGGCGGCTTCCTACCGGATTCGCGCCTATATAGCCCTTGGTCAGAACCAGACTGCCCGGCAGTTATTACGCGAACAGCTGTGGCAGGCCAATGCTGCCAGTTCCAGCGAGTACCGGGAATGGCGCAAGCTGGTGGTAGAAACCTATCTGAACGAACAGAAAGTCGATGATGCCAGGGTCTCGATGCTCAGATTGCAGCAGGATTTCGAGCAAACCGATAAAGACTGGATACTGTTACGTGCCAGAGTACTGATGGAGTCGGGTCGATTCGATGAAACGATCGCACTGCTTTCATCCCGCCTCGACTGGCAATCGTTATCGATGCGCTTACTGGCTGAGTATCGTAACAAGATGCACTCCGCAAAAGATCTTTGGGAACTGTCGCAAAAACGCATAGCAGTGATCCGCGATGACCCGGAGCAGCTGGCGACCTACTGGTCGATCTCAGCCATCGCTGCCCAGCAAATCAGTCCGGAGTTCGAAGTGCAGGCACTGGAAGCTCGTCTCAGTCTGGCTGTCGCGGACAATATCAATCTGTATGCGGTGGACGCCGACCAGTTATGGCAGGCCTATTTTCACTATGCCCAGCTGATCGGAAATCGCAGTGAGCTATTGATCGGTGATGATCAGAACTGGCTGCAGCTGGCGCAAAATATAAAACAGGAGTCTGCGGTCAGGGCGCGTTCCTTACTCGCTTATCTGATGACCGCAAGCCCGAATCAGGAGGTAAAGCATCAGGCCGCTGAGTTATTCCTAAAGACGCTAAATCTGGAAAATGATCAGCAAAAACAACTGATTGACCAGCTGTTCAATCAAAGTAAGCAGTTTTCCAATGCGGCAGAAATTCCTGTCCAGATCCGTTTTCAACTGGTTGATCTTGCATTGAAGCAGGCGAATATCCTGGAGGCTACCCGCCTGATGTCCGGGCTGGACTCGGTTCCTGAAAAAATCCGCGAGTTTGACTGGGTGTTACGTCAGGCACGCGTGCTGTTGCTCGGCGGCAAGCTGAAACAGGGCGATGACAAACTGAATGAACTGATCAGCCGTTACGCCGAACCAAATAAAGAAGATACCGATCGCCTGTTACAGATTTTATTTGATCTGCAGACGTTACAGGCTAATGAGCAGGCTATTACACATTTTCGCCAGCTCATCAATCTGCCGATTGAACCGTCACAAAGACGTGAAATCATGTTCTGGATGGCGGACTCGTTCAAAGCCTTAAAGCAATATGAAAAAGCAGCACTGCTTTACTTGCAGTCGGCCATGTATCCAGGCCCCGAGACGATGGATCCATGGGCGCAAACGGCCCGTTTTAGTGCGGCAGAAAGCTTGCAGAAGGCCGGGCTGGTGGATGATGCGAGAAGGGTGTTCCAGTCACTGCTGGAGATTACCAGAGAGCCTGCACGACGCTCTGTGCTGAGGCATAACATCCAGCAATTATGGTTAACCCAGGGTGCCGGCTGAGACACAATACAATTACTACGATTCGGCGCTGGATCGGCTTTTTTTAAGCGTTCTCGATCAGCGCGTAGTCGCGCTGGAATATGAGCCGCCCGAACCGCAAAAATTTACCACTGCGCTGCCATCGGGTGCGATAAAACACTGGCTGGATCAATATTTCCTCGGCCGACCCATGCCTGAAGATCTGACATTGATGGATCATGGAACGGCGTTTCAGCAAAAAGTCTGGCGCATCATGTTGCAGATTCCTTATGGGGAAACCCTGAGCTATGGCGCGGTGAGTGACCTGCTGGGCTCGGCTCCACGTGCGGTTGGGCAAGCCTGTAAACGCAATCCAGTCCCGCTCCTCATTCCCTGTCATCGTATCGTCGGCAAGCACTCCATCGGTGGTTATGAAGGTGCCGTTAGCGGGCATAAACTGACCCGTAAACAGTGGCTGCTGGCGCATGAGCGGGCCGTCCATGCCTGAAATCAACTGTTTTATTCGGTAACACAATTGATGGCTTGAATTGTCGGCTTTTATCCTCATATAGCTTTTTATCGTTTAACCGGCAAACTGCCGCTAATCCCTGTAAATAATTGAAGGAGAACATGATGAGTGTAGAAGCAAAAACTGAAACCCGTGGGTTCGAAACAGAAGTCAATCAGCTACTGGATCTGATGATTCATAGCCTGTATTCGAATAAAGAAATTTTTTTGCGGGAATTAATCTCTAATGCTTCTGATGCCTGCGACAAGCTGCGATTTCTCGGTGTTTCTGATGATAGCCTGTATGAAAAAGATATCGATCTGAAAATCAGGGTGGCGTATGACCAGGATGCGCGCACCATCACCATTACCGATAACGGCATCGGGATGAATCGTGAAGAAGTCATCGAACATATCGGGACCATTGCCAAATCGGGCACCCGTTCCTTCTTCGATTCGCTGACCGGTGATGAGTCGTCCGATGCCAAGCTGATTGGTCAGTTCGGTGTGGGTTTCTATTCTTCCTTCATCGTCGCCGATGAAGTCACCCTGAATACACGCAAAGCCGGCGATCCGGCAGAGCAGGGTGTCAGTTGGGTGTCCAAAGGTAAGGGGGAGTATGAAATTAAAACCACCGATAAGCCTGCGCGTGGTACCGAAGTCATTCTGCATCTACGCGAAGAAGAGTCGGAGTTCCTGAATGACTGGAAACTGCGCTCTATCATCACTCAGTACAGCGATCATATCTCCTTTCCGGTGGTCATGGATAAGGTCGTCGAAGCGGAAGAAGAAGGTGGTGCGAGCACGATCGAAGAAGAAACCGTGAATCAGGCTTCCGCCCTGTGGACGTTGCCTAAAAGTGAAATCACGGATGAAGAGTACAAAGAATTTTACAAGCATGTAGCACATGATTTTGACGAGCCGCTGGACTGGATTCATAACCGGGTAGAAGGCACCAACGAATATACCTCATTGCTGTATCTTCCCAAGCGTGCGCCGTTTGACCTGTATGACCGTGAATCCAAGCATGGTATCAAGCTGTATGTACAGCGAGTGTTTATTCTGGAAGATTCCGAACAGTTGATGCCCAAGTATCTGCGTTTTGTGCGTGGTCTGGTCGACTCGAATGCGCTGTCATTGAATGTTTCGCGTGAAATCCTGCAAAGCAATAAGGTGATCGATAGCATCCGTAACGGATCGGTTAAAAAGGTTCTTTCCCTGCTCGAAAAGATGGCCAAAAACGAGCCGGAAAAATACCAGACCTTCTGGAAAGAGTTTGGCAAGGTGCTGAAAGAAGGACCGGGTGAAGACTTTGCCAATAAGGAAAAAATCGGCAAGTTATTACGTTTTGCCTCGACCCACAGCAATAGTGCTGAGCAGAATGTTTCACTGGATGATTATATTGCGCGTATGGCGGAGACCCAGGACAAGATTTACTACATTGCGGCAGACAGTCATGCCGCGGCAAAGAATAGCCCGCATCTCGAAATCTTCCGTAAAAAAGGCATCGAAGTGCTGTTGCTGTCTGATCGGGTCGATGAATGGCTGACCTCCAACTTTACCGAGTACGAAGGCAAAACCCTGCAATCGGTGGCCAAGGGTGAGCTTGATCTGGATAAGGATAACGAAGAAAGCAAAAAGGAGCAGGAGCAAAAAGCGAAGGCATCGGAAGATCTGCTAAAACGTATGAAAGAAGCGCTGGGCGAAAAGGTTGAAGACGTGCGCATATCCAGCCGTCTGACCGATTCTCCTGCCTGTATCGTACTGAATCAGCATGATATGGCGATGCATATGCAGCGTCTCATGAAAGAAGCCGGGCATGCGATGCCGGGTAGCAAGCCGATCCTGGAGATTAATCCAGACCATCCAATCGTTAAAAGACTGGATCAGGAAGCGTCTGCCGAGCGCTTCAATGACTGGTCGGACATTCTGTTTGATCAGGCGATTCTGGCGGAAGGTGGGCATCTGGATGACCCCGCCAGTTTTGTCCATAAATTAAATCAGATGCTGGTCTCATTGGCGCAGTAACCCTTAAACAAGTAGCCCGGAGATGATCCGGCCCGATACACCTGTTCAGGTATCATTGGGCCGGATTACGCTATATGCTGTGGGCTTTTTATCCGTCGCTATATGAACCGATCCTCCACTCATTCACCACGTATTGCGATTATAGGTTCCGGGCTCGCCGGGTTAACCTGCGCCACCGCGTTGAAGGGATTTGCCGATGTACAGGTCTTTGAAAAATCGGTATTTGTCGGTGGTCGGCTGTGTCGTTATCAGTTTGGCGAATATCGCTTTAACTATGGTGAACAGTATTTCACTGTATCCAATCCACTGTTTTTGAACCTGGTCAGCGCCTGGCAATCTGCCGGTATCGTGCGCCCGTGGGATGGCTGGATTGTGGAGCTGGAAAAAGGGCAGTTGCTGAATCTGGATGATAAAACCCCTCGCTATACGGGTTACCCCCATATGCAGGTCATTACCGATAGTCTGGCCAGTAATTGCAAGGTCAAACTGTCCACCTCAATCGTTGAAATCGAAAAAATGGATAATGGGCAGTGGCGCCTGTTCGATGACCGAGGTGGATATCAGGGTCTGTATGATATGGTCATCGTGGCTACGTCGGCACATCAGGTTGGCGCTATTGCGGGCGTTCTGCCATCTATAAGCAGTGCCGCAAAAAGCATTGATATGACCATTTGCTGGGGCGGTATGTTCGCTTTTGAGCGTCCACTGGAGCTGCCTTTCGATGCCGCTTTCGTGCTCAATTCACCCATTTCCTGGCTCTCACGTTTTCGTAATGCAAGTGCTGAAGAGGATGCGGTAGAAAGCTGGGTGGTGCAATCTTCGCCCGAATGGTCGTTTAAATATGCGGCCAGTTTCAGAGGCCGTGTGATGCACGCCCTGCTCGATGCCCTGTTCGAAGCCTGTGATGTTGAGCCGGTTAAAACACTATCCGCCAATGTACACTGCTGGAAACATGCGTTGCCGATAAATACCCTTGACCAGGACTGTCTGTTTGATGAAACTGCAGCATTGGGTGCCTGTGGAGACTGGTGTACTTCACCACGAATCGAAGGCGCTGTGCTCAGCGGTTTTTCGATGGCAGACCGTATCATGAAATTTATCAAGTAACCTTATTATGAGTATTGTAAGCGGACACTTCACGCAACGACAGCGCCTTAAGCCCCTCAATGCGCTGGATAAGAATGACCTGGAGTATCTTTATTCACAGTCTGAAATGCAGCAGTTGAATCCGCGCTCTCTGCTAACGGCTGAGCAGGAAAAACTGGTGTACCTGCTGGAAGGCGAAGTCTCCCTGTTATCCGGGGGCTTTGTGACCGAAAAATTTAATCATCTTGATCAGCGTGCACTGTCACCGCTATTTAATGAATCTCTGGACCAGGATTCTGCGTTATTTACCAGGCATGGCACCATCATCCTGGTTAATCGTAGTTTGTTCGAAGGGCTTTATTCACAGGCACAGGCGGTGTCGCTTAAATCTATAGAGGCTGGATTAACCCGTTCTGAAAATGAACTGTTCGATAGCCTGCTGAATGCGTTTATCCAGAAAAAAATGGATTTGCCGGTATTGCCGGAGGCCGCGCTTAAGGTGCGTCAGGCGATCAGTAGTCCGGAAGTGGGCAGCGACGAAATCATTCAGATCGTTCAGTCCGATCCGGTATTAAGTGCCAGACTGGTGAGGGTGGCGAACAGTTCCTTATACGGGACCTGGCGAGAAATAAAAACCGTGCGCGATGCGGTCAGACGACTGGGTATAGAAACGACTAAAAACCTCAGTTTCAGTCTGTCGGTTAAACAGTTATTTACGGCCAATACCTCGCTGATTAAAAAAACCATACAGAAAGTTTATAACGAAAGTACCTCGGTGGGCGCGATTGCCTATGTCATTACCTTGACTCAGGCCAGGCATCTGGACCCGGAGCAAGCTTTACTAAGCGGCCTGATACAGAATCTGGGTGTGATACCGATATTGAAATATATCGATGCGCACCCATCTATGATGCAATCAGCGCACATGTTAGGTAAAAGCATCGAACATTTACAGCTGCCAGTGAGTAACCTGATGTTCAATGAGTGGAATTTCGATCCTGAGTTTATCGAGATTGTAAAAAATGTGAATAACTGGCAGCGTGATAGCGGTGAACAGGCCGATTATTGCGATATTGTTATCGCCGCGCGCCTGTTGTATCTGGACAGTATCGGTGAGCTGCCGGTTGAGCAACTCAGTGAAGTGCCGGTCATCCGCAAGCTGCGTTTAACCGAACATGATGCAGATGGCCATTATTTTATGGACAGAGCGGAACAGAAAATCGCTGAAATGAATAAGCTTTTACAGACGGTTTAATCAATTTTTTCGAAGGAGGCTGTGATGAGCGATAAACATCATGTGATCTGTGCCAGTTGTGGCTCTATCAATAATGTCCCACAGTCCCGGATGGCGGATGATCCAAAATGCGGGAAGTGTAAACAGGCGGTCATGAGTGGCAAACCGCTGGAACTTAATGAAGCCGGTTTTCAGCGTTATCTGGAAAAAAGTGATCAGCCCCTGCTGGTCGATTTCTGGGCGCCCTGGTGCGGACCCTGTAAAATGATGGCACCGATTTTCACCCAGGCCGCCACGCAGCTTGAGCCCCAGTTCAGGCTGATAAAAATAAATACCGAAGTCGAGCAAATCCTGGCCGGAAAGATGCGTATACAATCCATACCGACCCTGGCAATCTTCAAAAATGGTAAAGAAATGATCCGTCAGCCGGGTGCGATGGGCCTGAACGATTTGCTGAGATGGGCCCGAACGCATGCTGGATGAAAAAGTCCGCATCGATAAGTGGTTATGGGCTGCGCGTTTTTTTAAGACCCGTGCCCTTGCCACTACCGCGGTGAATGGCGGTAAGGTGCATCTTGCCGGGCAGCGTATCAAGGCTTCCAGAGCGGTCAAACTGCATGATCTTTATGAAATCCATCGTGGCTTTGAGCGTCTGCAGGTAAGCGTTGAAGCTCTCGCCGACCGACGTGGTTCCGCCGCAATTGCGCAAACCCTTTATCGTGAAACCGAGCAAAGCATCGCGCGTCGTGAAAAGGAGGCCGAGCAGCGTAAACTGTCACGCCTGCAGCACCCGGTGATCGATCACCGCCCGACTAAACAGGAACGCCGCAAGATTCGTATTATCAGTGGCAAGGCCTGATCAGTTGGCCTCAGAATCCGTCGGCTGGAGTGGCTGATGGCTGCGCAATATCTGTAAAATCGTACTACGTACCTCGATACTCAGCAGGGCGCGAATATCGATATTGATCTGATCGAAAGTCTCCTGAAACACCAGCTTCCCGGTGCTATTTTTTTCAATAAAATCCAGCTCAAACAGGGTATCAATAAAATGCCCGAATAATTTACGGTCAAAAAAATCGGGTGAGTTTATACCATGAATAATGGAGACTTTCTGCGCCACCAGATGACAGCGCTGCTCCAGTTCACTCTCCGTCATCGGATTATTTCCGCTTTCCCATAGCACGATGAAAGTCATGTAATAACGCTCCAGAATAGGCTGAGCGATATGTGCCAGTCGGGTCAACGTCAGATAATGTGTATCGTTTCTATCCGGTCTTTTCCAGCCATTGTCAGTTTTTAACAGGACTTCCTGGGCGACCAGAAAATCGACCGTCTGCGGGATAAATTCCAGCAGTTGCTGGTCATTCCAGGGCAGGTGCAGTTCGGTAAAGATAAACGGGTAAACGTAGGCGATGATCAGCGTCAGCTGATGCTCTGAAAGGGTACGTTTATTCAGAAAGCAGCACGCGATCAGGGATGGAATAATCAGGCTGTGCAGACTGTTATTGCGGTAGTAACTCATCAGAACCGTCTGCTCAGGATTCAGAAAGATGATGTTGCCGAGTGGATGCGGATTGATCTGCAGCAGTTTCTGTGCGGCGATACGTTCGACTTCGGCATGGTCGATGCTGTCCTGCAGTTTCATAGTCTGCAACAGTGGTAGTGTGGTGATCAGTTTCTGATAGAAGAGACACTGCTGGATCAGGTCCGCTTCATCAATACTCTGGCGTGGCATGGCGAGCAGGGTTGATGCAATCAGATTGACCGGATAGATCACTACCGCCCGGTTTATTTCCTGCATGATCTGTTGTGATAGATCCTGCACTGCAGCGCGGAACCATGGCTGCTGAGTTATATGGCAGGTACTTTCGTCGCCCCAGTCGGTCGCATGCCGGGACAGCAGTTTATGCAGCACGATAGGGTTGCCAAAGCGTGCTGTGACTTTGCCGAACTGACCTTTCAGTGTCAAAATAGAACGCATCGATGTGAGCAGGGATTCTTTCTGCTTTTTATGGCCGTAAAGCTCACCGATATAGGAGCGGCCTTCGATCAGTTTTTCATAGCCGATATACACCGGGATAAAGGCCAGCGGTTTATTCTGGGTTTGTAGCCAGGCCTCCATGGTCATCGACAGCATTCCCAGTTTGGGTTTGAGTAAGCGTCCAGTTCGGCTGCGTCCACCTTCGATGAAGTATTCGAGCGGGACGCCGTTGTCGATCAGTTCGTGTACATACTGTTTCATCACGCTGGCATACAGTGGATTTTCCCTGAAGCTACGGCGGATAAAAAATGCGCCACCACCGCGCAGCAGACGACCAATGACCGGCATATCCAGATTATTGCCGGCCGCAATGTAAGGCAGTGCCAGCCTTTCATGGAAAATAACATACGACAGCAGCAGATAGTCCACATGGCTGCGATGACAGGGTACATACACTAGCTGGTGAGTCAGGGCGATTTTTTTGACTGGATCGATGTCGAAAATCCTGATCCCCGAGTAATACCGGTTCCAGAAGGTATTCAGCAGACGTTTCATGATTTCCTGAGAAATCTGGGTGCAGTCGGAAAAAATTTCCCGGCAGTAGCGGATAGCCCGTTTCTGAATTTTGGCTTTGGACTTGCCACTGAATTCATGCTCCCGCTGAATTACTTTCTGCGTATTCTCGGCGTTAACCACCCTGTTGATGACTTGATTCAGGTGATTGGTTTCGGGGCCGAAGGTCGCTTCACGCTGCTGATGCAACTGTTTTTTAAGTTGCTGGTTCAGGTTTTCGGGGATCCCATGGGCTTTTATGGATAGTTCACGCAGGCTTTGCGGGGCAGAAAATATGAGCGTGGTACTTCTGCCATGCAGCAGGATGGTTAGAAATTTGCGCAGGCGACTGGCGACTTCCCAGGAGTCTGCAAACAGCACCATCAGCCAGTGGCGCTGTTTGGCGATGGGTCTTCCCCAGAATACGGATACCGGGACCACGGTGATATCTTCAAGCTCGTCTTTCTGGATACACGCGAGTAACTCCTGCAGCATCAGGCTGTGTTTTTGCTGTTTCAGAATCCAGTCACTGAGTGGATTTCTGGAGGCCACGCTATAGATGCTGTGATGCTTAAAAGCACTGATTGGCAGGGTTGCAAAAGGGCTGGGTAGCTGGAGTTGGTGGGTGACATGGTCCAGTACCAGCATGTCGGAAAGCCCGCGTGCGACCAGTACGTATAAGACTGGATGCTTGCCCCAGTCATCAGCGTTGATTGCGCGTGGCAGAACCTCGACTCTGACCCAGATAAACAGAATTTTCTGGAGCAGTACGCTGAGCTTGTTTTTGAGTGACATGCGGTATCTCTTTTTTAAATCATGCTAACCAATAAGCCGGCATAACTCAATTGTTCGCTGAGCTGGAAAACCTGAGCCCGAAGGTGATATCCGGGGCATGTCCCGGCAGGATATCCTCTGAAAAAAACAGTTCCAGTGTACTGTTTTCAACCAGCCGCGGCAGGCGTAATACGAATTGTGCCTGAAGCGAGTGGTCGAAGGTTTTTAACGCCGAGTCACGCACAATCGGGCTATGGTAGTCGGTCTGGAGTTGAAACTGGACATCCGCATTATAGGGCATCAACAACCCCAGTTGTGCAAAGCCGAACTGTTGCTCGATTAAACCTTTAAACAGTCCTGTGTTGGCCGGGAAGGCGACACCAGCTGAGTAGTAGGCGGTTGAGGCGCTAAAGGTACTCAGGCTCCCGGAGATCCAGAGTGCGCCATCGATTGCATCATTGGAGATCAGCAGAGAGCTATCCGCCAGCGCTATTTCGAGCGCGATCCAGAGCTGGGTAGACGGCGTTAGCTGTCGCCCCAGCGCGAATTGAATATCGCCTAGCCCGCTATCAGACTGCTCCAGATCCAGCACTGAAATGCCATTTTTCTGATACAGCAACTTCAACTGATTATTGATACGTTGATCGCGCCCGCCCTGTGGCAGCTGAAAAAAATCGTGCCAGTTTCGGATGGTTTGATCCAGGTAACCGCTACGATTAGTAATATAAGGAAGGTTGATATTGAAATACCAGGGGTCGAACCGATAGGTGGCCTGTAGATCGACGCGTGTATTTTCGACATCTATCAGTGCCGTTTCAGTGCTACTGTCTTCCTGCTGATAGGTGTTGGTAATGTACAGCGACTGGGAAAATGTCCAGTCCTGCGCCGAGGTCAGCGGGGCGGCAGGAATGAAATAACTCTGTAGTAATGGATCCTGACTACGTGTGGGCAGACCCGGATAATACGCAATGCTGGCCGCATAGCCTGTGGTCGTGATGCAAAGGCAAAGTGCCGTGGCAGCAGCCTTGATGGAGAGCAGATTAGCCATGCTTAACCAGAGCAATCCACCGCAGGCCCTGAGCTGTCAGCATGCGGGGGCTGAAGAAGCGCTGGTTATGCGTAAATACCATGTTCACGGGTAGCCAGAAATTTTATATCTGGCCAGCGCTCCTGGGTCATCTGTAGATTGACCCGTGACGGTGCAATGTAAGCGAGGTCTCCCGCATGATCGAGGGCCAGATTTGATTTAGCCTTGATTTTAAACTCTTCCAGTTTGACCGGTTTGGCGCATTCCACCCAACGAGCGGTCGTCACATTAACCGCTTCAAACAGGCATTCCACGTTGTATTCATCGCGCAGGCGCTGGGCCACGACTTCAAACTGCAGTATGCCCACGGCACCCAGTATCAGATCGTTGTTGGTCAGCGGCTTGTAGAGTTGGGTGGCGCCTTCTTCACATAACTGGGTAAGCCCTTTTTGCAGGGCTTTCATCTTGAGTGGATCCTTCAGGCGCGCTCTGCGGAACAGTTCAGGTGCGAAGTTAGGGATGCCGGTAAAGGCAAGATCCTCACCCTCGGTGAAGGTATCACCAATGCGTATGGTACCGTGATTGTGAACCCCGATAATGTCACCGGTGAAGGCTTCTTCGACATGCTCCCGGTCGTCTGCCATGAAGGTCAGCGCATCGGGGATTTTGATATCCCTGTTGAGCCGGACATGACGGACTTTCATACCCTTTTCATATTTGCCCGAACAGATGCGCATGAAGGCAATCCGGTCGCGGTGATTCTTGTCCATATTAGCCTGAATCTTAAACACGAAGCCGGTCATTTTATCCTCACCCGGCTGAACCTTACGGGTCTGGGTGGGGCGGGCCAACGGAGACGGCGCGAACTCCACAAAGGTATCGAGCAGTTCAGCCATGCCGAAGTTATTGATCGCGGAGCCAAAAAATACCGGGGTCAGCTCGCCTTTCAGGTAGGCGTCAATATCGAAGGCATGTGATGCGCCACGAACCAGTTCGATCTCTTCTCTGAACTCATCCGCCATGGAACCTAAAACTGCATCCAGACGAGGGTTGTCCAGCCCCTGGATGATTTCACCGGAGGATATCTTGTCGGCATCGCTGGCAGAAAAAAGGTGAACCGAATCATTCTTTAAATGAAAAACCCCTTTCAGGCTTTTACCCATACCAATCGGCCAGGTGATGGGTGCACACTGGATATTCAGGATGTCTTCGACTTCATCCATCAGTTCGATAGGATCGCGACCTTCGCGATCGAGCTTGTTGATAAAGGTCATGATCGGGGTATCGCGCAGACGGCAAACTTCCATCAGTTTGATGGTACGTTCTTCCACGCCCTTGGCGCAGTCAATCACCATCAGGGCCGAGTCTACAGCGGTCAGGGTACGATAGGTGTCTTCGGAAAAGTCTTCGTGCCCGGGGGTGTCGAGCAGGTTCACGATCCGATCTTTATAGGGGAACTGCATGACCGAGGAAGTGATCGAGATACCACGCTGCTTTTCCATCTCCATCCAGTCCGAAGTGGCGTGGCGCGCCGCTTTCCGGCCCTTTACGGTACCCGCTAACTGGATTGCCTTACCGAATAACAGCAGTTTTTCGGTGACTGTGGTTTTTCCGGCATCCGGATGGGAAATAATCGCAAAGGTTCTTCTGCGCTTCAGTTCTTTGGAATTCAGCATGTCTTCAGGGTATGTCGATTGAGAGTAACGATCTGTGGGTTTGATTAAAGCTGGCAGGCGAAGAGTAAGGCATCTTCTCTACCTTCAGGCGCAGGATAATAAGCCTTTCTGCAACCGATTTCATTAAAACCTATCGATTCATAGATATGAATCGCGGCTTTATTGCTTGGTCTGACCTCGAGTAACATCATATCGGCGGATTTTATGCGTGCAGTATTCATTAGATGGGTGAGTAACTGACGGCCTATGCCCTGTCCCTGGTGCCCGGGTGCAATCGCAATATTGAGTACATGGCTTTCACCGGCACCGATTGAAATCACACCATGACCGATGATCTGTTCGTCACTGGTTGCCACCCAGCAGTCGTAACCAACCCGCAGGCAATCGGCAAATATGGCCTTGGTCCAGGGGAAGGGGTAAACACTGATTTCGATCTGCATCACGGTGTTCACATCGGCTGTGGTCATCGGACGTAACTTAATGCTTTGCATGTTGTAATAAGCGTTGTAAGGCCTTCAGGTCTTCCCATACCTTGGCTTTTTCAGGCGGGTTTCTCAACAGATACGCTGGGTGGTAGGTCACCAGCAGTGGAATCTCGCTATCGGGCAGATGAAACTGCCGGCCGCGTAGCTGTCCCACCGGGCTATTATCCTGTAACAGGTTTTGTGCAGAAATTCTGCCCACAGAGAGCAACACGTCGGGTTTCACCAGTGCAATCTGTGCGCGCAAATAGGCTGAGCAGGCACGCACTTCTTCAACCTTCGGGTCACGATTATTGGGCGGACGGCATTTCAGAATATTGGTGATGTAAACCGATTCGGATTCGATATTGATCGCGCTTAACATTTTATTCAGCAACTGACCGGCGCGACCGACAAAGGGTAGGCCCTGCTGGTCTTCATCATGCCCCGGCGCTTCGCCGATTATCATCAACGAGGCCTGTTGTGAACCCTTGCCGGGCACTTTGCGGGTGCAGGATTGTGCCAGTTCGCAGGCGTTGCAGGCCTGTATTGCCTGAAGCGTATGCTCCCAGTCGGAGAGGTTTTCGATCTGAACGGTTGGTATAGCTGGCGCTTTGTGCGGTTTAGCTAGCTGGGGCGCGGGTGCCTTGCTTTCCGGCACTGCTAGAGGAGGGGGTAACTCCTCGGACGCACGGGCATCAACGCCCGACTCAAATACTTGAGTCGGGCGAGTGGACCATTGGGTAATGCCAATATGGGTCAGGCAATGCTGTTGGCGTGTAGATAACACCTTCGATTACAGGCCGCCCATCTGCGGATGCGTACGCTTCTGATTGGCGATAATCTTGTTGAGTCCATTGACATAGGCCTTGGTGGAGGCGATGACGATATCGGTATCGGCACCATGACCGTTAAAGATGCTGCCATTCAGTTGCAGACGGACCGTCACTTCACCCTGAGAGTCGGTCCCGGTGGTGATGTTGTTGACCGAGTAAAGTTGCAGCTCGACGCCGGAATTGGTAATTTTTTCAATCGCCTGAAACGATGCATCGACCGGGCCGCTGCCCTTTGCCTGCGCCTGCTTTTCTTCACCGTCTACGTTTAAGGTGATCCTCGCGTTTGGGGTTTCACCGGTTTCACTGCAAACCGAAAGGCTGACCAGTTTGATCGACTCATTCATCTGAACGGTGTTGGTCTCGGTGACCAGTGCCTGCAGATCTTCATCAAAGATTTCGTGCTTTTTATCGGCCAGCGTCTTGAAATTGGCAAACACTTCATTCAATTCCTTTTCAGAATCAAACGCGATATTCAGTTCCGCCATACGGGTTTTAAACGCATTTCGGCCAGAATGCTTACCCAGTACGATCTTGTTGGTGGATAGTCCCACATCCTGGGCACGCATAATTTCATAGGTTTCACGTGATTTTAATACGCCATCCTGATGAATGCCTGACTCATGTGCGAAGGCATTGGCACCGACGATGGCCTTGTTGGGTTGCACCGCAAATCCGGTAATGCCGGATACCAGGCGTGAACAGTTCATGATCTGAGTAGTATCCAGATTAGTGTCGCAGTTAAACACATCCTGACGGGTACGCACGGCCATCACGATCTCTTCCAGTGCGGCGTTTCCTGCTCGCTCACCAAGGCCGTTGATGGTGCACTCTACCTGTCGCGCGCCATTCAGCACAGCCGACAGTGAGTTGGCTACCGCCAGCCCCAGATCATTGTGACAATGAACCGAGAAGATCGCCTTTTCGGCGTTCGGTACACGTTCGAGCAGGTCTTTAATCAGCGCTCCAAACTGGTATGGAATATTGTAGCCAACCGTATCCGGGATATTGATGGTGGTGGCACCTTCTCTGATCACTGCTTCGATCACCCGGCATAAAAAATCGGGATCTGAGCGGCCCGCATCTTCGGGTGAAAACTCGATATCCGTGGTGTATTTTTTAGCCATCCGCACAGCGGCCACAGCCTGTTCCAGGACCTGGTCCGGCGACAGGCGTAACTTCTGCGACATATGGATCGGTGAGGTCGCAATAAAGGTATGGATACGTCCAGAGTTGGCCGGCTTTATGGCTTCGCCTGCACGGTCGATATCGATCTGTTTGGCGCGTGCCAGCGCGCAAACGGTACTATCCTTGATTACTTTGGCAACGGCTTTGACGGCTTCAAAATCACCATTACTGGCGATTGGAAAACCGGCTTCAATGACATCGACGCGCATCTGCTCGAGGGCTTTGGCGATGCGTACTTTTTCATCGGCGGTCATGGAGGCACCGGGACTCTGCTCTCCATCACGTAAGGTGGTATCAAATATAATTAATTTATCTTTACTCATGATTAGTCTTCTGCGTTGTTTTATTCAATGGGTTTTGTCTACGTATGGACCTCGCCAGGTTTTATGATATCTGCCTTACGGCAGCAGGCTAAGCAGAGAGTATAGACGTGCACGTACTGCGGCCTGCTGAAGAGACCGGCTGGTAAAATAACATGACGTGTGAAAAATATTCATGACTGGCAATATAACGAACAATATTCATATTGCCAAGTAAAAAATCTTAAACCGGGTGAATGCTAGGTTTCGGTTTTGGCCAGGGCGTTTTTACGCCGTTTTCTGATCCAGCGAAACAGGGCGATAATAGGTGCCGAGATCATGTACAGAAAGAACATGATGAATAATACGGTCGAGGTTTCGATAGAGACCAGGACGAATGCCATTAATACGATAAGTACCGCGACAAAAGGTACGCGTTTTTTTAAATCCAGATCCTTGAAACTGTAATAAGAGAAGCGCGAAACCATCAGCAGACCTGCGGTTACGGTTAGCAGGGTGGCCGGGGTCATGACGTCGGAGCCTTCTATCCCGTAGTGCTCGCAAAACCAGACTGCACCGACGGTCACAGCGGCAGCGGCCGGACTGGGCATACCCTGAAAATAGCGTTTGTCGGCGATCCCTATCTGGGTGTTAAAACGCGCGAGTCGGAGTGCTGCAGAGGCGGTATAGATGAACGCGGCGAGCCAGCCAATTTTACCCCAGGCGGCACCTGCTGTTGCGAGATGGGCCAGCGACCATTGGTAAACTACCAGTGCAGGCGCGAGACCAAACGAAACCATATCCGAAAGGCTGTCGTACTCGGCGCCAAAAGCGGATTGAGTATTCGTCAGCCGTGCAACTCTGCCATCCAGTCCATCCAGCAGCATAGCCAGCAATACCGCAATAGCAGCGACGTCATAGTTCCCTTTGATGGCTGCAATGATGGCATAAAAGCCCGCAAACAAGGCCCCTGTGGTGAATAGATTAGGCAGTAAAAATATACCTTTTCTCAGGTTAGGTTTGGTGGGGTTTTGAGCTGGTTCTGAGGTGTCTGACATAGGATGGTAGTCTGGCACAGGATTGACACCTGTGCCAGAGCTGTCTCCAGATAAATTAGTTTTTATCTTTATTGACCAGAGCGTTTGCGGTGATCCATGGCATCATGGAACGTAACTGGGCACCCACCTGTTCGATCTGATGGGCTGCATTGTTTCTACGGCAAGCGGTCATTTCAGGATAATTGGATTGCCCTTCCTGAATGAATTTCTTGGCGTAATTGCCATTCTGGATATTTTCCAGTGCTTCACGCATGGCGTAGCGGCTTTCCTCATTAATGATCTGAGGGCCGGTCACATATTCACCATATTCCGCATTGTTGGAGATGGAATAGTTCATGTTGGCAATACCGCCTTCATACATCAGGTCGACGATCAGCTTGAGCTCGTGCAGACACTCGAAATATGCCATTTCAGGTGCATAACCGGCTTCTACCAGGGTCTCAAAACCTGCTTTGACCAGTTCCACGGTGCCACCGCAAAGCACGGCCTGTTCGCCGAACAGATCGGTTTCTGTTTCATCTTTAAATGAGGTTTCAATAATCCCGGTGCGTCCACCACCAACGCCTGAGGCGTAGGATAGAGCAACATCTCTGGCAGTGCCGGTCGCATCCTGGTAGATCGCAATCAGATCTGGGATACCGCCGCCTCTGACAAACTCTGATCTTACTGTATGGCCGGGGGCTTTGGGTGCGATCATGATGACATCCAGATCGCTGCGTGGAACGACCTGATTATAGTGAATCGCAAAACCATGCGCGAAAGCGAGCGTAGCGCCCTGCTTGATGTTGGGTTCGATTTCGGTTTTATAGAGCTGCGATTGAAACTCATCGGGAGTTAAAACCATGACCAGGTCAGCCTGCTTAACGGCATCCGCTGTATTCATGACCTTTAAGCCGGCTGCAGTCGCCTTTCTGGCAGAGCCGGAGCCTTCACGCAAGGCGACCGTGACGTCGACGCCGGAATCTTTTAAATTATTTGCATGTGCATGGCCCTGAGAGCCATATCCGATAATGGTGACTTTTTTGCCCTGAATAATGGACAGGTCGCAATCTTTATCGTAATAGATTTTCATGTATTTCCTCTTGATGATTACTGAGTTGATTTAAAGTGTAAGTGCTTTTTCGCCGCGTGTAATGCCCATTGAACCGGAGCGTACAATCTCGATGACATCGCTGTCCTGCAGGGTTTTGATATAGGCGTTCAATTTGTCCCCCGATCCGGTCAGTTCTACACAAAAGGTAGAGTCGGTGACATCGATAATTCTGGCGCGAAAGATGTTCGACAGACGCTGGATTTCAGAACGCTTGGTTTCTCCTTCCGCACGGATCTTTACAAACATCATTTCGCGTTCGATAAAGTTGCCTTCGGTCAGATCCTGTAACTTGACCACATCGATCAGTTTGTGCAGCTGTTTGGTAATCTGTTCAATGATCTTATCGGAGCCTGCGGTGACGATGGTCATGCGCGACAGGGTCGGGTCCTGTGTTGTGGCAACCGTTAGCGACTCAATATTATAGCCGCGAGCGGAAAATAAGCCGGCAATTCGGGACAAGGCACCAGATTCATTCTCTACCAGTAATGAAATGATATGTCTCATCAGGAAAGTTCTCCTTCAGGGTTAATCGATCCCAGACGTTTTTTGTGCACAGGAGATATTTCCATCTGGTTATGTGCCGCACCAGCCTGAATCATCGGGTATACATTTTCGGTCTGATCGGTGATGACGTCGAGGAAGACGACACGGTCTTTGTGCGAAAAGGCTTCCTGCATGGCGGCTTTCAGGTCAGCCGGATCTTCTACACGGATACCGATATGGCCATAGCTTTCGGCCAGTTTGACGAAGTCAGGCAGGGCATCCATGTAGGAGTGCGAATAGCGCTTTTCGTAGAAAAACTCCTGCCATTGACGAACCATGCCTAGATAACGGTTATTCAGGTTAATGATTTTAACCGGCAAATCGTATTGCAGGCAGGTCGAAAGCTCCTGGATGCACATCTGGATACTGCCTTCACCGGTGACACAGGCTACTTCGGCCTGAGGGAACGCCATTTTAACGCCCATCGCTGCCGGTAAACCGAATCCCATGGTACCGAGTCCACCCGAATTGATCCAGCGCCGTGGCTCGTCAAACGGATAAAACTGAGCTGCAAACATCTGGTGCTGGCCCACATCGGAGGTGACATAAGCATTTCCACCGGTCACTTCGTAGAGTGCTTCTATAACACTCTGCGGCTTGATGTGTTTACTGGTATGATCATACGCCAGACAATCCTGCTGTTGCCAGGAGTTGATCCTGGTCCACCAGTTCTTCAGCGCCTTCTGGTCGGGTTTCTCCGCTGACTGTTCCAGTATCTGATACAGGTCGGTTAACACCTGCTTGACTTCACCAACGATAGGAATGTCGACATTGATCGTTTTCGAAATGGATGCGGGATCGATATCAATATGAATAATTTTTGCCTTGGGGCAGAATTTACTGGTGTCGCCCGTGATGCGGTCATCAAAGCGTGCACCGATCGCGAATAAAACGTCGCATTCGTGCATCGCCATATTCGCTTCATAGGTGCCATGCATGCCCAGCATACCGATATTTTGCTTGTCGGTACCGGGATAGGCGCCCAGTCCCATCAAGGTTTGAGTGATGGGAAAGCCTAGCAGGCGTGTGACCTTGCGTAACTCTTCCGAGGCATTGCCCAGTATCACTCCGCCACCGCTGTAAATCATCGGGCGTTTGGCTGATAGCAACAGCTCTGCCGCCCTTTTAATCTGCTTGGGGTGGCCTTTTACCGTGGGATTGTAAGAGCGCAGGCTGACCTGCTTTGGGTATTCATAACTGATCTTGATATGCGGTGCGGTGATATCCTTGGGGATATCGATCAAGACCGGACCAGGGCGGCCTGTGGTCGCAACATAAAACGCTTTTTTCAGGGTTATAGCCAGCTTGTTAATATCGTTGACCAGAAAATTATGCTTTACACAGGGGCGCGATACGCCGATCGCATCGACTTCCTGAAAGGCATCACTACCGATCATACCGCTTGGAACCTGTCCTGAGATAACTACCATCGGGATAGAGTCCATATAAGCCGTGGCTATACCGGTAATGGCGTTGGTTGCACCGGGGCCCGAGGTGACTAAAACCACTCCTGGTTTACCGGTTGCACGGGCATAGCCATCGGCGGCATGTGTTGCCCCCTGTTCATGCCTTACCAAAATGTGTTTCACGTCATCCTGTCTGTGAATGGCGTCATAGATATGCAGTACAGCTCCGCCGGGGTAGCCAAAAATATGCTCCACACCCTCGTCTTTCAAAAACTGTACAATGATTTCAGAACCGGATAATTCCACCGTTTTTCCTCGAAAATAAATGTAAATACCAAACCGGAAAGTTTATTACGGTTGCTTTGCGAATGCACTCTTAATTTAACTATGTAACGCTATTACAGAGGAATATATCGTGAATTTTTCCTGCTCACCGAGCTTGTGGTGACGATCGATATGAGTGGCGGCTGAAATGACAGTGCCTGTTGAATGGGTATAGTTGCAGGAATAAAAAAAGCCGCTAAAGTAGCGGCTTTTTGTGAACTCAAGAGTCCGGGTGTTAACCTGTGATATTAGCTAGATGTACATGCAGATATCAGACTGACCGGCAAATTCAAAGAAAGTTGCGGCGCCGCCGTATTCGATGCCGTCGATAAAGTCCTTGGTGTCGAACTCAAACAGATCGACTGTCATCTGACAGGCTACCAGTCTTACTTCTGCTTCTACACAGAGTTCGCGTAACTCTTCTACGCTGGCAACACCTTTTGACTTCATTTTCTGCTTCATCATCATGGTCATCATGCTTTGCATGCCGGGTAATGCCTGCAGTATAACGGGTACCGGCATTGGCATAGGCATTCCTGGGTTGCCTAAAGAACTAACCTGAAGGTTTAGGTCTTTCTTGAGTAATTGCAGTCCATAGAAGGTAAAGAAAATTTCGGTCTCGTAACCTAATGCAGAGGCAGTCGACGCCAGAATGAACGGCGGGTATGCCCAGTCAAGAGTTCCTTTTGTGGCAATGATTGCCAATTTTTTTTCAGTCATACAAATACCTCTGTCAGTTTAGAGTTTAAAGGGAATGACTTATGATTTTTTCATCATGAATGAGAATTTCCCACCTTCTTCACCAGAAGACAGCAACTCATTGCCTGTTTGTTTGGCAAAAGCTTCAAAGTCTTTTACAGAACCGGGGTCTGTGGCGATGATGTGTAAAATTTGTCCAGATTCCATGTCCGCCAGGGTTTTCTTGGCACGTAGGATTGGCAGTGGACAATTCAGTCCTGATGCGTCAAGTTCACGATCGAAATCAGCCATTTATATGTCTCCTCAAATAATGTTTATAGGTTAATAACGCAGGACTTTAATCCCGCATAAAAAATTGACGCGTCTTTATAAGTCAATGCTAATAAAAAGGCAAGAAAACTTGTCATCTCGATTGTTAAACCAGTGAATCCTGAGGTTTTAGATCGATATTTAATCCCTGCTGGGCCCAGCTCATAATGCCGCCGCGGAGATTTGAAACGTTTTTAATGCCCTGCTGATTTAAGAACATGCAGGCTTGTGCTGAGCGACTTCCGGTGCGGCAATAAATCACAAACTCCTTGTCGGTGCCTGAAAAATAATCAAGCTTTAAAGGAATTAAGTGCATCGGTAAGGTTTTTGCGTTTGGAATAACGCCACGTGCAACTTCTGCAGGAGTACGGATGTCAATCAATTCGATATTCGTATCATTCTGCTCAAATGAGTTGGATAAATCGATAACATTTATTTCTTTGATTGGTAACATGAGTACTTACGATCTGGCTCAAAAAACAGGCTTATTAGAATACGCTAATATTTGGTTTTCTTCAAGGTCTTATGGTTACAAGCTACACGGGGAAAGTGATATTTTTATGAAGAAAAAGCCGGTCGTTGTAATTCTGTGGCTAATTTTAGGGTTGTCAGGACTATTTTCAGGCGTGCTACTGGCAGACCGTGAATTGCCTTTACTGGGAGCCAATGCCAGCATTAATTTAAAGAAAGAAGTTGAGCTTGGAGAAGGGCTATACAATAAATTAAAGGAAAAGGGTTATGTTATCGAAGATCCCCTGCTATCCCGCTATCTGCAGGATATTGGGGAGTCACTGCTGTCGGCTCTGGAAATTCGATTTCGTGATTACCACTTTTTTCTGGTAAAAGATTCCACTATTAATGCGTTTGCCGCCCCTGGTGGTTATATAGGTGTAAACGCAGGTCTGATTGCGGTTAGTGATACAGAGGATGAGCTGGCCTCCGTGCTTGCCCATGAGATAGCGCATGTCGAATTGATGCATAGTATGCAGATGCTGGAAAAGGCCAGCGAAATCAACATGGCTAGTCTGATTTCAGTGTTGGCCGCTATCCTGGTCGGCAGTCAGAATCCTGATATGGCTGGAGCTATTCTGTATGGTGGGATAGCCGGTAGCTCACAAGCGATGATAAATTTCACCCGTGCCAACGAGTATGAAGCGGATCGGGTTGGTGTGGAGCTGTTAAAGCAATCAAAATATGATCCGGACGCAATGGCTGACTTTATGGGTGTACTGCAGAAACGGGAACAAAATGGTGAGATAGCCAACATTGAATACTTCCGGACGCATCCGGTGAGCTCGAATCGTATCGCAGAGATACGCGCAAGACTGGACAACCGCAAACAAAAACAACCGCAGCTATCACGTTATCAACAGTTCCGGGATTACCTGTTCTATCTATATCCGTTTGATGGCATACACAGTAACAATAAGTCTCGATTTTCTCAGGCTCTGGTACATACCAGAAATGGACGTTTTGAGCTGGCGGATCAGCTTTATCAGGGATTGACGGTAAGTGACCCCGATAGTCTCTGGTATAAGTATGCTTTAGCTGAAAATATGGAGTTTCAGGGTCGTATTAGTGATGCCGCTGAGATTTATCAGACGGCACTATTACTGTACCCGGATGAGCTTTCTATCGGTGTTCGACTGGTTGCTATCCTGCTAACTCAAAAACAAAATCAGAAAGCCCTGAACAGGGCAATGAAGTTACTCCGGCGAAATCCAGGTGCCCCACAGATTTATCAGTCACTGGTAAAGATATATGGTGCTATGAATGATGATGTCATGCGCCAGTTTTTTGAGGCCCATTATCACTGGTATAGCGGAAACAGAGAGCTGGCAAGAACCCAGTTTAAAGCACTGTTATCTCAAGGTGGACTGGATGCCTCCAATGAACTCAGAGTCAAGGAAAAGCTGGATGCTAAATAGTTTGGGTGATTGATTTCAGGGGCCGTGAAGAGGGTGCTTTTTTTTATGTAAATAATGCGGTTGTGTGAGAACTGATCTTAATAAAATCTTGATATTGCTATATTTATCGGTATTCTATTTTGCATGTGATGATCTCGATCACTATTATAACTATATTTTATTAACTGATTAACCGTTCCTGGTTAATTTTCTTGAGGAGGAATTTGCGGATGAAGATTCGCTTGCTATCGTCTGCGGCATCCGTCGTAGCTCTTCTAAGTGTAATTACAAGCCCTGTGGCGTTTTCAGCTGCTCATGGCGATATGATTGCAGAAGGTAAGAGAATTGCATTTGACCGTAAACTGGGCAATTGTTTAACCTGCCATGTAATTGCAGGTGGACAGGCTGCCGGTAATCTGGGGCCACCATTAATTGCAATGAAAGCCCGTTTCCCGGACAAAAATGTACTGAGATCTCAGATTTGGGACTCTACAGTCAAAAACCCTGCTACTCCGATGCCTCCATTTGGACGGCATAATATATTAACTGAGAAGCAGATTGACCTGGTTACTGAATATATACTTACTCTGTGAGGAACTGACATAAATGAATCGTAGAACGTTATTAAAAAGAACTTTAGCGCTAAGTGCGGTGAGTGTTGCAGCCTCTGCCGGACTTTTAACTCCGGGCCAGGTGCTGGCAGCCTACCCAAAAGCTGCTTTTGAAGCTAAAGATACTGCGGCTGCGTTAACCGCCGCTTTAGGCACCGGGGGCTTTGAGCACTCTGATGGTATTGAAATTAAGGCGCCTGATATCGCTGAAAATGGTTCAGTAGTTCCTGTAACTGTTGAAGTTTCCAGTGCATTATCAAATGTTGAGTCTATTTCAATTTTGGCTGAATCGAATGGTACTCCTCTGGTAGCAACCTTTAATCTGAGTGGATCCGAGGCTTTTATCTCTACCCGTATTAAAATGGGTAAAACAGGTGATGTAGTGGCTGTTGTGAAATCCGGCGGCAAGCTATATGGCAATAAAAAAGAAGTCAAAGTCACTATCGGTGGCTGCGGCGGGTAACCCTGGATTAGATAAAGAGGAAAAAATACTATGGCAAACTCAATAAAATTACGCGCTAAAGCCAGTAAGGGCGTAGTGACGGTAAAAGCATTAATCAATCACCCGATGGAAACAGGTCTGCGTAAGGACCAGAAAACCGGTAAATTAATTCCTGCGCATCATATTCAGGAAGTAATGGCAAAATCTGGTGATAAAACAGTACTAGATGCTGTCTGGGGTGGAGCGATTTCTACCAATCCTTATCTGTCATTTATGTACAGTGGTGCGAAAGGTGATTCACTGACGCTATCCTGGGTCGATAATCAGGGTAACTCAGATTCAGAAACTGCATCAGTCGCGTAAGAAATTCTTACAGGACATACAAACAACTAATTTACAAAGGCAAAAACTATGCGTAAGTTAATATTTGCAGTAACAACTGCTTTGGCTGTTGGTCTGATAACTCCGGTTACCGCGACGGCTACAACCCCGCAGGATGATGTAAAGGCATTCCAGCAATACTTTTATGACAAGTTCCCAAATGTCAAAAAAGGTGATTTCAAGGATGGTGTATATGCTATAAACGAAGATTTTCGTGCCCAATGGTTGAACTCAGAAGAGTTTCCCCCCTACGAAGAATCTATAACGAAAGGTGAAAAGATGTTTAATACACCTTTCGCCAATGGTAAGACCTATGCGGATTGCCTGCCTAATGGCGGTAAAGCTATTCGTCAGATGTATCCTTATTTTGATACCGCAGCGGGTGAAATCAAGACTCTCGAAGGGGAGATCAACGCCTGTCGTAAAGCCAATAACGAGGACCCTCTGAAGTACAAAAAGGGCCCGATAACAGACCTGACCGCGTATATTGCGTATAACTCTCGCGGTAAAGTCTTTAACGTCGGTGTACCCAATGATGAGCGGGCACTCGCCGCCTATGAGCAGGGGAAGAAACAGTTCTACATGAAAAGAGGGCAGCTAAATCTGGCCTGTGCTGATTGTCATGTTACTAACGCTGGTGGTTATGCGCGTTCAGACCTGTTAAGTCCTGCGTTAGGTAATCTGTCTCACTTCCCTGTGTATCGCTTAAAGTGGCAGGAGCTGGGAACAGCGCATCGTCGATTTGGTGGCTGTAATGAAAATATTCGTGCTAAGGCTTTTCCTCCACAAAGCGATGAATACAAGTCACTCGAGTATTTCTTAACGGTTATGTCCAAAGGCATCGAAGCTAATGGTCCAGCGACTCGTAAATAGATACTAATAATAAAGTATGATGAAATTTAAACCCGGTTTAAGCCGGGTTTTTTTATGGATAAAATTCCTCTGTGCAACAGGTTTTGATACCATGATGCGCCATTTGTATAAGTGATAGATGAAGTGAAAGTGAATTTTCAGGCACTGGGCTGTCGATTAAATGAAGCTGAGCTGGAAAGCTGGTCGAATCAGTTTATTGAAAGCGGTTTCCAATTAACCACGGACAGTAGTGAGGCTGATCTGGTGGTTTTTAATTCCTGTTCGGTTACCGCTGAAGCGGATCGTAAATCACGAAAATTTATTAACCGGATACATAAATCGAATCCTCAGTCACGCCTGGTGGTTACCGGTTGTTATGCGAGCCTACAGACAGAACAGGTTGAAAAGCAACTGGGTGTGGATCTGGTAGTGTCCAATCAGCAGAAAGATGATCTGTTGCAATTGGTGCAGGCAAAATTTGACCTTCCTGAGTACACCGTTCAGACAGGGGATAACTCCAGTATCTTTGCCAGAGGACGCCATCGAGCGTTTATCAAGATACAGGATGGTTGTCGCTACCGCTGTACTTTCTGTATCGTGACGGTTGCGCGTGGCGCAGAAAGAAGCCGTACTCAGCAGGAGATTATCGAAGAAATTAAGCGCCATCATCAGCATGGGGTACAGGAGATAGTCATCACCGGTGTGCATGTGGGTGGTTATGGCAGCGATACGGGTACCAACTTATACGAGTTGTTAAGTGCGATTCTCGATCAGACCGCTATTCCACGAATTCGACTGGCCTCTGTGGAGCCATGGGATCTGCCTGATAATTTTTTTGAGTTATTCAAGGACAGCAGGCTGATGCCGCATATGCATCTGCCCCTGCAAAGTGGCTCGGACAGTGTTCTACGACGCATGGCCAGGCGCTGTAAAACTGCGGAGTTCGCTAGGCTGGTGGATAAAGCGCGTTCCTCCATTTCGTTTTTTAATATTACGACCGATCTGATTGTCGGGTTTCCGGGTGAAACTGAACAGGAGTGGGCGGCTACCATGAAATTTGTTGAAAACATCGGTTTTGGACATATGCATATCTTCAGCTATTCAAAGCGGGAAGGAACCAGGGCGGCCGGTCTTTCTGATCAGATTCCGGATAGCGTTAAAAAGCAACGTAGTCAGCAGATGCATGAGCTGGCAACTAGCCTCAAGTCAAAAGCTATGCAGGAATTGATCGGTCAGCAGTGTGAAGTTCTGTGGGAAAACTCCCTGGGCCAGGCGTCAGCTGAGTGGGCAGGTTATACACCGCATTATCATAAGCTGGTGATGAATTCACCAGAGATAAAAAATGCGCAAATTTCCATAGCCAGAATTAGTGGTTATTCACCGAAGAATATGCGCCTTGTTGGTGATAGTCCTTTCCCATTACCGCAAAAGCAGATTGAAATCGCTTTTCCCTGAAGTCTGTGCCAGTGAGTTTTAAATGAAGGCTGATAAAACAAGTGTAACCCCCCTGGTTTATTTTATTATCGCTTCAGCATTGGTCGCCTTTCCATCGGCAATTCTGGTAACAGACGTTGTTAGCGGCTTAATTGGTCTTGTGGTGCTGGTTTTAGCGATGTATACGGCGGTCACACAGTCTGCACAGTTAATCCCGCTGATGAGGCAGGAAAAGCTGTTTTACATAGCGGTTTCACTATTGTTTTTAACGGCTATATTGACGTCTGTAGTGCAGCAGGTCGAGTTATCCCGCGCTGACCGATTTATTAATTTGATTCTCGCCATACCCGTCTATCTGTTGTTTAAGTCTGCTCGTATCAATGAGAAATATATCTGGTTAGGTCTGCTAGCCGGTACCCTGATTGCTTTTTGCGTTGGTCTATATCAGGTGTTTGGTGCCAGCCAGCAAGCAAGAGCGACAGGAACTGTTCATCCTATAATTTTCGGGGATCTGTCATTGATGATGGGGGTGTTGTCGCTAGCCGGACTGGACTGGTTCAGGCGTCACCATAAAGTACTTATTTTCATTCCTGTGCTTGCGTTTGTGGCTGGTTTAGCGGCAAGTGTATTGTCCCTGTCCAGAGGCGGATGGGTAGCTCTCCCCTTTTTGAGTGTGGTTTTAATCGTCTATTTAATGCGCTACCTGTCGCTGAAAAAGGTCATTCTGGTTTGTATGTTGGCAGTGCTT
Organism: Gammaproteobacteria bacterium; assembly: GCA_014382695.1. Taxonomy (GTDB): domain Bacteria; phylum Pseudomonadota; class Gammaproteobacteria; genus JACNJF01. Next base: position 30,412 of record JACNJF010000107.1, on the reverse strand, counting down.
GGCGTTGGCACCGTTTATCTGATGCCTCAATCGGGTGTACAGCAACGTGTCCAGGTGACGGTTACAAACATTAACGGCTATTTATCCAGTGAATCAATAAAAGATCCTGCCCGTGCTACGTCGATAGGGGCCAGATTTGAGATGTTGCAGGCTGCAATCGATATCTTCAAGCAGCACCCTGTTTTAGGCAGCGGCTGGGGAGAGTACAACGACATGGCGCAAGATCTGGTTGAGCAGGGCTTGTATAATGAAACGATTGCTCTTTTTTCGCACCCGCATAATCAGTTTTTGTCGGCATTGGCGAAAGGTGGACTGTTTGCGTTTATTGCACTGATACTGCTGTTTTTTTGGCCTGCGCTTATTTTTTTCCACTACCTGAAACAGCCGCATGAGCCGGAAAAAGAACGCGCTGCGCTGGCGGGTATGTTGTTACTGGTCGGTTTTATCGGCTTCAGTTTATCCGAAGCTATACTGGAGCGATCCCGATCCGTGATTTTTTTCTCCTTTTATCTGGCCGTTTTTATGTCGGTCGTGTTGCGTGAAAAGCAGGCTACCGGTTCTTCAATCACAGAAAGTTCCAGTAGTGTAAACGCTGTCTAAACTTCAGGTTTCTGAAAAAGTTAAGAGGTCTGGATTTTTTCAGCGGATGTTTTCCTGCCAGCACTTCATCGATCGCGGTGACCACGCGTTGAGCCGATTTTCCATCCTGATAGGGATGCGTTTGCGCAGTTTTTTGCTGTAGCTGCTGCATCAGTTCGGGAGGATGGCTGAGTGCTCTGGTAATCGACTGTTCCAGCAGCGCGGGGTTGTCTATATCCAGCAGATAAGGGCCAGGGTCGATATTCTTGAAAGTCACCACCGGCTTGTTCTGAATCAGGAACATCAGAATCACGGAAGACGTGTCACATACCATTACATCGGCCTGCTGCAGTAGCGGTATCACATTATCGGTTTCGATATAGTGTAAGTGCTTGCTCTGAATGGACTGGTACTGTGCGATCACTGCAGCCTCCATTTTGGGATGAAACTGTATCAGCCATTGCCATTTTCCAGAGCGGGATAGTTCCGCAACGACCGGGAGCAGCTGTTTTGCGCAGCTTAGCTTGTGGGTGAATGTAGAACAAAGCAGCACCACAGGCTTCTCATGTGGGAGCGGAGATTCAGGTTGTTCAAATAAGGGATCGAGTGCAGACCAGCCCGTTTGAATCACATTAAAATAGCCGTATTTTTTTTTCAGCGTGTTAAATTCTCGGGTCGTATCCGGTCCCTGGGTACAATAAAGATCGAAACAGCCGCGAATTTTGAAGTGATCGTTACGCCCCTGACGATCCAGTTTTCCAGCATCGAAGCCGTGAAAAACAGCAACCTTTAAGCCGGGAATAAAGCTGGGGATGCTGTTGGCGGGCGCGAGCACCGCATCCGGATGATACGTTTTAATCAGATCGATGGAGTCCAGCCTGGTTTCTTCGGGCATTAAATAGGCCGGATTGACTGCATCACCTTCAAAAAACCAGCGCACCTGATCACCCCGTTGCTGGAGTATTTTTTGAATCGGTCTGAGAATCGCAAAGCTGTAATTCTGCGAGATATAAAATAAATATTTTTTCATGGTCCACGACATGCACGTTTAAAGCCCCTGCATCATAGCTTATGTTGAGGTTCTGCTGTCACCGGAGATTAGAGTGCATTATAATTTCAGCCTTTTAATTGATCAGACGTGATGCCATTGACTGCCGGCTTTAAAACCCCATGAACCTTGATTTTTCAACTGCAAACATTCTTGTTGTGGGTGACGTTATGCTGGATAGCTACTGGCAGGGCGTTACCGAAAGGATTTCCCCGGAAGCGCCTGTTCCGGTAGTTCTGGTGAATGACCTGTCGTGGCGTGTCGGTGGCTCTGGAAACGTCGCGATGAATGTCACCGCGCTCGGTGCGAGTGCCAGTTTACTGGCGCTGATTGGCGATGATGAGGATGGTAAAAGACTTTCATCCCTGATCGATCTGACCACGATTCAAAATCATTGTCGGATTGAGCCCCTGCACACCACCACCAATAAACTCAGGGTACTGTCGCAGCATCAGCAATTGATCCGGCTCGATTTTGAAAAGGTGATGCAGGATGTGAATCTGCAGCCACTATTACAACGCTACGAGTCGCTGTTACCGAGTTCGAATGTTGTGGTGTTGTCGGATTACGGCAAGGGCTTACTCAAAAATCCGCGTGCTTTTATCGATCAGGCGCGTGCGCGCCAGATTCCAGTTCTGATCGATCCCAAGAAGCAGAGTTTTAGTGAGTATTCCGGTGCCTATCTACTCACCCCTAACAAAAAAGAGTTTGAGGCCGTGGTTGGTAAATGGAACAGCCCGTCAGAACTGATCGCTAAGGCTGGACGCATTATCGATGAGTGCCAGTTAGGCGGCCTGCTGATCACCCAGGGTGGGGACGGCATGACACTGGTGATGCAGGATCAGACTTCGGATCATTTTCCGGCACATGCGCAGGAAGTTTATGATGTGACCGGTGCGGGCGATACCGTGATTGCCTCGCTGGCAACCGGTCTGGGCAGCGGAATGGAGATTCAGGATGCGGTATTCCTTTCCTGTAAGGCCGCCGGTATCGTGGTGGGCCGGATGGGTACGGCTTCGGTGTCGGTTGATGACCTGTATCGTCTCGAAATGTCGAGCTCCAATAAACTATCGCCGATACAGAAAAAAATTATCGCGCGTGAACATGCCCCACAAATTATTGCCCAGTATAAAAAACAGGGTAAGAAGATTGTATTTACCAACGGCTGCTTTGATCTGTTGCATGCCGGTCATGTGCGCTATCTGGAGCAGGCTTCGGCGCTGGGTGATGTGTTGATCGTTGCGGTTAATAGCGATCTCTCTGTGACCCGACTGAAAGGCGAGAGCCGTCCGATTAATCCGCTAACGGACCGGATGGAGTTACTGGCCGGGCTGGCATCGGTCGATCTGGTGGTTGAATTTACTGAAGATACACCGGAACAGCTGATCTGTGCGATCCACCCGGACATTCTGGTCAAAGGTGGCGATTATCAGATCGAACAGATTGCCGGTCGGCAGTGCGCGGCAGAAGTCGTGTTGATCGACTTTGTGGAAGGTAAATCCAGTACCCTGCTGATCAATAAAATCAATGCCAGCCGCTAAAGGCCTCAGGCCCATTGCTTCATGGTTTGATTATGAGGTACGGACAGCCTATATACCTGTGCGATAGCGCGGGATAAAATGACACATTTGAATTCAGATTAAACTTGCAGGATACGCACAATGAAGAATGGCAATACGAAGGCCCCACAACCCCTGAAACTGGACTCTAGCCTGCAACACCGAGGCGAGTTACTGGCGACGGTGTCGGATAAAATCGGCTGCGGAACCTATCGCTTTGAAGTGACCGGGCGAACTCAGCTGGAGTCTCAGATCAGGAATGGACTGAATCCCTGGGACAAGTTTCTGGATATTGGTTGCGGTGCCTTCTGTGGCGGCTACTGGACCATGCATTTCCTGAATGCGGGTTGTTATCATGGCCTGGAGCCGAATGTCGACATGTTTAAGGGTGGTCTGAACTATATTCTGGAGCCTGATCTGCTGGAACTAAAACAACCGAAATTTGATCATAACGATCAATATGATTTTTCTGTGTTTAATACCCGATTTGATTTTATGTTTGCCCAATCGATCTGGACCCATGCGGGCAAGAAAGACATCGAAAAAATGCTGGATGGCTTTGTTAAGTTCTCCAATGACAAGGCTCGATTTCTGACTACGGTCAAATTGCCGGATATGTTCCATAAGGATTACAAAGGCGATGAGTGGGTCGGTGGTTCGCACCAGTCGGATGTGAAAGGTACGGTCAGACATAGTTTCAAATGGATCAAGGAGGCCTGTGCCAAAAGAGGCCTGAGCGTAAAGCGTCTGCCGGGAGAGAAAATTAATACACAGCACCTGATCCTGATCCAGAAGCCATAGCACTTTAACTCAACGTATCGGTATCGGTTTTGGCTGCGCACTAGCCTGAACCGATGCTGACGCGAGCCATCTACCCTGTCACTATGAAATATTCTGTACGCCACTGGCCGTTATACCCTTTTATCAGCTATGGCCTGCTGTTACTGACGTTGCTGTCATTCTCCCGCTTGTTACTCACAGGCTGGCAATTCGAGCGTGTGGGCAGTCTCGAACACGCGCTTAAAATCATGGCTTATGGATTGCGTTTTGATCTGATCGTGATCTGTATGCTGTGGTTTGTGCCCGCTATCCTGCTACTTTTTACGCCACGCAACCGACTGTTATTCAGCCTGCAAACTGGCGTTAGCAAGCTCTGGTTGATGCTGACAACCATGCTGTTTGTGTTTCTGGAAATCAGTACGCCGGCATTTATCGATCAATACGACACGCGACCCAATCGTATCTTCTTTGAGTACCTGGAAACCCCTGTTGAAGTCCTTAAGACTTCACTCTACGAGTATCCATTCCACTTTGTGGTAGCCATCGTTTTACTGGTGCTATTGTGGCGTTTTCTATCCGGATTTAATTGCCGGGTGTTTCAGTCGCTACAGCCCTGGCCGTTGTGGGTGCGTATTTTAGTATTGCCAGTGTTGCTGCTGGTACTGGCACTCGGTGCTCGCTCAAGTTTAGATCATCGGCCGGCGAATGCCAGCACCGCGGCATTCTCGAATGATCAACTGGTCAACAAGCTGGGCCTGAGCTCGATCTACACCGTACTAACTGCAGTGTATAACTTAAAAAATGAAGATAGTGCAGGTACCATGTATGGCGAAATGCCGGCACAGGATATTGTCCGTATAGTCCGCCAGAACATGCAGCAACCGGTTGCTTCCTTTAGCACCGACCTGACTTCTACCTGGCACAGGCAAAGCGCCGCGCCCGGTGCAAAACCGTTTAATCTGGTGATCCTGCTGGAAGAGAGTCTGGGGGCTGGCTTTGTCGGCAAACTGGGTGGCGTAGGGGTAACCCCTGAGCTAGATAAATTAGCCGATGAGGGTTTGTGGTTTAGCGATCTGTATGCGACCGGTACCCGCTCGGCCAGAGGTATCGAAGCGGTGATTACCGGATTTCCACCGAGTCCATCGCGCAGCGTGCTTAAGCTGGGGCTGGCACAACAGCATTTCGCTACCCTGGCGAGTCTATTGAAACAGCAGCAGTACGATACCCAGTTTATCTATGGCGGAGAAAGCCACTTCGACAATATGGCCGGATTTTTTCTGGCCAATGGCTTTGACCGGGTGACCGATCAGAACGACTATACCAACCCGAAGTTTCGTGCCACCTGGGGCGTGTCGGACGAAGACCTGTTTCAGCGCGTGGACGATGAGCTGATGGGCGCATCGGCCAGGCCGCAATTTATTCTGGCCTTTACCTCAAGCAATCATTCGCCGTTCGAGTTCCCGGATAATACCATCAGCCTGCATGATGCCGATAAACATACGGTCAATAACGCGGTTAAATATGCCGATTATGCGCTGGGTGAATTTTTTAAAAAGGCGCGCAACCAGCCCTATTGGGATAACACCATTTTTCTGATCGTGGCCGATCATGATACGCGCGTGTTTGGGGCTTCACTGGTACCGATTGATCGTTTTCATATTCCTGGACTGATCATTGGACCGGGTATTAAGCCCACTGTGTATAGCAAGGTTGCCAGCCAGATCGATCTGGCACCGACGTTGCTGCACTTTATGGGCATCAGCGTTGATCATCCGATGCCGGGACACGTGTTGACCGAGCTGCCAGTCGATTACCGCGGCCGGGCTCTGATGCAGTACGGCAATAATCATGCTTACATGGAAGGATCCGAGGTTGTTATACATGTGCCGGAAAAACCGGCAAAGCAGTTCCAGTATAAAAACAAGGTTCTGATCGAACAGCCCTCTAATGCCGAATTTATTCAGAAAGCCCAGGCACATGCACTGTGGCCGATGTATGCCTACCAGAATCGAAAGTATCTGCATCAATGATGTTTTCAGTACTGTCCCTTCTACCTTAGTATGGAAAAAACATGTTACGAATAGTTCGTGTGTTTGTTTATTTGATCGTAGCTTTTCTGCTGAGTATCTATGCGCTTGAATTTTATGTGGATCGACAGCTCAGCTCCAAAGACTTCAGTGAAGCCTATGATGACTGCCGTAAGGTGTGGACCGCGCGCGGTCTGTACGGTGAAGGAATCGATCAAAACTCAATTCAAAGTATAGGCCGTGCGTTTGCACAGGGCGCGCAGGGAGTGGAAGTTGACGTACGTTACGATGTTGCCCAGAAGGATTATATTGTTTCGCATGATTACCCATATCGAACCAAGAATGGAAAAATTTTGCCACTCAGCGAACTCTTCGATGCGGTGGGCGACGGCCATTATTTCTGGCTTGATTTTAAGGCCCTGCGTCACCTTAATGAAGAGCAGGCAATGCAGGCCATACAGCGCTTGAAGGATATTTCATCACGCAATGGTCTGTCTGAAAGAATTTATGTGGAAGGGGAGAATCCGACCAACCTGGCACGCTTTAGAAAGGCCGGTTTCCATACCATCTTTGATACCCACCCGGAGCCTGAAAGTGTATTCATCTCCGGGCTGATGATTGCAGTGTATAAAATATTTTATTACTTCGGTGTTCATACGGTGATGGGGATGGAATACGGTGAGCTGAATGATCCGGTGTATGGTGAAAAAACACGCCGGCAGCTTGGCAATATTCCAGTGTTTCTGTATCACCTGCCTGCCGATGAAGCACTGGTTGATTCGCTGCTACCGATCCCTCAGGTACGGGCGTTTATAGTGGGCAATAACCTGAGCGTAGATTTTCACCATAAAAACAACTGTAGTACAGACGGATCCCGGGCGAATTCTGCGCTGTAATTGATGAATCCCGCAATCAGAAATTCCTTCAATCAGGTAATTGTTTTTACACTGCTACTGCTGGCTGCACTGATGCTGGCCAGAGTCAGTAGTCTGGCATTTTTCGGCAGCTGGCAGGATTTAGCGCAGAGCAGTCAATTTATCGATGAGCTGTTAATCAAGGGCTTGCGCTTCGATCTCAAGTTACTCAGCAGCATGCTGTTGCTGTTGGTCTGGATTCCATTTGTTTTTAGCGGATGGCTGATTCCGCAAAACCTTTTTGCCACTTATCTGAAGATTGTTTTTAGTCTCAGTCTGGTGCTGGTTGTTTTTATTATTTTTGTCGATATTGGTCACCTTTATTACTTCCAGAAACCTATCGATGTACTGATTTTTGGACTGCTCGAGGATGATACCGAGGCGATCTTCAGTACCATTCTGGATAACTATAAAATTCTGCTTTTCTTCGCAGCATTTTTACTCACGGCGGTTATCAGTCTGCGTTTTTATCTACGCCAAAGCACCCAGCTGAAAGTGAATGCTCCAGTGATGAGCAGTTTTTTTGGCAAATTCCTGCTCTGGTGCCTTTCTTGTGTCGTGCTGGTTGTACTGGCACGCGGCTCTCTGGATACCTTTCCATTGCAGCGTAAACAGGCGGCGGTGAGTGATAACACCTTCATCAATTCAATGGTGATGAATAGTGTATTCAATCTGTATTATGCCTACCGCGATAAAAGCGTGAATAATCAGGCCATCTTTAAACAGAATATACTGCAGTTTAATCAGTTGCCGAGTTTGCAGGTTTTGATGCAGAAAGCGGGTTACAGTGAGGCTCAAGCGCTGATTCGAACGACACCAGAAAATCAGCAGCTGGCAGCCGTCAGGCCGCATGTGATCTTTGTATTGATGGAGGGCTGGTCGAGTGATATCGCCAGAGCGCATTCCGCCGGCAATAATGTGCTGGGTGAGTTCGCTGGGCACGCTGCACAGGATCATTTTTTTACCCGCTTTCTGGCCAATCAATACGCCACCAATCCTTCTATCGAAACCTTGCTGCTAAATTCACCGGTGACTCCGCTTTCGCAGTCGATTGCGAACAAGACCCGTTTCAGACTTTCCAGTACCTTGCCTTATAAACAGAATAACTACGCGACCCAGTTTTTAAGTGGTGGTTATAGTAGCTGGCGTAACCATAATAATTTCTGGCTGCTGCAGGGCTTCGATCAGTATATCGGCCGTTCCCAGATCGAAAGTCATTTTAAGGTGGATGCGAGTGATAATCCCTGGGGCGTATATGATCAGTATGTATTCGATTATCTGAAAAAATCCCTGCTGGAAGCAGAAGCTGGCGGAAAATCCCTGTTCAGCTTTGTACTGACGACCAATAATCATCCGCCGATCCGGCTGCCAAAAAGCTATCGTAGACCGGCTCTCGATCTGACTCAGTATGGCCTGCCGCCGGGTCAGGAAGATAAGCTGGCGTTGCTGTCAGGGTTTCATTATCAGACCGATCAGCTGGGGCGCTTTTTGAGCTGGCTTAAAAGCAGTGCGCTTAAGGATAAGGTCATCGTTGTTGCGAGCGGAGATCATCCGCAGCGAACCTTTATCGATAATAGCGCGAATAAGGATAAATATATCCGCTATGCGGTGCCGGCTTATTTTTATGTGCCACAGTCATTAGGCTCGTTAGATGGCATAGATCCCCTGACGCCTGGCTCACATACCGATCTTTTTCCGACCCTGTATGAACTGTCGCTGTCGCAAACGAGTTACTATAATTTTGGCCAACCCTTTCAGCAAAAAAAGCTGGAGAGTGCCTACGGGCTGACCGCGAGTGGAGAGTTTTTGTTTGCCGATGGTATTGCCGATAGCCGCAATGACCGGTTTTATCCCTGGCTGGATCAGCAGCAACTGACCTTGAGTAGTGAAACCTCTGCGCTTTCGGCACATAAAAAGAGCCTGATCGAACAGGAGTATTACCGCGATTTACTAAAAAAATATCTGCTGGTGGAGGATTATCAGCAGCAACGTAAGCAGGTTAAGTAATCACGCAGTACTGAATCAGTTTTTATAAAATCTGGAAATCTGCTCGATCACGTCTGCCATGGTAGTGTTTGGGACGGTGTCAGATTCTATTTTCTGGTAGCTTGCATAGTCGAGCGTTTCAGTCGGTCCTATCTTCGGAAATACACGTATCGACTGCTTGCTGACGACGGCCTGATTATTCCAGTTTTTCACCAGCACAAAATCTCTTTCCTGTTGATCAAATAGAGAGCGGCCGTTGCTGTAATCGGCAACCTTATTGTTACAGGAAAAAACCTCCTGCATCAGGGTCGGGACTATATCTACATGCGAGGTCAGGTGCGAGTAACGCGCAGCCTGTTTGCCGGGCCAGTAAATTACCATCGGTACCTGGGTTTGATAGCGCGAAAAATTACTGTTATGCCCCCAGCTATTGGTTCCGGTTTCATTCGCTTCCTGGCCGTGATCTCCAGTCATGATAATAATGGTGTTATCCAGTATTGCCTGTTGTTTAAGCTGTTGAATGATTTCGCCGCTCAGGCGGTCGGTAAAATAGACCGAGTTTTTATAGCGGTTTAAAAACGGCAAGGGATCGGTATCGTTATTGATACTCAGATAGTTAATGCTTTTCAGCGCAGGGGTAAATTTTTCATCCTGTGCTGGGTATACATAGGCATGTGGCGCATCGAAAAAAACCAGCCCAAAAAAGGGTTTATCTTTATTTTGTTGAATAAACGCCTTGCTCTGTCGGGTGATTTCATACTCTCGTTCGATCACATCCCGACCGGCGGTTTTTAACGGGATGTGTTCACTCACCGTTGAAAAAACGGCCTTATCAAACTCCGGGCTGGTCAGTCTTGCATTGGTGAAAAATCCAAACTGATAGTCCTGCTGTTTAAGCTGGTCGATGAATACCGAGCTGGTCTGCGTGTTTAATGAATCAAACCAGTAGTGACTGAATAGTCCGGTAAACAGCCCGTATACACCAAATCGGGTGGCGTTACCGGTACTTAGATGGTGTTCGAAGACCTGACTCTGCTGAGCCAGATCGCTCCATACCGGCATCACCTCAGGGTTCAGCATGTCGAAACGCAGGCCGTCAGAGATGATGAAAAGGATATTCGGTTTGCGCGCAGGGGTATCACACTGCAACGGCTGTAACGGATAATTAAATTGACCGTTAGAACTCAGGCTGAGCTTCTGATCTTCAGCAATATCCGGCAGCCAGCCCCTGTCGGCCAGAAAGCGTTTGATGGTGATCACCTGAGGCAGCGGAATAAAACGTACCTGAGTCAGCACATCGGTTTTGTACCAGGCATCCGACCAGGCATACAACGACTGTCCTGACAGCTGGATCAGGATCACGATCGTGGCGACCCATCCACCCGATATCCAGCGGGTTCTATTCTGGCGGGTATGGATAAAATACTGTATGCCCGCCTGTACTAGAAAAATGATCGCTATAAACAGCGCTGCACTGGCGATATTGGCGGCATCGAATACAAAAATCTCTTCGATTGCGCCGCCGGTCAGCATATTCCACACCATACCATTGAGATGGAAGCGATACAGGGTAAATACCGAGTAATCAATAAAAATCAGTAAGCTAAAAGCGCTGAACAGCAGCATCAGCAATGGCGTGATCAGTCTCGGCAGGGGCAACAGCAAGCTAAGCAGGAGTAGTGGTAAGCCGGTTACCAGGGCGAGGAACTGGAAGTGCCCGAGTTGCTGCAGTAGCAGGTAACTGCGGGCCAGACTTGATTCGGGCAGGCCGCTGGCAACAATCGACTGCAGGGAGATAAGACTGGCGATCAGACCATTAAAGAAAATAGTCCACAGTACAAGCTGAAACAGCCGGGTTCGGTTACTACGCATGTTGATTAGTTATTGAATGGTAAACACTGTTTAAGTCGAGTAATGACATCTGCGACGCTAATCAGCTCCATCACATCCGGCGCTCGAACGCGTTCTCCCCAGCGCGCAGCGTCGACGGTTTTATGGCTGTACTTTTTCAGCGCCTGCGGATAGGCATTGATCAGACTAGACTGGCTATTATAGGGGCCAGTGCGCAGTGGGTTGCTGCTGGCATACAGCCCGATCACTGGAATGCCGGCGACTGTACCCATGTGCGCCGGTCCGGTGTCTGGTGCGATCAGACAGCTGGCCTGTTCGAGTAATGCAAGCAATTGCCCGAGGCTGGTTTTAGCCACCAGGTTGAGTGGTTGTAGATGACACATATCGAGTATGCGCTGACTGAACTGCTGTTCCTGCTCGGCCGGGCCACCGGTCAGAATGACCTGGATTTTATTCTGTATCAGGTAATCGATGACTTCGGCGTAGTTCGATTCCGGCCAGTTACGCCAGTTATTGTTACGTGCACTGCTGCAGGGGTTGATGATGACACAGGGTTGCTGGCCGATGAGGCTTTGTGCGTAGTCCTGCTCGGCTAAACTCGACTTGAGTAGCCAGTTCATGCTGCGTTGGGTGATCCCCAGTTTTTCCAGGAACTGAAAAAAAGTATCGAGTACATGCACGCGCTGAGCGCCTTCGATCTGCTCATCACAGAACAGCCCGTGGAAATCTCTGGCGCGTGCTTTATCGAAGCCGATTTTGATATCCGCCTTGATCAGCAGGCTGAGCAGATTGGCGCGCATTGCGACCTGCATCATCAGCAATACATCGAAGCGTCGCCCCGACAGTTTTTTGCGCAGCGCGCGATACTCGGACAAACCTTTGTTTTTATTGAATACAATAAATTCGATACCCGGCAGCGACTTGACCAGCTGATATTCTACCGTGCCGATGATCCAGCTTATTCTGGTATCAGGCCATTGTGACTGCAACGTGGCAATCACTGGCAGCATGTGGGTGACATCACCAATAGCGGATAAGCGTAGTATGCAAAGCGACTGTGGAGGCAGATTAAACGATAATGGGGCCATAGAAACGGATTAGAGGCGGGCAAACAGATTGTTTTCTACGATTTCACACAGTATGTGGCCAATCAGAATATGGCACTCCTGAATCCTGGGTGTGGACCTGGAAGGGACGTTCAGGCAGATATCGGCGCAGGACTGGATTTTGCCCGCTTCACCGGCCAGACCGACGGTGTAGATGCCTTTTAGTTTGGCCGCTTCGATCGCATTCAGAATATTGGTGGAATTGCCGGAAGTCGAGATGCCTATAAACACATCACCCTCGCGCCCGTTGGCTTCAACTTCACGCGCAAAGACTTCATCGAAACTGTAGTCATTACCGGCGGCGGTAATCACCGAGTAATTGGTTGCCAGAGCCATTGCGGGTAGTCCCGGTCTTTCAAAGTTGAAGCGGCACACAAACTCTGCTGCAATGTGCTGGGCATCGGCTGCACTGCCGCCATTGCCTGCCAGTAACAGACGGTTTCCACTTTTGAAGGTCTGGATACAGCGATTACTGACTTCATTGATTTTCTGCAGTAATTCGTCCTGCTGTAGCAGGGACTTTTTTAGATCGATCGACTGTTGTATGGTTTTTCTGATAAAAGAACTGTGATTGGGGTTTTCCACGTTTTATCCTGATGCGCTGAAAGAGGGATCTAAAGTCAGGGATACTTTACCTATGAGTAGGCTACAATATCACCTGAATATCACAATGTGAAGGCATGTCATTTAATCAGCTCATCATTCAGCAAAGTCCATCGATCCAGCGCAAATTAAGCGCGCTGGATTTCGATCTGAGCAGCTGGCGTAAACGTACCGACTCAGAAACGCTAGCGGGTGGTCGTGGTGCCAGCCAGAAGGTTAAAATGGATGACGACTGGTATGTGTTGCGCGAATATCTGCGTGGCGGGCTGGTGGCACGCCTGTTAAAGGATCAGTATGTATGGACCGGTCTCACTCGCAGCCGGCCTTATCGGGAAGATCAGGTGGTTCAGCTTGCACAGCGTCATGCGCTGCCGGTACCTGCGGTTGCCGGTTACCGGATTCAAACCAGCGGCCTGTTTTACCGTGCCGCTATTCTGACTCGCTATGTTGACAATCAGGGGACGCTGGCGAGCTTTATCTCTGACCGGGATCTTGCTGAAGAAAACTGGTTTGCATTAGGTGCTTTGATCCGGCGCCTGCACTGGAGCGGTATTTGTCATGTAGATTTGAATGCGAATAATATCCTGCTGACTGCGAATCTGGATTTTTATCTGATCGATTTCGATAAGGCGAAAATAATGTCACAGCAGGGCTCCTGGACAACCCATAACCTGCAACGATTATTGCGCTCCCTGCATAAGATTCAGCAATCTAGACGACAGCAAAACCAGCCGTTTCATTTTAACTCCGGACACTGGAAGCGCCTGCTGGATGGCTATAAATAGCGTTGGATGGCCTGTAGATAGTTTTCCAGTACGTGGCTCTGCGTCTGCATCACCGAATATGCATTGCGGGCCAGTTGTTCACGCTGCTGTGGGTGTTGCAGCAGCTGGCTAATGGTTTGAGCCAGTTGCTCGATCGACTTCACCTGGATGATGCCATCCTGCTGTGTTAGCAGGGCGATATCCTGGCGGATATTGTCATCACTGGGGCCGCTGATAATCGGCCTGCCAAGTGCGGCAGGTTCCAGCACATTATGCCCACCTACTGTGCCGAAAGAGCCGCCCATCACCACCAGTGTGGCATACGCCATCAGTGACTTTAATTCACCCAGCGTATCGGCTAGATACAGCTGTGTTTCTGGCCTGATTTCCGGAGCGCGACTGCGTTGCTGTATGTTCAGGCCAAGCGGCCTTAAGGCTTTCATAATCTGCTCAGCACGTTGCGGGTGTCTGGGCGCTATCACCACCAGATATCCACTTTCCAACTGTTTCATCAGGCTGGCAAACTGTAGCTCTTCCGGCTCATGGGTGGATGCGAACAGGATGTAATCGCGCTCGATCAGGCGCTGACAGGCGCTAGCGCTCGGCAGATTGGCATATTTCAGGTTTCCAGCGGTAATGATTTTATCCGCATCAGCACCCAGCGTTTTCAGGCGTTCGACATCCTGCTTCGTTCTGGTCAGGTATTGATCAAAATAGCCCAGCGTAAGGCGCAGAATTTTGCGCCTCCATCCGGTTGTTTTTAGCGATTTCTCTGACAGGCGTGCATTGATTTGAAGCAGTGGAATAGCCTGTGCTTTAAGCTGATAAAGCGTCTCCGGCCATAGTTCGGTTTCGGCAATCAGGGCGAGTTTGATGTTTGCTCTGCGGATGAAACGGCGGCTCACCGGTTGCAGGTCGATCGGTAACGCCCGGATCTGGATGTTTTTCGAGAATACCCGTTGCGCATGCAGGAATCCGGTCGGGGTAAACGTGGTTACCAGTAGCGCATGTGTTTTTTGCAGTTGCTCAACCAGCGCTTTAAGCATTTCGACTTCGCCTACGGAAGCCGCATGCAGCCAGATACAGGGTTGTGTTGACCGGGTTTGAAACAGTCCCAGTCGATGCCACAGGTAGGTCGGGTTTCGATATTTAATGGCTTGCCAGCAGGCGTGCAATAACCAGACAGGAAAAACAGCCACTGAAAGCAGTCGGTAACTAAAAGGAGGGTTGACCGCTGTCATTAATAAATTTTGGGTGCTCCGGGAGGGCGCGTTTTAAAGCGTTGATGAACCCACATGTACTGGTCAGGGTGCTGCTCAACAAACTGCTGGATGGAGGCATTTATCGCCGTTGCATCGGCGATCTCATCGCCACTCGGGAAGTTTTCCAGAGGCGGCTTTATCCACAGGATATAGCCGCTGCCATCGGCTTTTCGTTGTGGAAAAAAAGGCAGCATAGCGGCATTGCCTGATTCAGCCAGACGTGTACTGGCGGTAATGGTAGCGGTTGCTACGCCAAAAAAAGGCACAAACACATTACGCTCGTGGCGAAAATCCTGATCCGGTGCATACCAGGTAGGTACCAGTGATCGTATGCCTTTAATCATGCGCCGGGTGTTTTTACGTGAGATCACCGCTTCATAAAGCTGACTACGTTTGGTAAATAACAGGCTGTCGAAAAGAGGGTTTTTCTGGGTCCGGTACATGACCTGAAACGGTTTATACAGGGCCAGCAGTCGGCCGCCTAATTCCAGGCTGGTATAATGTCCGGTTAATAGAATGACGCCCCGATGATTCGCCAGGCATTGATCGATATGTTCCAGCCCGCGAACCTCCACCAGCGGTTTCAGTTGTTCTGGTTTCCACCACCAGCACATGGCCATTTCATACAGTGACATCCCCAGATTCTGATAGGTCTGGCGTTTGATCTGCTCACGTTGAAGAGGCGTTTTGTCGGGAAAGCAGAGCTTCAGGTTGATGTCGACGATACGCTGCCTTTTACCGGACAGGTGTCGAATAATTTTTCCAGTTGCATGCCCCAGCTTTAACAGCGCGGGGTAGGGCAACAGGGCTGCCAATCTTAAAAAACCAATGGTTAACCACATCAACCAGTATTTTGGATGAAGGTAATCCTTTGCCCTAAAAAGGGTTGATTTATGCTCGGCCATACGCGTTGAATGCTTTTAGGTTGCGCCGATTAATGACTTAACCACTGATTAATGCCAGTGATATCGTCATCGTTTAACAAACCCGCAGCCTGTTTCAGTTTCAGCGTATTGATCAGGTAGTTATAGCGGGCGGAGGCATAATCACGCTGGGAGCGATAGGTTTCGCGTAGGGAGTTCAGCACGTCGACAGAAGTCCGGGTGCCGACATCAAATCCGGCTTCGGTGGCTTCCAGTGCGGCTCTGGTGGAGATCAGTGCCTGTTCCAGTGCGTTAACCTGGCCGATGCCTGAAACCACTGAGAGATAGGCGATACTGGTTTGCTGTGCAATCAGACGTTTCTGCAACAGCAGGTTGTTCTGTGCGGTGGTGTAATCGGCTTCCGCCTGACTGATCACTGCATCGGTACGGCCACCGGTATACAACGGCATGTTGAGCTGCACGCTGAGGGTCAGGTCGTTGGTATCAAAACTGCCGGACAGATCACTATCGATCGCATTGCTCTGGTAACTGGCGTTGAAGTTCACCTTGGGTGAACGACCGGAGCGGGCGATTTTGCGGTTTTCGTTGGCGGCCTTGAGGCCTGCCTCGGCTGAAGCCAGATTCAGATTGTACTTCTGTGCCTGTTCTACCCAGGCACTTGCATTCGCAGGCTCCGGAATCAGCAGCTGGACCTTATCACCGAGCGGTATCAGCGCTTCGGAGAGTTTCTGACCGATGATCAGATGTAGTGCTTCACGCGCATTATCGAGAGCATTATTGGCGATGATTTCCTGCGACAGCGACAGGTCGTAACTGGCCTGAGCTTCTTTCACATCGGTGATCGCAATCAGGCCGACTTCAAAACGTTTTTTAGCCTGTTCGAGCTGACGTCCGATGGCATTTTTTTCAGCCTGGGCAAACTCGACGCTATCCCTGGCCGACAGGATATTGAAGTAAGCTTCGGTGACACGCACGATTAAATCCTGTAGCGCCGCCTTATATTCCGACTCGGACTGCAGGATACTGGCCTCTACCGCATCGGCCTGGGCGATGATTTCCGGGTTGTACAGATTCTGTTGCAGGCTCAGGGTAAAGCCCAGGCTGGTCTGCTGGTCATCGCTGGTCAGAGAATTGTCTTTATCCTGAAAGGTGGTGTTGGCGGCTAAATTGACCTGTGGTCGATTCGCCGATACGGCCTGCGGTAATGCGTATCGGGCCGACTCCAGTCGACTATGCGCGAGCATCAGCTGGGCATCCTGGTTGATGGCCAGAGCATGAACCTGAGCCAGGTCGATGGCCTGCACAGAGGTCGTTGATAAGGTAAGCAGGCTGGTTGCTAACAAGAGGCCGATATGCTGTTTCATTTTCAAGTCCAGTGATAATAGAGAGTGCTAAAAATGGTGTCTGGCATGGCTTATATCAATGACTGCAGGATAATCGTTACAGATTCAATACAGCGGCATGGATAGATCTACTTCCCGAGCCCAGGCATCGACGCCGCCATCCAGATTAATCGTGTTGTGTATGCCGTGATGTGCCAGAAAATTAATCACCTGCATACTTCGAATTCCGTGGTGACAGATAATGACATATTCGGCAGATTCATGGAACCGCTCGAGTGCCGCAGGAATATGACCCATGGGTAAAAGTTCACTGTTAGACAGGTGGCAGATATCAAACTCCCAGGGTTCCCGCACATCGATCAGGCGTGGTTGCTGGGTTTTAAGATACGCATCCAGCTGCTGCGGGCTAAGGCGCTGCATTGTTACGGTTTTAAGATCTGGAGTTTTATATTCAGGCGACAGGCGGTATGTCAGTCTCGAACAGGGTTACGCTGCTCCATTCGGTCTGGCTGATACGTGTCACCAGTTGGGCCTGTTTGACCGGGGATTGACCGGTTACTGCAAACAGTCGGCCACCAATGGCGAGCGCATTTTTCAGGTTTTCAGGTATCGATGACAGAGAACCTGCGCCAACAGTGATAGCATCGAAGCGATCGTTATAGGTAATATCCGACAGTGAAGAGATGGTCTGCAGGCGAATACGTTTGGATAGTTCGGCGTTATTCAGGTTTTGCAGATTGCTTGACGCCAGATCGGTTGCTTCGGGCAGGCAGTCGACACTCAGTACCTGATCCGCCAGGGTGGCCAGGCAGGCGGTGATATAGCCGCTACAGCTGCCTATCTCCAGTACGCTGTCGCTCGGTTTGAGATGCAGAGCCTGCAACATACGACCTTCCAGGGTGGGGGGCAACATGGATTCGCCTTTTAGCAACGGTAACTGGCAGTCTGCATAAGCCAGACCTTTGTACTGTTCAGGAACAAAGTGTTCGCGTTCAATTTTATCGAATACGGCGAGCACCTGACCATCCAGAACTTCCCAGGGACGGATCTGCTGTTCAATCATATTGAATTTGGCTTGTGCAAGATTGCTCATAGTTATGCGCTCTGTTTTCAGTCTATATAAAAGTTGGTGCTGAGAGGTTACGAATTCCACCCCTGATGTCAATGCAGAAGCCGGATAAAACTGGAAAATGCTTGCATTCGGGGATTGCTTTATATACTTTGGAAGGTCAAATTTGACCGGTCGTTAATTATCGGTCCATGCAGCATGCCAGGGGTGTCGATAGACTGAGAAATACCCTTTGAACCTGATCAGATTAAACTGCGTAGGGAGGCATTTCGAATGGTTCGGAATGGCTCTGCTTTACCCACAATACCGGAGCCAATATGAGCGCTATCCCAGAAGATTTTATTCAGAAAACCGCCCGCTTATCGAGTGAAATCACCAAGCCCTTTCCCAACTCAAAGAAAATTTTTGTGCAGGGCAGTCGTGCCGATATCCAGGTGGGTATGCGTGAAATCAGTTGTGACGATATTGCGACCTCCACCGGCGTGGAAAAAAATCCTCCGATCACGGTGTATGATACTTCCGGGCCTTTTACCAATCCTGAAATTACGATCGATCTGCTAAAAGGTATCCCTGATCTACGTTCGGGCTGGATCGAGGAGCGTGATGATACCGAATTGCTGCAGCAGTTAAGTTCTGAGTTCGGCCTGCAAAGACAAAAAGATGAAAAGCTTGCGCATCTGCGCTTCGAGCATATCCGTAATCCACGCCGCGCCAAAGCTGGACATAATGTGTCGCAGATGCACTATGCGCGGCAGGGCATCATTACCCCGGAAATGGAGTATGTGGCCATCCGCGAAAACATGCGCCTGGATGAATTTCGTGCCAGTGACGATTACAGACTGCTGTTAAGGCAGCATCCGGGACAGTCTTTCGGTGCGAATATACCTGATTCCATAACCCCCGAGTTTGTACGTGCGGAAATTGCCGCCGGGCGTGCGATCATTCCCTGTAATATCAACCATCCCGAGCTGGAGCCGATGATTATCGGGCGTAACTTCCGGGTCAAGGTGAATACCAATATCGGTAACTCGGCGCTGTCTTCTTCGATCTCTGAAGAAGTCGAGAAAATGGCCTGGTCGGCACGCTGGGGCGGGGATACGCTGATGGATTTATCCACCGGCAAGAATATCCATGAAACGCGGGAATGGATACTGCGTAATTCACCGATGCCAATTGGAACGGTGCCGATTTATCAGGCACTGGAAAAAGTGAATGGCGTGGCCGAAGATCTGACCTGGGAACTGTTCCGCGATACCCTGATTGAACAGGCCGAGCAGGGTGTGGATTATTTTACCATCCATGCTGGCGTGAAACTGGCGTATGTACCGATTACGGCTGACCGTGTCACCGGTATTGTGTCGCGCGGTGGATCGATCATGGCCAAATGGTGTCTGGCACATCATCAGGAAAGCTTTCTGTATACTCATTTTGAAGATATCTGTGAAATCATGAAGGCCTATGATGTAGCCTTTTCTCTGGGCGATGGATTGCGCCCCGGTTGTCTGGCCGACGCCAACGATCGTGCCCAGTTCGCCGAACTGGAAACACTCGGTGAACTGACTAAAGTAGCCTGGGCGCATGATGTGCAGGTAATGATCGAAGGGCCGGGTCATGTGCCGATGCAGATGATCAAGGAAAACATGGATAAGGAATTAAGCGACTGCTACGAAGCGCCTTTCTATACGCTGGGGCCGCTGGTCACCGATATTGCACCCGCTTACGATCACATCACCTCTGCCATTGGTGCGGCCCAGATCGGCTGGTATGGTACCGCCATGCTGTGTTATGTAACGCCCAAGGAGCACCTGGGGTTACCGAATAAAAAGGATGTGCGGGATGGCATCATCACCTACAAGATCGCGGCGCATGCGGCCGATCTGGCAAAAGGGTTTCCGGGTGCACAGATTCAGGATAACGCACTATCGAAGGCACGCTTTGAGTTCCGCTGGGAAGATCAGTTTAACCTGTCGCTGGATCCGGAGCGCGCACGTGAGTATCACGATGAAACCATGCCCAAGCAATCCGGTAAGGTGGCGCATTTCTGCTCCATGTGCGGGCCCAAGTTCTGCTCCATGAAGATTACTCAGGAAGTGCGCGACTATGCCGCGAAGAATGCGGTTGCAGTAGAAGCTGCGTTTGAAGCCGGAATGAAATCCAAAACCGAAGAGTATCTGCAAAAGGGTAAAAAACTGTATCAGGAGATTTAGCCGGCTGTTTGAGATGCAATTAAGGTCAATCGACAAGGCTCGCTATCAGCGCCATCTGAGGATCGTTTTTGCGGGGATTGTTGCCGTAATGGTAATCGTCACACTGGCGGCATCGACTGCGTTTATCCGCTTTTTCAGTAGCCCGGAAGCATCCCATTTTATGCATAATCTGGCGGGCGTTGCGGTTGCGGCCGGTGTCGCCGTTTATATCCTGACGCGTCTACGCAAGCAACCATTTTTGCAGGAAGTGGTGTATATCTGGGATCTCAAGCAGCAGTTGAACCGGATCTATCGCAAGCAGCGCAAGGTTGAAGCGGCGCTGGAGGCAAATGATGTGGATGCCATGCAGATCATGAATTTTCAGTATCAGGGCTCACTGCAGCTGTATGCAATGGATGACAATACGATTACGATTGACGATCTGCAGCTGAAGTTCCAGGCGCTCAAAAGTCGCATGCAAAAAGCCGGACTGGATGCCTCCAGAATACAGTATGAAGCTGAACTGCTGGATCGATTCTAACGACCGCAATTTCTGAATTTTGATAACAATATGACCACCGGGACCCTAACAGCCATGATCAAACCATTCATTATTCTACTATTTGTATTTGTGATAACGCCTTCAATGGCCGCTGACCCGGTCTGGCTGCAGGGAAAAACGGACGATAGCTACCAGATTACGGTTTATCGCAGTGCCAGTTGTGGTTGCTGCAAGGGCTGGATTGATCACCTGAAGCAGCATGATTTTGAGGTTAATGATGTCGTGGTGAATGATGTGAGCGAACATAAGCTACGTCTTAATGTGCCTGCTCAGGCCGCTTCCTGCCACACCGCAGTGGTGAATGGGGTGGCGATCGAAGGGCATGTGCCAGCGCAGGATATCAAACGCATGCTGCAGGCCGAAACGAAGGATATCCGCCTGTTGACGGTTCCGGCAATGCCTTCCGGAACACCAGGTATGGATACCCCGGGAGCCGTAAAAGATGTGTTTAAGGTGTACTCCATCAACACCGACAATCAGGTCGGTGTATTCAATAGCTACACCGATTACTGAGATTTTTTAAAGTTACGCCAGTCGCTGTTTGAGCGGTTTTTGCAGCTTTTCAGCCAGCTTTCTGAGCAGTGTTTCGGTGGTTTCCCAGTTGATGCAGGCATCCGTAATCGATACCCCGTACTGCATTTTACTCGCATCCAGGCTTGACGGCTGGTTGCCCTCGTTGAGATGGCTCTCCAGCATAATGCCGATGATCGACTGATTGCCTTCCACAATCTGGTTCATGACATCGGCGGCCACCATCGGTTGGCGGGTAAAATCCTTGTTCGAATTACTGTGGCTGCAATCGACCATCAGCGACTGGTTCACGCCAGCCTTTTTTAGCTTGGCTTCTGCCAGGGCGATCTGTACCGAGTCGTAGTTGCTGCTGCTACCACCACGCATGATGATATGACCGTCCGGATTGCCTTCAGTCTTGATTACGGCCACCTGTCCAGCCTGATTGATGCCCATGAAACGATGCCCGGAGGCGGCCGCCTTGAGCGCATCGATGGCGGTATCGAGACTACCATTGGTACTGTTTTTAAACCCGACCGGCATCGACAGGCCGCTCGCCATTTCACGATGGGTCTGTGATTCGGTGGTGCGTGCGCCGATCGCTGACCAGCTAAAAAACTCACCCAGATACTGCGGGCTAATCGGGTCAAGCGCTTCGGTGCCCATCGGCAGTTCCATTTCGGCAAAGTCGATTAGTAGTTGGCGCGCCATGCGCAGTCCCTGTTCGATATTGAAGCTGTCATCCAGGAACGGGTCGTTGATCAGGCCTTTCCAGCCCACCGTGGTTCGTGGCTTTTCGAAATAGACCCGCATCACGATGTACAGGCTGTCGCTCAGTTCCTGTTGCAGCTTTTTGAGGCGCAGAGCGTACTCTTTGGCGGCTTTAATATCATGGATCGAGCACGGCCCACAGATTACCAGCAGTCGATGATCGCGCTGATGAATAATATCCGCAATCTCCTGGCGTGACTGGCGGATAACCTGCAGAGCATGTGGCGAAACAGGCAGTTCCTGTTTAAGTGCCTCGGGCGTAACCAGTACCGTTTCGGAACTGACGTGGATATTGTTTAAACTGTCTTTCAGCACGGGAACGCTCGCTTAAGTAAAAAAAGGCTATGCTATCTGTTTCGGGTGGCTTCGCAAAGCCTGAAATCCTATTTGCTTATTTAAAAGCGTAGCCTCAGGCCTGACTTTCGTTCAATAGCTTCAGATAGCTTTCATAGCGTCCGCCATCAATCTGTCCACTTTTGAGTGCATCCAGTACCGCGCATTTTGGTTCGTTGATATGTTTACAGTTACTGAAGCGGCAGAGCTGTGCATGTTGACTGATTTCGCGGAAACCGGAGGCAATCGACATATTTTTATCGTAAACCGGATTGAAGCCGCGTACCCCGGGGGTATCGATCAGCTGGCCGCCGAGCGGAAGATGGTACAGACGACTGGTGCGGGTAGTGTGTTTACCCTCGCGGTTGACTTCAGAGATTTCACCGATTGGAATCTCGACTTCGGGCAGGATAGCTTTGGTGATCGACGACTTGCCGACACCGGAAACACCGCTGATCACATTCACATGGCCGACACAGTGCTGCTGCAGGGTTTCAATATTAAGATGATCGATGATACTGACCGGTAACACTTCATAACCCAGTGGCTGGTAGATTGCTTTCAGTCGAAATGGGTCGCTGTCGTGTTGATCGGCGAGGTCAATTTTGTTTAATACGATGATCACTTCGATCTGCTGCTGTTCCGCTGATAACAGATACTGGTCGAGTAAAAACAGGTTCGGTTCGGGTTCGATGGCGAGGCAGATCAGCAGTTGGGTCACATTTGCCGCCACGGCTTTGAGTTGGCCAAATCCATCCATGCGTTGCAGCAGATTCCTGCGCGGATGTAACGCGATGATACTCAGATCGTTATTTTCCTGGCGGTAAAAAACCTGATCACCACACACGATAACGCCCAGATTGGTGCGCAGCTTACAGTGGATATTGTGTGCGTTTTCACTACAGGGTTGAATTTCAACTTCACCACCATGATGCGAAATGACAAACCCCTGATGGGTGTTTTCATCATCCAGATTGATCGATTGCTGGGCCTGTTGAATGCGTCGTTTTTGCTGATGACTGAGTTTGCGTTTAGCCATGTTTTTTGTCTAACAGCGCATCAATCGCCCTGGCGCAGTCAAAATCGAGATCCGACAGGCCATCCACCGCATGGGTGGAGTACTGTATCTGGCAGCTGTTGTAGCTAATCCACATTTGCAGATGGTGATCGTATTGATGGGCGATCCATGCCACGCTATTGGCGAAGGCCATGCTCTGGTAATAATTATCAAACGCAAACTGGCATTCTATCTGGTCCATTGCGGGGTTGATGGTCCAGTCCGGATGCAGTGCCAGCAATCCAATGTTGATTTTTTCTGGGTTCAGTTTGCGTGACATGGATTTAAAAGTGGTAATAACTTTTATTCAGGTACTCAACGACGTCATCAACCTCATCATCAAACCAACTGATTCTAAGATTATCCTTACAGAAACGCACCTGGGTTCCGAGTTTATCCAGGCTTTGTACGCGTTTATTTTCGCGCGTGTAGACCGCAGAGTCATGACATCTGACGCAGTTTCCCTGATGCAGTGCTTCGCCGTTTGTGGTGTCGGCCATAACCGGTGCTGAAACTATAGCGCTCAGCAATAACAGGTTCAGGTATTTCATAGAGTTCTCCTTGTTAACGGGCTTCCAGATGTGCAATACGAATGGAAGCGGGTGGGTGTGAATCATAAAACATCGAGTGTATCGGATCGGGTGTCAGCGTGCTGGCATTTTCACGGTACATATTCACCAGCGCGGAAACCAGCGCGCGATAATCACTCTGCTGTTTGGCAAAGTCATCCGCTTCAAATTCATGCTTGCGTGACAGGGCAGAAAATAGCGGACTGATAAAAAAGGTAAACACCGGTAATACAAACATAAACAGCAATAGTGCGGCGTGGGTTGATGCCTGCTCTACGCCCATGGCGCTATAAAACCAGGGTGAGTTCATCAGCCAGGCCAGTAGTGCAAAGCCTGCCAGTGTCATCAGGATCGATAGCAGCAGTGACTTTTTAATATGGTTGCGCTTGAAGTGCCCCAGCTCATGCGCCAGCACGGCTTCGACTTCATCTTCCGACAGGGATTTCAGCAGGGTATCGTAAAATACGATGCGCTTGTTATTACCGAAGCCGGTGAAATAGGCGTTGCCGTGTGCCGAGCGTTTCGAGCCATCCACCACAAATACGCCTTTGCTCCTGAAGCCGCAGCGCTGCAACAGAGCGTCGATACGGGTTTTTAAGGATTCATCTTCGAGCGCTGAAAACTTGTTAAATAGCGGTGCGATAAAAACCGGATAGGCCCAGATCATCAGTAGACTGAACGCGGTCCAGACCGACCAGGCATACAGCCACCAGAATTCTCCGGCCTGATTCATTAGCCATAGGATAACCGCGATGAGTGGAACACCGATGACCAGCATCAGCATGGCAGATTTGAGCAGGTCGGTGAGCCAGGTTTTAAGCGTCGTCTTGTTGAAACCGAAACGTTGTTCGATGACAAACGTGCTGTAGAGTGAAAAAGGTAAATCGAGCAGGCTCATCAGTACGGTCAGACTGAGTATGACCAGTATGCCGGTGGTCAGGGGCGATAGCTGATACTCCAGCCACCAGTTGTCGAGCAGGCTGAGGCCTCCGCCGATCGTCCAGATCAATAGCCAGATGGTTTCCCAGGCCAGAGACAGACGTGCAAATTTCAGTTTGGTGGTTGAATAGCTGGCTGCTTTCTGGTGTTCCTCAAGTGATATTTTTTGCGCAAAGGCATCGGGCACCCTATCTTTATGCGCCAGGATGTGATGAATCTGACGTTGCGACAGCCAGATTCGGGTCATCACCGAAGCAAAAAGGAAAACCAGAAAAATCAGGGTAAATGTATGCATAGCGTTTCTAAACGGTTTATAGATTGGTATAGTTTACTTTAAATTTAGCTAAAAATAACTATAGGCTGCTGCGGGATAATCGGCTGATAGTACACACTTTTTGAGAGTTTTATGACTATAAATGATAGTAACCTGATCTGGATTGATCTGGAAATGAGCGGGCTTGAACCTCAACAGGATCAAATCATCGAAATCGCCACCATCGTAACCGATAAAGATTTGAATATTCTGGCAGAAGGCCCGGTTATTGCGGTGCATCAGGCGGAACAGGTGATCGATGGTATGGATGACTGGAATACAAAGCATCATGGCGAATCGGGGTTGATCGAGCGGGTTAGAAACAGTGCCTACTCTATGCAGCAGGCGGAGCTGGAGACGATTGATTTTCTCAGGCAATACGTGCCTGCCGGTAAATCTCCGATGAGTGGAAACAGTATCTGTCAGGATCGCCGGTTTATGGCACGCCTGATGCCACAGCTGGAAGCCTATTTTCATTATCGAAACCTGGATGTTAGCACGCTAAAGGAGCTGGCGCGCCTGTGGAAGCCGGAATTGCTCAGTGGTTTCAATAAAAAAGGTGCCCATCTGGCGCTGGATGATATCCGTGAATCGATCGACGAAATGAAGTATTACCGCGAAACCTTTATCCGTCTGTGAAAGCTTCAGCAGTAAAAGCTGAGTAATTCCTCAGACTGCACCACATGGCAGTAAATCATGTTGATGGACAGCAGTTCGTTGTGGTGCAGGGTATCGGTAGCTGCCGCGCAGCAGTCTTCTACCAGCACGACATTGAAGCTTTCATCGGCCAGACTTCTGACCGTTGAAGAGATGCACTGATCGGTGAAGATGCCGGCTAGAACCACATTTTTGATCCCCATATTAGTCAGGATCAGGCGAAGATTGGTGCCGGTTAAGGCGCTATCGGTGGTTTTAGTCAGAACGATTTCATTGCCCTGTGGTTGCAGCTGGGTTACGATCTGACTGTCGTATTCATTCTTGGGTAACAGTAGATAATTAAACCCGGGTTTTTTCTGGCTCAGAGAGCGATCACGTCCATTTTGCTTGTGACAGGCGATGCGCGCATAGATCACTTCCACCCCGCGCTCGCGCGCATCCGCGATCAGCTTTGCGGTATTCGGAATAACCTGCTGCTGCATGCGCTGATAAAAAGGCTGCCAGCGGGCAGCTTCCTGCGGGTCTGTTGAGGGTTGTAGATAGGTGTTCTGGATATCGATGATGAGCAGCGCTGTTGCGGTCGTTGGCAACTGAATATCTTCCGGTTCCTCTGCGTTCTGATAATAGAAAGAACGGTAAGCGGTTTTCCAGTTCATGTCCGGCTCCCTCGATGACTGATTCGTTACTAACGATTTGGTTGGCAGGTAATTCTATTTTATATGCTCAATGTATTTTTCATGCTCAGCAAGCTCAAACTGCATGTGCTCGCCAATGAATTTGACCGGGGTGTCAAACTTTTCAAAACGTAGCGTGATACCGACATTTCCATGGTATTTGAAGGGCACGGCCGCTTCATCGCGATAAGTGATCTGGTTATCCTTGATGTCACCACTGATCACCGTGGCGGGAAAGTCGGGGAATTCATCCGAGTCAATGGCTAATTCAGTGACTACAAAGCTACCTTTGCCGTACCAGCGCGTATCCTGTTCTGCGTCATCCATATTTTTAATGATGATGGCGTAATCGATTACGATGCTGGCTTTGTCGCCATCCGATTGAATGTTTTTGACGATCATGCCGGGGAATTGCAGGGTGCGGAAACTCACGTTTGACTCCGTCGTTAGCTAAAAAAAACCAATATTACCATTTTCTAATGTACTTAACAGGGTTATAATATTTTTTTACCTTAAGCAAGAAGGGTGGTTCAAGTGGGAAACTCTCAGGTTGATAAAGTAATTCATTCGATTTGTCAGCGCGGCTGCAAATACGTTAATACTGTTCTGCAGGAATCCTGTGAAACTCAGGGCTGTCAGGAGTTGCAGAAACTGAATCGTTTTGAGCAAAGTCTGGTTATCGAAGAGCTAAAGTCCGTGATGTCGGTGTATAACCAGACGGGTAGTTGCAAAATCTAAATCCTGATTCCTTCTCAATAAATACTTATTGAGGTCTCGTTAGTTGACTGGAAGCTGTTTGCGAATTTGATCCCGGTCATACCACCACTTTCCTGCCACAATTGCATCAAGTATAACGCCCATTTTGGGCAGTAATTTCTGGATGTCATCCAGTTCATACATCTTTATCCAGGTCTGTATTGCGTTCGCATCCGATATCCCGCGATGCCGTTTAGCGACCTGGGCAATAATCTGATTGGTCAAAAATGTCAGGTTTTTATGTTCCTGTTCATTGCTGCGGGTTTCCGCCAGGAAGTGGGCAAGCATCGCTGCAACCGCGGCACCGTCCGAGTCGTCCGGAGTTTCATCAACGATATGATGCAGCATCTGTATGCTGGTATTCGGATCTATCGGAAAGGTAACGGCCAGCCAGATCCCATTGCCGAGGGCGATCAGGGCGTCTTTCTTATTACAGTTATAAATAATGTCACAGCAGTCCACCGCAAGTTGCCACTCACTGTTTTGCATAAAAATCTGGAAGGTTTGCTGTGTCCATTTATGGGCGTCTTCGGGTTGATCAAGGCCAAGATAGCATTCGGCAATATCGAGCTTCAGGCGAGCCTTTTCCAGCGCGTCGCAATTTTCGGGTAAGGCATTAAAGTGCTGCAGGTGCTGTTCCAGTTCCTGCTGCAGGGTGTGTTCCTGTGCGCTTACTTCGAGTACCGGGTTATCCTTGACTTCGAGGCCATAAAAAGGGGAGTTCTGGTCAACCATGTTATTTTTCCTGATAGCCGTTGGTGTGTGTGTCGAGGATTAGCTTTAATACCGTCCAGAACGGAATTGCTCGTTGATCGGTGTTTTTTAGTATATGTAGAAAGTCGAGGTAGTCGCCTTCTCCGGGCTGATATGCAGCGCATTTGACGGTGCTTAGCAATCGGCTCAGACCGTTATTCAGTGGTTCGACGATCTGGGCAGCATCACCCATGAATTCTTCGTCGTATTCGATGGCTGCACGCAGGTCAAAGATTTCATCCAGCGCCTGATTGATCAGGTAAATGAACTCGTCTTTACTGCGTGCTCGGTTTCTAACGGCCATTTACTATTTCCGGTATACATTTTAATCGCCAGCTATTATCACATTGAACCCGCACTGAATAAAGGCTGATATCACATGGATTAATATTTGCGTAACACAGTGGTAACTGGCACAGTGGATTTTTATATTTTACGGGCTAAAGTATGTGTAGCGAAGGCCGATAATATAGACAGTCCCCGTGTATTTGTGGCTAAAAAATTTTGGCGTATGTAGCGATAAGCTGAAAAATAAGCATCCTTTTTGATTTTTTCATCATCCGTTAGCACAGGCGTTAGGTATGGATTTAGCCTCATTAATAGGCATTTTTTCTGGAATCGGACTGATCGTCTCGGCCATTCTATTAGGTGGTGATATTCATAATTTCCTGAATGTTCAGGGGGCCATGATCGTTGTCGGTGGTACCAGTGCGGCAACCCTGCTCACTTTTCAGTTTAAGGATGTCCTGAATGCCTTTAAAAGCGCCTATTTTGTGTTTACCTCTCCTAAGCAGGATCCGCAGGAGCTGATTAATACCATGATCAAACTGGGCACTATCAGCCGCAGAAAAGGTCTACTTAGTTTGATGGATGTGAAAACCAATTCACCCTTTTTGAAACGGGTCTGTACCCTGATTGCAGATGCAGCCGATGAAGACACCCTGCGCTCTGCGATGCGAACTGAAATTGAATCTATGCAGATGCGTCATTTTATTGTGCAGGATGTATTTAAGAAAATGGCTTTGTATGCACCATCGTTTGGTATGCTGGGGACTTTGATTGGATTGATCCAGATGCTGTCACTACTGGCCGATCCGGAAAATCTGGGGCCAGCCATGGCAATAGCGTTATTGACGACCTTCTATGGGTCGTTGTTAGCGACCGTTATTTTTTTACCGATAGCTGGAAAGTTAAGATCCCGAACGATGATAGAAGTGATGAATTTTGAGATTATTTTTCAGGGCGCGGTCAGTATTTTACAGGATAACAACCCGCTTTCTGTGTATGAAAAGCTGTCTTCGTTTGTGCCGGCCAAAAAGCGTAAGCCAATGCAGACTTTAAACGAGCGAAACATTTAGTATGGATCAGCAACCAAGTCTACTCGATCAGATGGAACAGGATGAAGGCTCTAATAGCTGGATCGTGACCTTTGCCGATATGATGACGTTGATTCTGGTATTTTTTATTCTGCTCTATACACTCGCTAACTATGATAATAAGGCGTTTCGTGCAAGGATTTCTGCAGTCAATGTGCTGGACGGTGATGGCATGCAGATGAGCGTGATTGACTATGCTTCCCGTCAGGGGCGTAACCCTGAGCCTCTTCGGATTGAGGATATGTTAGGTCTTAATCCTTCACCGAAGGTGATTCAAAACCTGCGTCCCAAGGTTTTTAATGATATAGAAAATATGGTGAAGTTCACGGATCTATCGGACACTGTTACGCTTGATGCCGTTGGTGATCAGATTAATCTGAGTATTGACGGGCGCTTCCTGTTCGATTCAGGTGAGGCTCAATTGAAGGACAGTGCTAAGGTGATCTTTGGCAACCTGACCCAGATTTTTCGTGAAAATCCTCAATATACGATTGCGATTCGAGGGCATACCGATGATCTGTCGATATCAACCGTACAATTCCCTTCTAATTGGGAGTTGTCGGCAATCAGAGCTACCACTGTTTTGAGATATTTCATTCAGCAGGGGCTCAACCCTCAGCGCATGAGCGCGACCGGGTATGCTGACTTTATTCCATTGGTGCCCAACAATACGACAGAAAACAGGGCTATTAACAGGAGGGTGGAATTTGTTCTGGAAAAAAAAGAAGGTTGATCTAGAGTTGCCAGGCGATGACTCCGATCATCGGGAGGCTTTCCGAATAAGACCAATTTCAGATCGACCAATTATCTTGAAGTTGCTCGGAAAGTCGTTCTATATGGTAAATGTCAGTGGAACGGGTTGCTGCATCCGCACAAAAAGTTTTAAGGAAGGAACGGTTGCTGCCGGTACCATTACCATTCCCAGTGATGATCAGGTTTTTCCGGTGAAAATTAGAGTGGTTTCTATACAAAGAGATTTGTGCCGATGTGAGTTTGTAAAAATATCACAGTCGGCTCAGAATTTGATTCATGCCTTTGTGCTGGAAACCCAGAAGAGCTTACTGAGGGGGCGTTAAACCAGAAAATAGTCATTTAATGCGGGCACTTAGGGTTTCCTGTTGGTGGAAGTATTTTCCAATTAACAAATGAGTCTGAAATAACCAAAATCATTCAAGCGGTTT
>JACNJF010000136.1 GCA_014382695.1 Gammaproteobacteria bacterium | reverse complement strand
ACCTGCGACCCTCGCCTTGTAAGGGCGATGCTCTCCCAGCTGAGCTAAGCACCCAGTGTCAGTGTAACAAGGCGCGCTAGTTTACAGCGTCTTTTAATGCTTTACCAGCTTTAAATGCAGGAACTTGTGAAGCTTTTATTTGAATGGTTTCACCCGTGCGTGGATTGCGTCCAGTGCGTGCTTCGCGCTTGCGAACTAAAAAGGTTCCAAAGCCAACTACAGTGACCTGATCACCTGATTTGAGGGCTTCTGTCACTGCTGCTATCACACCGTCTACTGCACGCGCTGAGTCTGCCTTGGTAAGATCTGCAGCACTTGCCACTGCTTCAATGAGTTCAGATTTATTCATTCGTATTATCCATTGTTAATTAAAATTATATTGTGAAAAATTAAGGCCGGTATTTATAAAAAGTACTAGACATTATCTGTTCCAGGTAAATCAGACACTTCGGTTCCGTTTTTACCACCCTCTCTGTTAAGCTGCGAATTTATACCAATAGCCAGCTAAACGGTCAACCTAAAATGAGCTAAAAAAGAATTTTTTTTCTATTAAGCCCACTTCGGTCAACCTCCGCTGTTAATGAGCCCGAATATCTGCTGCTTTTTTGGACTTTGCTTTTACCTTAGTTTCAGTCGCAGCAGGTACTTCAGCCGCAACCAGTGCAGTCGGTTGATGCACTAGAGCAATTTCCAGCACCTGATCAATCCACCTGACCGGAATTATTTTGAGCTTGGCTTTAATATTATCGGGTATCTCGGTCAGATCTTTTTCATTTTCTGAAGGTATAATCACGGTTGTGATTCCGCCACGATGAGCAGCCAGAAGCTTTTCCTTTAAACCACCGATGGGCAGCACTTCACCACGTAATGTTATTTCTCCAGTCATTGCTACTTCTGCTCTTACCGGAATATCGGTTAACGCAGAAACAAGCGCTGTGCACATCGCTATTCCCGCACTTGGACCATCTTTTGGAGTGGCACCCTCAGGAACGTGAATATGGATATCTTTCTTTTCATTAAATTCTGAATTGATACCCAGTACATCAGCTCTGCTCCGAACAACGGTGAGAGCAGCCTGAATAGATTCTTTCATCACATCACCAAGTTGTCCGGTATAGGTAAACTTGCCCTTACCCGGCACTATAGCCGATTCGATGGTTAACAACTCGCCACCAACTTCGGTCCAGGCAAGCCCTGTAACCTGTCCAATTTGATCTTTCTCTTCCGCTGAACCAAAACGAAATTTCTTTACACCGAGATATTTTTCAATGTTTTTGGAAGATACCATGACTTTCTTTTGGCCGGGGTTGAGCAGAATATCTTTCACCACCTTACGGCAAATCTTGGAAATTTCACGTTCCAGTCCGCGCACACCCGCTTCTCGGGTATAGCGTTGAATTATTTCACGCACAGAGCCTTCTGATATAGAAATCTCTTTATCCTTAAGCCCATTTTCCCTGATCTGTTTTGGCACCAGGTATTTGAGCGCAATATTCAGTTTCTCATCTTCGGTGTAACCCGGAATGCGAATGACTTCCATGCGATCGAGTAACGGCCCAGGAATGTTCATTGAGTTTGAAGTCGCGACGAACATGACATCTGAAAGATCGAAGTCGACTTCCATATAATGATCATTAAAACTACTGTTTTGCTCGGGGTCTAGAACTTCGAGCAAAGCCGAGGCAGGATCACCACGAAAATCCATTGCCATCTTGTCGATTTCGTCGAGCAGGAAGAGCGGATTTCTGACTTTGATCTTGGATAAATTCTGGATAATTTTACCCGGCATCGATCCTATGTAGGTGCGCCTATGACCTCTTATCTCGGACTCATCTCTGACCCCACCGAGAGACATACGCACAAACTTACGATTGGTAGCCCTCGCGATAGAGCGCCCAAGAGAAGTCTTGCCCACACCCGGGGGACCAACCAGACATAGGATCGGTCCTTTGAGTTTGCGTACGCGCTGCTGCACGGCAAGATACTCAAGTATTCTTTCCTTAACCTTCTCCAGCCCATAGTGATCCGCTTCAAGTACATTTTCAGCAGCTGACAGATCGCGCCGAATCTTGGATCTTTTCTTCCAGGGGACGCTTACCAGCCAGTCGATATAGTTACGTACCACCGTGGCCTCGGCTGACATCGGTGACATCATTTTGAGTTTATTTAATTCGGAATCGGCTTTTTCCCTGGCCTCACCGGTCATGCCCGATTTTACGATTTTGTTCTGCAGGTCATCGACTTCATTTGGCGCTTCATCCATTTCACCCAGTTCTTTCTGGATCGCCTTCATCTGCTCATTTAAATAGTATTCGCGCTGGCTTTTTTCCATCTGTTGCTTGACCCGGCCGCGGATACGTTTCTCGATATGCATCAGGTCAATTTCGCCTTCTATCTTGCTCATAATGTGCTCAAGACGCAGACGCGGATCCCGGATCTCCAGAATTTCTTGCTTTTCATCCAGCTTCAATGACATATGGGCAGAAATAGTATCGGCAAGTCGACTGGGATCGTCGATGCCTGACAGGGAGGTAAGAATCTCCGGCGGTACTTTTTTATTCAGTTTGACATACTGGTCGAATAAATTGAGTACTGAGCGTACCAGCACTTCCGCTTCACGCTCATCGATCACCGCAGCCTTTTCAAGCTTCTGTACCGAAGCAGAAAAATAGCCATTCGTTTCCAGCAGGCTGTCGACCATAACGCGCTCACCACCCTCTACCAGTACTTTAATCGTACCGTCGGGGAGCTTAAGCATTTGTAAGATAGTAGATAGCGTACCGATCTTGTATAAGTCCTGCTGTGCAGGATCATCGACTTCGGCATTTTTCTGTGCCAGTAGCAGAATTTTTTTATTGTCCTGCATGGCCGCATCGAGTGCTTCGATCGATTTTTCACGACCGACGAATAAGGGAATAACCATGTGAGGGTATACCACGACATCACGCAATGGTAAAACGGGCACAAGCTGCGGGCTGTTTTCACTCAGCGAAGAGATGTTTTCCTGATCAGACATAAAAGCCTCAATAGTTTTAATTACAGGAATAGGTGGGGATAAAGCTTAGTAATTCAACCCGTAATAATTAAACGACGGGTAATAAGTCAGGAAGCTTTATCGGCTGCCGCTCTTTGCATTTCTCCACCTTCGTAGACTATATAGGGCTGGGCATCGCCTTCTATCACCGCTGCATCGACGACGACCTTGCTCACATTTTCCATTTCAGGTAAATCATACATGATATCGAGCAGTATATTCTCAAGAATAGTTCTTAACCCACGTGCACCCGTTTTACGCTTCATCGCCTTGATAGCAACGGCTTTCAGTGAGTCGGGTCTAAACTCAATTTCACAGCCCTCAATTTCAAACATTTTCTGATACTGTTTGGTAATTGCATTTCTGGGTTCAGTCAAAATTTTGATTAGCGCACTTTCATCCAGCTCTTCCAGTGTGGTGACAACCGGTAATCGACCAATGAATTCAGGGATCAGGCCGTATTTAATTAAATCTTCCGGCTCGACATCGGCGATCACTTCACCAAACTGACTATTTTGATCCTTGGTTTTAACATCCGCAGAGAAGCCAATGCCGCCTTTCTCGGAACGGTCTTTAATGACCTTATCAAGCCCGGCAAATGCACCACCACAGATAAACAGAATCTTGCTGGTATCGACCTGCAGAAATTCCTGCTGCGGATGCTTTCTTCCACCCTGCGGAGGTACCGAAGCGATAGTACCTTCGATAAGTTTTAGCAATGCCTGCTGAACACCTTCGCCGGAAACGTCGCGAGTAATCGAAGGATTGTCTGACTTACGTGAAATCTTGTCGATTTCATCGATATAGACTATGCCTGTTTGCGCCTTTTCTACATCGTAATCACATTTCTGCAATAACTTCTGGATGATGTTTTCGACGTCTTCACCAACATAACCGGCTTCCGTCAACGTGGTGGCATCAGCAATCGTAAAGGGAACGTTCAGAATGCGGGCAAGTGTTTCAGCAAGCAGGGTTTTGCCGGATCCGGTAGGACCAATCAGCAGAATATTAGACTTGGATAATTCGATATCGTCCTTAACATGGCCGACTTCAAGGCGCTTATAATGATTATAAACGGCTACTGAAAGAACTTTTTTGGCTTTCGGCTGACCGATCACGTAGTCATCCAGCACCTTATAGATTTCGTGCGGAGTGGGTAGCTTGTTTTGGCCAGACTCTTTATGTTCCTGAATCTCTTCACGAATGATGTCATTACACAGATCAACACATTCATCACAGATAAAAACAGAAGGACCCGCAATCAGTTTTTTTACTTCGTGCTGACTTTTACCGCAAAATGAACAGTATAGTAATTTCTCATCTTTGCCTTTTGTTTTATCGTCGCTCATTGATTAACCCGCTGCCTTTAATAAATTTTATGCCTTAATCTTATTAGACCATTCCAGTTAACACAACCATAAAGGTGTGTGGTTTTTTAACAGATTGCCCTGTTAACTGGTTGTTTCGGCACGCGAGCTTAAAACTTTATCAATCAATCCGTAACTAACCGATTCCTCAGCACTCATAAAATTATCACGATCGGTATCCATCGCAATCGCAGATTCATCTTTACCGCAGTGATGGGCGAGTAATTTATTCAGCCGTGAACGGGTAGATAGTATTTCTTTTGCATGAATTTCAAAGTCACTGGCCTGGCCCTGAAAACCGCCCAGTGGCTGGTGAATCATAATACGTGAGTGAGACAAACCAAAACGCTTCCCGGCAGCACCGCCGGCCAGTAAAACGGCTCCCATACTGGCAGCCTGACCTACACAAAGGGTGCTCACATCAGGCTTGATGAACTGCATGGTGTCATAAATGGCAAGTCCAGCAGTGACCACGCCACCGGGACTATTGATATAGAGTGAAATATCTTTATCCGGATTTTCTGATTCAAGAAACAGCAGCTGAGCCACAATCAGATTGGCCATATGATCTTCAATCTGACCGACCACAAAAATGACTCTTTCCTTGAGAAGTCTGGAGTAGATATCGTAGGCACGCTCGCCCCGGGCAGACTGCTCTACGACCATTGGAACAAGATTTGCCTGTGGATTAAAAGTCGTGCTCATAGATTACTACTCCTGAAATACGTTATCTGGATTGACTATTCATCAGCTCATCAAAGCTGGAGGTCTTATCTGAAACTTTAGCTTTATCCAGTATATAGTCAACCACCTGATCTTCCAGCACCATACCTTCCAGATTGGCCCGAGCTTCTTTATTTTTGGTGTAATAGTCAATCACCTGTTGAGGCTGCTCATAAGATGCTGCCATTTCCTGTAACGCCTCATTTAAACGCGTTTGATCCAGTTTAATTTTTTCAATTTTTATAAATTCACCCACCAACAGTCCAAGCTTGACGCGCTTCGCACCTTCTTCCTGGAAAATATCATCAGGAAAACTATCGGGGTTCATTTTTGCGCCTTCCTGCCCCATATTCTGGGCCATCTGGGCCTTCAGATTTCTGATTTCATCATCAACCAGAGCTTTAGGAGCCAGCACTTCATTTTTAGCCAGTAACTCGACCATTACTTTATTCTTCAAACCGGTACGAATTTTCTGCGCCAGCTCTTTTTCCATATTCTGCTTGATATCCTGTCTAAAGGTTTCCAGGTTTCCATCTTCCACGCCGAAAGACTTAATTAGCTCTTCGTTCAGTTCAGGAATTTTAGATTCGGATACTTTAGTGACTGTCAGGCTAAACTGGGCTGTTTTTCCGGCAACATCTTTGCCGTGATAATCTTCAGGGAAATGGACATCAATGGTTTTTTCTTCGCCTTTGGACATGCCGACCAGGCCTTCTTCAAACTCTTTCAGCATTTTACCGGCACCAATTTCAACCGACATATCCTTGCCGCTGCCACCGGTAAAAGATTCGCCATCAATCTTGCCAGTAAAATCGCACACAACCTGATCACCAGTCACAGAAGCACGCTCCACTTCGACCCACTCTTTACGCTGTTCAGTCAGCTTCTTGATCATATTATCCAGATCTTCGGCAGAAACCTCGGCAACCGGTTTTTCAATCTCAATCGATTCGATTTCAACAGCTGTGATTTCCGGATAGACTTCAAAGGTCGCGCTGTAGGCCAGCCCTTCTTTATCAGCAGCATCTTTAAGAGGCAGTATCTGTGGCATTCCAGCTGGACGTAATTTTTCCTGAATGATGGCTTCACGGTAGGAAGACTCGATCATATCACCCATCACTTCCTGGCGGATCTGCGCACCATAGGTTTGCTTCACGACTCTTGCGGGCACTTTGCCGGGACGGAAACCGTCCATCTTTACCGTTTTACTGATCTGCTTCAGCTTTTTCTCAATCGCATTCGCAATCTTTTCGGAGGGAACTTCTACGGTTAATTTACGTTGCAACCCTTCCAGGGATTCGATAGATACTTGCATGATAAAACTCGTGAATTTAATTGATATGAGGGTTAAAAATGGTGCGAAAGGAGAGACTCGAACTCTCACAGGTTGCCCCACTGGAACCTAAATCCAGCGCGTCTACCAATTCCGCCACTCTCGCACATGGCTTTTTAAGATGTTGTTGAAGCAGCAAACTTGCCTTCATTTAGTTGATTTGCCTGACTATGCTGACTGTCAGGTGCCTTCACCAGGAAGGCTGATTTTAAAACCGGTAAATACTTTATGTTATATTTTACCGGCCTTATTAATATGGGGTGGACGATGGGGATCGAACCCACGACAACAAGAATCACAATCTTGCACTCTACCGACTGAGCTACGCCCACCATAAAAATGGCGCGCCCGGCAGGATTCGAACCTGCTACCCTCGGCTTAGAAGGCCGATGCTCTATCCTGATGAGCTACGGGCGCAGAAACTACACCTTCCGCGTGCGCTCCTATCTGTTAAATAGGATACTTTGAGCTCCATGCTCACAACCGAAACGGCTGAATACTTGTGTTGACCGAAAAGAAGACCTGGAGACTTAACTTCCTGGCCGGTCAAACATCATCTGCAAACCTTCCTGTCACAGCGATTTTTCACTTTCAAATTTGGTCGGGGAGGAGGGATTCGAACCCCCGACCCACTGCTCCCAAAGCAGTTGCGCTACCAGGCTGCGCTACACCCCGAATCACTGAATCAACCAGCGAGGCGCGGAATAATACGCAAATCACTGGTACCCGTCAATCAACCTTTTGGACAAAATTCATAAAAATTAAAAATTAATTCAACCGGCGCATAATCACTATCTTCTCCAGCGCGTCCCATCCGCACTATCTTCGATAATAATCCCGGCCTGAGTTAATTCATTCCGAATCTGATCGGCCAGAGTCCAGTTTTTATCCGACTTGGCCTGTTGGCGACTGGCAATCATCTGCTCTATCGCCGCATCACTCAGACCATCATTGGTAACCGACGACTTCAGGTACTCTGCCGCATCCGCTTCCAGCAAGCCCAGTATGCCCGCTAACTTCCTGAGTATCCCTGCCAGCAATCGCGCATCAGAGCTTTGCTCTGTTTTCGCCCGATTTAAATCTCTTGCCACATCAAACAGAACAGCCAGCGCATCCGCCGTATTAAAATCATCCTGCATCGCAGCATCAAAGCGTTGTTGATACTCGCTTTCCGCCGACACTTGCGGCTCTATATCGAGTAACGCGCTATACAGTCGAATCAGCCCACTGCGCGCCAGATCCAGCTGCTGATCAGAATAATTCAACTGACTACGATAATGACTGCTGAGGATAAAAAATCGAATCTCTTCTGCGCGATACTCTTTTAAAACATCTCGTATGGTGAAAAAATTTCCCAGCGATTTGGACATTTTTTCTTCATTCACACGTACAAAGCCATTATGCATCCAGTAATTGACAAATCTTTCGCCGGTACAGCACTCACTCTGGGCAATCTCATTTTCATGGTGCGGAAACTGTAGATCCTGCCCGCCACCATGGATATCAAAATGATTCCCTAGCATTTCGGTCGACATCGCTGAGCACTCGATATGCCAGCCCGGACGCCCGCTTCCGAACGCAGACTCCCATGACGGCTCATCCGGTTTGGCTTTCTTCCACAGTACAAAGTCTATCGGATCGCGTTTGTGCGTATCCACTTCGACCCGCTCTCCGGCCCTGAGATCTTCAATCTTTTTACCCGAGAGCCCGCCATACTGCTGAAACCGGTTTACCGCAAAATACACGTCGCCATTCTCCGCCTGATAGGCATAGTCTTTCTCTATCAGGGTTTCAATCATACGCAAAATAGCAGGGATGTTATCGGTTGCTTTGGGTTCGAAGTCGGGTCTTAGCACACCCAGCTTGTCGAAGTCTTCATGCATCGCCTGAATGAAGCGCTCGGTGAGCGCATGAAAGTCTTCACCGTTTTCATTCGCGCGTTGAATGATCTTGTCATCGATATCGGTAATATTACGGATGTAAGTCACTTCGTAGCCCATATAACGCAGAAAACGTGTCACCATATCGAAGACGATAAAAACGCGCGAGTGGCCGATATGACAATAATCGTACACGGTGATACCGCAGACATACATGCGTACCTTACCGGGCTCGATGGGTACAAAGGTTTCTTTCTGACGGGTCAAACTGTTATAAATTTTAAGCATTGGAATATCGTTAATCGGTTGTCGGAAAATTTAGTCAAAACTAATGGGGATGCAGTTTAAATCACTGACAAAAGATTGCATAACAATAGTTCATGCCAGATGCCCTTTCATAACGCGCATAAAATCAGTTAGAATCGTGCGCTTTATTAATCCCGTTCGGAAAGTCGATGAAAAAATCACTAAGCTCTTTTTCTACCGTATTGGTAGCCCTACTTTCTCTTGTTTTATTTACTACTGTTAAAGGCGAAAAACCAATGAATGATGAAACCTCCAGCAACCCTGTTGTAATCCTTGAAACCACCATGGGCAATATCACCGTTGAACTGGATGCGAAAAACGCCCCCAATTCGACCGCCAACTTTCTGGCTTACGCTGAAGACGGTTATTTTAACGACACCATCTTCCATCGTGTCATCCCGAATTTCATGGTTCAGGGCGGTGGCATCACTGCAGACATGAAAGACAAGCCCAGCAAGCGCGCGCCCATCAAGAATGAAGCCAACAACGGCCTCAAGAACGACCGTGGCACGCTGGCGATGGCACGCACCAACGATCCACATTCGGCCACTTCTCAGTTCTTCATCAATCACAAGGATAATGATTTCCTCAACTTTCGCAGCGAAAGCATGCAGGGCTGGGGTTATGCAGTTTTCGGCAAGGTTACCGAAGGCATGGATGTGGTGGATAAAATTGCTGCGGTCAGAACCGGTAACACAGGTGGACATCAGGATGTACCCGCCGAAACCATTACCATCACCGGTGTCAAAAAACAGTAATCCTGTTCGCTCTTGAACGCCGAAACCCTGTTTATCTCGGATCTGCATCTGGATCCGGATAAACCGGAAATTTCCCAGAATTTTCTACGCTTTATAAAAATCCGGGCTGCACAGGCCCGGGGTCTGTATATTCTGGGAGATCTTTTTGAAGCCTGGCTGGGTGATGACGATGGCGCCGAAGCATTCACTGAGCTGTTTGCTGCGATTAAGCATTTATCAACCACCTGCCGCATCTGTTTCGTGCAGGGTAACCGGGATTTTCTGGTCGGTGAACAGTTGCTGCATAAACTGGGTGCCCGGTTACTGCAGGAAATCACCATCATCCAGCTTGGTCATCATCGGGTCGCCCTGATGCACGGCGATCAACTGTGTACCGATGACACCCAGTATCAGACATTCCGCGCACAGGTCAGATCGTTAGACTGGCAGCAGCAGTATCTGGCAAAGACACTGGCTGAACGGCAGGCGATTGCTAAACAGTTACGTCGGCAGAGTAGACAGGCGATGCGAGAAAAATCCGATCACATCATGGATGTCAATGCGCAGACGGTAGCGGACAGCTTCGACCGACTGGGTGTCGATACAATCATCCACGGCCACACCCATCGTCCGGCACTGCATTCGATTGCACCCGATCGACAGCGCATCGTACTCGGAGACTGGAATCCGGAGGCCAGCTATCTGAGCTGGAAAGATGGACAGTTCAGCCTGATCGACCCACGCGTTTAAGCATCCTACAGATTGGCTGGATTAGCAAAATACAGCCGGTAACCCGCTATCTGCTGCAGTAATGCGGCTGGCTTACTGACCTGAGAAAAGCTAACTAAGCGCCGCTGCTTTCCCTGATCATCGATCACATGCAGGGGAAACCCCGTCTGCAGATAATCACTGGCATGCAGATAGTTATTCGCCATATAACAGGCCGTACGAACGCTACCCGGAATCTCTGACAGGGTCTGTTTATTCTGCTCCACCAGTGCCTGCTCATAATCGATTAACGCCGCCGTCAGATCGACCAGCAGCCCCACCACATTGACCGAAGTCTTGCACAGCTGATCATCCGCATAATAATCGTACTGAAGCGCCACTTCGCCTTTGATGCGCGGAGCATCTTTGAGCCCTGTTTTATCAACCCGGAAGTTGAGCTTAAACTCGATTGGGGTATGCGCCAACGGCTTCATCAGCAGATGCGATTGGTCTTCATGATTAAAGTTGTGTATCTCATGGCTGCTGCGGTCATACAGAATATAACCCTGCGCATCATCATCATTGCCATCATCCAGACGCAGATAACTGGCGTTGAATAACATACG
Organism: Gammaproteobacteria bacterium; assembly: GCA_014382695.1. Taxonomy (GTDB): domain Bacteria; phylum Pseudomonadota; class Gammaproteobacteria; genus JACNJF01. The sequence goes on along the minus strand of JACNJF010000136.1, from coordinate 28,011 downwards.
TACCCGATAAGGCGCTATCCCCGGTTCACTCTGCTCGAACAGCACTTCAGTCATCATGAGCGTATTGGCAGATTCGGCGGATTGCGCATGCAGTGGAGCCAGGCCTGGCAGCAATAACAGTAGGGAAACCAAACAAATTTTGTTCATCATCACTCCGGTTTACAGGTAGTTTTCCAGTTCAGCCAGCTCATCCTCTTCAAAACCCGCGGCCAGTCGTGCCGGCCAATTAAACGGACCGCGCAGTTTGCCAGGGAAATAATCATCCACCAGCTGGCGGAAGGTTTTTTTCGGCTCCAGCCCGCGTTGCTGACAACAATAGTGATACCAGCGATTACCAATCGCAACATGACCGATCTCTTCCTGATAGATAATCTGCAGAATAGCAACTGAACGTTGATCGCCAATCTGGGCAAATTTATCCATCATGCCCGGCGTCACATCCAGTCCGCGTGCCTCCATCACCCGCGGAACCAGCGCCATCCGATGCAGCACATCATGGCGCGTTTTACACACCATATCCCACAACCCGTTATGCGCCTCAAAAGCGCCATAAGAAGAGCTCAGCTCGGTCAGATACTCGGCAATCAGACTGAAGTGACTGGCTTCCTCAGCCGCCACCTGTAACCAGTCCGTGACATAGGCATCCGGCATCTGGCGAAACCGATAGGCCGCATCCAGTGCCAGATTAATCGCATTAAATTCGATATGCGCAAACGAATGCAGCAGCACCTGACGTCCCTGCTCTGTCGCCAGCGAACGCTTCGGCACCTGCCGCGCATGCACCAGCTGCGGCCTGGACGGTCGCCCCGGTATCTCGATCGCCTCGATACAGCCATCATCCAGTCGCTGCAACCGCTGACTGCCCCAGTCCTTAACCAGCTGCCCGCTTAGCGCACATTTACGCGCGGGATCTGGCTCCATAATGGCCTGATAAATACGCTCATAAAGTAAAGCTGACATGGACCTGAAGCCGGCTTAAAGGCCGCGGCTGATATCGCGCTGTATATCGTCCAGATGTTCCAGCCCGACGGCGACCCGGATCAGGTTATCACTGATTCCGGCGGCCAGCTTCTGCTCATCGCTCAAGCGACCATGGGTGGTACTGGCGGGATGGGTAATGGTTGATTTGGTATCGCCCAGATTAGCCGTAATCGACAGCAGTCTGGTCTGATCGATCAGGCGCCAGGCCTGCTCACGACCGCCCTTGACCTTGAACGAGACGATACCACCAAAGTCACTCTGCTGTGATTTTGCCAGTTGATGTTGTGGATGCGACTCCAGACCAGGATAAAACACCTGTTCTATCGAAGGGTGCTGCTCAAGATAGCGCGCCAGCCGCATGGCGCTATGGCTATGCGCCTTCATTCTAAGGGAAAGTGTCTCCAGGCCTTTGAGTGCAATCCAGGCATTAAAAGGACTCATACTGGGGCCTGCGGTTCGGATCACACCAAAAACTTCTTTACCGACCAGCTCCTGATTGCCCACTACGGCGCCTCCGATGATACGTCCCTGCCCGTCCAGGTATTTGGTGGCAGAATGCACAATAATATCGGCCCCCAGTTTTAAAGGTTGCTGCAGGGCTGGTGTACAGAAACAGTTATCTACCACCAGCAGGCAGTTATGCGCATGCGCCAGATCGGCCAGCGCGGAAATATCGGCAATCTCGGTTAAGGGATTAGACGGCGTTTCCAGAAAAAGCAGGCGCGTATTCGGCTTTATCGCCTGCTCCCAAACCGCCAGATCGGTCAGATCGACAAAGCTGGTGGCCACACCAAATTTGCCCAGATACTTATCAAACAGAATGGAAGTGGTACCAAAGATGGAGCGTGATGAAACAATGTGATCGCCGGCCTGCAGCAGGCCAAGGCAGACTGACAGTATCGCGGCCATGCCGGATGCGGTCGCCACACAGCTTTCGGCCCCTTCCAGTGCAGCCAGTCGCTGCTCAAAAATCTTAACCGTGGGATTGGTAAAACGTGCGTAAATATTTCCCGGTTTTTCGCCGGAAAAGCGTGCTGCAGCTTCAGCCGCAGAGCTAAATACAAAACTGGAGGTCGGAAAGATTGGTTCCCCATGCTCGCCTTCTGCCGTGCGCTGGTGTCCAGTACGGATTGCCAGAGTATCAAAGTGCAGCAGTTCATCTAACATAATATTCCCCAAAAAAATAAGCTCGGGAGGGTGCAGATAAAACTGCTGGTCTGGCGTCAGCGCCTAACCCCCCTCTTTAGCAATACTTATAATGCGCCTGCAAGCCGAGAAACAAATCAGCGCGTACTTCTTATTTTCAAAACAGTAAAGTTTAGAGTAAAGGCTGTCAATTACTATCAGGAATAGTGTTTCACATTCATTTTATCCACCGCCGCCATGCCAATAGCCGACAACACGAAGGTCATATGAATAATCACGTACCACATCAACTTATCATTATCCACCTGCTGGGCGTTCATGAAGACCTTCAACAGATGAATGGAAGAGATGGCCACAATCGATGCCGCTACTTTCTGTTTCAAACTACCGGAGTCGAGCTTACCCAGCCAGGACAGCTTGTCGGTAGACTCGTGTAGATCGATTCGTGATACAAAGTTTTCATAACCGCTAAACATCACCATCACCAGTAAACCACCCACCAGTGACAGATCGATCAAGGATAAAACCACCAACACAAGATCGGCTTCGGAAGAGGTAAACACCAGCGGCAGGATATGCACGACTTCCTGAAAAAATTTCAATGTTAGCAGTATCAGCCCCAGAGAAAGACCAAAATAAACCGGCGCCAATAGCCAGCGGCTTGCATAAAATATCGATTCTACAAATTTTTCCATACACCACCTTGATAAAAACTGGGCAGATTTTAGCAGACTTTAGAGCGTAGCTGTAATCAGGCGAGACCTTATTCCAGGTAATAAAGGGAAATTACTCAATGACGACCAGATCACCAACCTCAAGCAGATCAAACAGACTTATCACATCCATATTACGCATCCGGATACAACCGATGGAAGCCGGTTGGCCAATATGCGCTTCATCGGCCGTACCATGAATATAGATATAGCGCTGATAGGTATCGACTTCTGCACCACGATTTAAGCCCGGCTGCAGACCTTCCAGCCACAGGATGCGACTGGTAATTACATCGTCGTCTTCCGCGCTAAAATCTTCCGCAAGACAGATGTCATCAGCCGGTACACGTGACTTAAATACACGACCGAGCGGTTCATCGGCACCAATCTTCTGCGCGATCCGGTGAATTCCACCCGGTGTCTTGAAACTACCCTGTTGCTGACCAAGCCCGAAACGCGAGGTCGACACCGGATAATACTGAGTGACACTATCCCGTTCAGAAACACAGCAAAGTAACTGATGCTGGGTGTCGATATAAACGACCGGCCGATTATTAGCGACTGAAAACTGAGAATTATCAATATCAGCCAGTTTGTGTTGAATTGAATGCCAGAGCATTAGCCTCAGCTTCCAGCATCAGGCATTATTATGTAAATCCATACCGGCCACCAGCTGAGCTTCGGATTGATTCTTGGCAGAGTCATTCCGAGTTGCCTTGATTTTATCCAGGTACTCAATACTCACCGTATTGGTCACATAGCGGCCATTAAAACAGGAGCAATCAAACTCGGTGATCTTTGGATTGCCCTTTTGCACCGCAGCAATCAAATCAGCCAGATCCTGGTAAATGATCCAGTCCGCGCCGATTAACTCACCCACTTCCTGATCGCTACGATTATGCGCGATCAACTCTTCAACCGCCGGCATATCGATGCCGTACACATTCGGGAAACGCACTGCAGGAGCGGCCGATGCCATATAGACCTTGTTAGCGCCTGCATCGCGCGCCATCTCGATAATCTGCTGAGAGGTCGTTCCGCGCACAATGGAATCATCCACCAGCAGCACATTCTTACCTTTAAACTCTATTTCAATTGGATTCAGCTTGCGCCTGACCGAACGTGCGCGCTGCACCTGACCGGGCATAATAAAGGTTCGACCGATATAGCGGTTTTTGATGAAGCCTTCTCTAAACTTCACCCCCAGATGAAACGCCAGCTCCATCGCAGAAGGTCGACTGGTATCCGGTATCGGAATCACCACATCGATATCGTGATCCGGTCTTTCCCTGAGTATTTTTTGTGCCAGCTTCACGCCCATTCTGAGGCGCGCTTTATAGACGTAGATATCATCGATCACGGAATCCGGCCGGGCCATATACACATGCTCGAAAATACAGGGTGAAAGACGGCTGTTCTCTGCGCATTGCCGGAGATGCACATTCGACTCTTTATCGATAAAAATGGCTTCACCCGGCTTCAGATCTGCCACCAGATCAAACCCAGAAGTCTGCAGGGCTACCGACTCGGAGGCCACCATGTAATCAACACCACTGTCGGTCTGACGTTTCCCGTAAACCACCGGACGAATACCACAGGGGTCACGGAAAGCCAGAATACCCTTGCCGGTAATCAGCGCAACGACCGCGTAGGCACCCTCCAGTCGTTTATGGGTGGATTTTACCGCCTTAAAAATATCATCGACTTCGAGTTTAAGACTGGCACAGATATGTAACTCATGTGCCAGTACATTCAACAGCACTTCGGAGTCCGACTCGGTATTGATATGACGTAAATCCTCCGCGTAGAGATCGGCTTTTAGCTTCTCTACATTGGTCAGGTTTCCATTATGCGCAAGTGAAATACCGTAGGGAGAGTTTACGTAGAAAGGCTGGGCCTCGGCAGAAGAAGAACAGCCGGCCGTTGGATAACGCACATGCCCTATACCCATATTACCGGTCAACTTGACCATATGACGGGTCTGGAACACATCACTCACCTGACCATTGTCCTTGCGCAGATGTAATTTATTGTTATCACAGATCACCATACCTGCGGCATCCTGACCACGATGCTGTAACACCAGTAAGCCATCATAGATAACCTGGGCGACCGGTTGCTTACTTACAATACCAATTATTCCACACATTGAATCAACTCTTTATAGGGATGAAAAGATCACTTTCCAGTGCTCTAGAACTTAAATCGACCAGCCAGATCCTGTGGCATCCACTCCTGAATCCAGAGCGCTATTTCTCTGAAGTGCTCAACCATAATCGATTGCTGCCACCAGCTTTCAGAAGGCATCGGCGTTAACCCTGCAAACAGCACGATCATCGAAATGATGAGCACGCCGCGCGCAGCACCAAAAATCATTCCCAGCATCTTGTCGGTTCCGCTCAGGCCAGTTTTTGAAACCAGCTGGCTAACCATATAATTGATAATGGCGCCGACGATCAGAGTTGAAATGAACAATGTTGCGAAAGCTGCCGCCTGACTGATGGTGGGTGAGTCGATATAGGGCAGCAGGTAATCAGACAATACCAGATAATAGGTAATGGCGATAAAACCCGCGATTATCCAGGTCGCTAAAGAAATCGATTCCTTGACGAACCCGCGCACCAGACTAATTAACGTAGAAATCAGGATTACTGCCAAAATAGCAATATCAAACCAGGCCATTCAATTCCCCTAACAGATCAAATCGGATATTTTAACACGCAGCCTTAAACTAACACTATGGAATAGTGAAATCTGAACGACTGTTGGTAGATACATGCACTGGATTAAAACCATGGCATGCAGGATAACAGCAACACTACTGTTCAAAAGGCATCACGATGCCTTTAATATTGTATTTGGCAGCGACCTTATTTTTAATCACACTGGCACTATCCCTGGATATAAAAGGACCAATTCGAACCCGGTAACTGAGAATGCCATTATGGCGAAATTTTTCAGTGAAAACAGGACCAAAACTGGACTTCTTCATTCGGTCGCGCAACGAATAGGCCTTGTCTTTATCGCTAAAGCTGCCCAGTTGAATCACCCAGCTTTCGCCCCCCGTCTGTTTACTGGCGATGACTTCGGGCACTTTAAGCTCTACTACCGGTTCCACGACTGTTTCAGCGGCAGCTGGCGGCTTTGACACGAGCGGTTTAAGTTTCACTTCGACCACCTTTTCGACCACCGCTTTAACGACTGTTTCAGCTTCAACCGATGCTGGCGCAATCTGGATATCCGGAGGATCACTCACCTCATCGACAATCAGCGGTTCCAGAGGGGGTAGTTTTTCTGCCTTGCGTTTAAGCTCAATAACTTTTTCTTCCACCAGTTCATAAGAGCCGATATCCGGCGCAGGTGGCATGTCATTTTTGAGCGTCTTATTGCGACTTCCGGAGCCATCCAGCAACATCGGAAGAAAAATCACTGCTAGAGAGAAAATGACTGCTGCACCTACCAGTCGCTGCTTTAATTGCTGATCCATTTTTTACTGAATTCTAAATCGGTTGGGTAAAACTAAAGTATTGAAGCCACGGCTTCAACCGTTCTGAAAGATCCGGTGACCAGCAGTATATCCTGATTTTTGAGGATTGACACGGCATCCCGCAAGGCGTTTGCGGCCGAATCAAACTGGTGCGTAACGCCTGCCAGCCCATCAATTTTCTGCGCCAGTCGAGACGCCGACATACCCCTGTCACCGTCCAGTCCGAGCAACCACCACTCATCAACCACAGAGGCCAGTTCAGCAGTAAACGTGAGCGGGTTTTTATCGTCCAGCATACCCAGTAACAGATACACCCGTCCCGCTGGCTTTAAGTCTCTCAGGGTCTGGCTCAGCACTCTGGCGGCATCTTGATTATGCCCAACATCCAGATACAGCTGAAACGGATAAGCACTTTCGACTTTCTGGAAGCGTCCATCACATTTGACCGCAGCAAATCCTGCACTCAGGGCAACGTCGTCTTTCCCTTCCAGAAAACCCAGCTGTTCTAAGCCAGCCACTACCCCACTCAGGTTCAATGCCTGGTGTTCGCCGGTTAAAGGTACGCTGATATTTAACTGACGTTTTTTACTGCTCCAGCAAACGATATTATGGCTCACCCGCTGGTATTGATAGTCCCGCCCAAACATCAGGTAGTCACAGTGCAGTCGCTGCAGCTGTTCAACGACACTCGCTGGAGGTTCAGGGCAGTTACAGACCGCCATCCCCTGAGGCCGCAGAATACCGGCTTTCTCACGCCCGATTAAATCGACCGTGTGCCCCAGCCAGTCCTGGTGATCGAGCCCGATCGGGGTCAGATGAGCCAGATCCGCATCAATGATATTGACCGCATCCAGACGACCGCCAAGCCCGACCTCCAGAATCGCCACATCCGGCTGGAACTGACTGATCAGATATAACGCGGCCAGCGTACCAAACTCAAAATAGGTGAGTGAAATATCCCCACGCGCCTCATCCACAACCGAAAATGCCTGACACAGGCTTTGATCGGAAACCGTTGCGAGATCCAGTTTGATGCGTTCGTTGTAAAGCAGAAGATGGGGAGAGGTATAACTGGCCACTTTATAACCGGCGTGCTTCAGCCAGGTTTCATAATAAGCGACGGTGGAGCCTTTACCGTTAGTACCGGCGACCGTAATAACCTTGCCTGCAATTCGACCGGTCTGAAATCGCCGGTAGACCTGCTGTACACGCTCAAGCCCCAGCTCAATGTTTTTCGGGTGCAGACCTTGCTGCCAGTCAAGCCAGCCCTGCAGGGTTTCAAAACGCATCAATCTTTTACTCCGCACAGCCATTCCGGATAAGATGAACAGACCATCGCCGTATTATTCTGAATTCTTTTTGTGGGGTTTAGAGAATAGAATGAGTGGTATCACCAGAGGACCCAGCAGGCCACCCATGACACCCCAGAACCTTGGATTGAGGCCTTTCTTGCGGGCCATCACATGACCCACATAGACAAATACGAAGATTCCCAGTGCTAACAGAATGAGACTGGACGCCTGTAGAAACATGGATCAGGGTGCGGGTTTATTCATCAACATACTGCACAGCGAGCTGACCTTATCACGCATTTCACGCCGGTCGACAATCATGTCGATAGCACCATGATCGAGTAAAAACTCGCTACGCTGAAAGCCTTTGGGCAATTGCTCTCGAACCGTTTGCTCGATAACGCGGGGACCGGCAAAACCAATCAATGCCTTGGGCTCCGCGATGTGGATATCCCCCAGCATCGCAAAACTGGCAGAAACACCGCCCATGGTTGGATCCGTAAGAATTGAAATAAATGGCAGACCACGGCGTGACAGACGGGTTAATGCAGCACTGGTTTTCGCCATCTGAAACAGCGATATCAGAGCTTCCTGCATACGCGCGCCACCACTGGCGGAAAAACATACCAGCGGTATATTATTGTCCAGACAGGTATTTACCGCCTGTACAAATTTTTCCCCAACCACTGAACCCATTGAACCGCCCATAAAGCGAAACTCAAAAGCCGCAGCAACCAGTTCTACGCCTTTAACAGAGCCTTTCATCACCACCATCGCATCCTTTTCGCCAGTACTTTTCTGTGCGGCGGCGAGTCGATCGCGGTATTTTTTATCATCTTTGAATTTGAGGATATCTTCCGCCTCGATATTGGCGGCTATCTCGATTCTATTTTCCTTATCCAGAAACTGCGACAGCCGACGTCGCGCAGGCTGACGCATATGATGGTCGCATTTGGTACAAACGTCCTGATTACGTTCCAGCTCGGCGCGATAAATTATCGCATCGCAGTTATTACATTTGGCCCACAGCCCTTCCGGCACATTCTTTTTATCGCTACTGCTACTCGGGCGAATTGAAGGTAGTAATTTTTCGAACCAGCTCATAGATATATCTGTATTTAAAGTATTAAATTAGTTTTCCGATACCGCATCCATCATGCTGCGCATTTCGCGCAGGATGCCCGACACTTTTTGATTCATCAGATCCTGATCGTTCTGATATTTAGCCATTTTTTTGACCAGTGCAGAACCTACAACCACCGCATCGGCCACTCTGGATACCGCCTGGGCAGTTTCCCCATCTTTAATTCCAAAGCCTACACCAACTGGCAAATCAGTGATAGAACGGATCTCAGTTAATTTTCGGGCTACCGAATCGACGTCCAGCGTATTCGCTCCGGTCACACCTTTGAGTGACACATAATACAGGTAGCCGGAAGCAAACTGGCAAATTTTTTCGATCCGCTTTGCACTTGTCGTGGGTGAAATCAGAAAGATAGTATTGATCGAGTTCTGGGTCATTAATGCAGTAAATTCTTCGGCTTCTTCTGGCGGCATATCTACGATCAGAACACCGTCAATACCAGCTGCCGAGGCGAGTTCTGCAAACCGCTGATATCCCAGGATTTCAATCGGATTCAGGTAGCCCATCAGAACCACAGGGGTTTGCACATCATCCCGCCGGAACTGTTTCACCATTTCGATTACATCCAGCAGGCTGACATGGTGTAGCAGAGCACGCTCATCCGCTGCCTGAATCACCGGGCCATCCGCCATCGGATCTGAAAATGGCACCCCCAGCTCAATAATGGATGCTCCAGCCGTAACCATTGCATGCATCAGGGTGACGGTGAAATCAGGTTGAGGGTCACCCGCAGTAATGAAGGGAATCAACGCTTTTATTTTTTTTTGCCTGAGCGCATCAAACAGCGTTTTTAATCGACTCATACGGTAATACCCTCCAGTTCGGCAACGGTATGTATATCCTTGTCACCACGACCCGATAAATTGACCAGTATGATCTCATCGGGTGATTTATCCCTGGCCAGCCTGGTGGCATAGGCTATCGCATGCGAAGATTCGAGTGCAGGAATAATGCCTTCCATTCGGGTCAGTTCATGGAATGCAACTAACGCTTCTTTATCGGTAATCGAGGTATAGATTGCACGTCCAGTTTCTTTTAACCAGGCATGCTCGGGGCCTACACCCGGATAGTCCAGACCAGCCGAAATACAGTGTGTTTCTATAATCTGACCATCTTTATCGGTCATTAGATAGGTGCGATTGCCATGCAGTACGCCTGGCACGCCGGCACTCAACGGAGCCGCATGGCGACCGCTTTCGATACCATCACCACCACCTTCTACGCCATACAGCTCAATATCACGATCATTCAGGAATTCATGGAACAGACCGATCGCGTTAGAGCCACCGCCAACACAGGCGACCAGCGCATTCGGCAGTTTGCCCGCCGCTTCCAGCATCTGTGAGCGAGCCTCTCGACCGATGATGGACTGAAAATCACGCACCATTGCCGGATAGGGATGCGGACCGGCAACAGTTCCAATGATATAAAAGGTATCATCGATATTGGTAACCCAGTCACGCATCGCTTCATTCAGCGCATCTTTGAGGGTTTTAGAACCGGATGTTACCGGCACCACTGTGGCGCCCAGCAACTTCATGCGGTAAACGTTAGCCGTCTGCCGTTTGATATCTTCGGCACCCATATAGACGACGCATTCGAGACCCATGCGGGCGGCGACTGTAGCAGAAGCAACGCCATGCTGACCGGCTCCAGTTTCGGCAATGATGCGGGTTTTACCCATACGCTTAGCCAAAAGCGCCTGACCGACTGTATTATTGACCTTATGCGCACCGGTATGATTCAGGTCTTCACGCTTTAACCAGATCTGGGCACCGCCAATCTTGCTAGTTAAACGCTCGGCAAAATAAACCGGACTGGGGCGACCTACAAAATGTTTCAGATCGGCATCATATTCGCGCAGAAAGTCTGCATCCTGGGCATACTTTTCATAGGCTTCACGTAACTCCTGTAACGGCCCCATCAGCGTTTCTGCAACGAACAGCCCGCCAAATTTACCAAAATGGCCACGTTGGTCCGGATAGCTATAGTAATCTTGTATGTATTCAGTACTCACAGTCGACACGTAAAACCTCTTTACAAAATTGTCTGATTAAGTCGGCATCCTTCACGGCTCTGATTTTTTCCACACCGCTACTCACATCTACAGCCCAGGGATGAACCTGCGAAATAGCTTCAGCCACGTTTTGCGGAGTTAAACCACCAGCCAGGATAAGCGGAAATTGAAACGATGAAGGGATCTTCGACCAGTCAAATGTATCACCCGAGCCCCCCTGACGTCCAGCCACATTACTGTCGAGTAAAAAACCCTGCGCAGTCGGATAGGACTGTGCATAGGCTTCAACGTCAATCGCTCCACCCATTGGAATCGCTTTGATATAAGGCCGCAGCCAGCTCTCACAAAAGGCGGGCGACTCACTGCCATGGAACTGCAGGCAATCTGGCTTAACCTGCTCAATCACCTGTTCGATTAACTCACTGTTCTCATCCATAAACAGGGCCGTTACCGTCACAAAAGCAGGGATAGCATGACGGATTTCGCTGGCCCTGACGATATCAATAAAGCGAGGACTGGCCTGATGGAAAACCAGCCCTATTGAGTCGACTCCACAACGCGCCACCAGCAGCGCATCTTGCACGTTTTTGATTCCACAAATTTTAATCCTGGTTCGATTTGGCATTTCAGGTGAAAACATAAATTATTTAGTCGCTAGTAGGATAATTGAGCTCAGTTTAAAACAGAACAGGCTTACGTTCCTGTTGCGGCAACTGAAACCGTTCTGGATAAAACGCCTGAACGAAGTACAGCCCGGCTGCGGAAGCTGTTTTTGCCGCCAGCCGACGGTCTCCCGATGAAAGCACGTCCTGCAGCCAGTCAACAGAGTATTGCCCCTGCCCTATCGCCATCAAACTACCCGCAATATTTCTAACCATATGATGTAAAAAAGCATTCGCTTTAATATCCAGATAAATGAGATCACCCTGGCGTGAAATGTTCAGGAACTCGATGTTACGAACCGGAGAATGTGCCTGGCAGCCTGATGCCCTGAAGGCACTAAAATCATGTTCACCCAGCAACTGTTGTGCCGCACTGTGCATGATAACATCATCCAGCTGACGGTGCTCCCAGCTCACCTTGTTATGAAACAAGGCACTCGGTACCGCGCTATTCTGGATAATGTAGCGATAACTGCGTGCAATCGCACTAAAACGGGCGTGAAAATCTAATTCGGATGGGTGAATCCAGCTTATGCGGATATCTTTTGGTAACCTGCAGTTGGCACCGAGCACCCAGGAGCGATTGCTACGCTCGACTGCTGTTTCAAAATGAGCGATTTGCTCACAGGCATGCACACCGGTATCAGTACGTCCGGCACAGAATAATTCGATTGGCTGATTGGCTACAAAGCTTAACGCTTTTTCGAGTTCCGCCTGCACCGATGGGCAATGAATCTGTCTTTGCCAGCCGCAGTAAGCCGAACCATCGTACTCGATACCCAGCACCAGTTTGTAATTCACATTTAAACCTGAGAATCTGTCAAGCAAATAAAAAAGCCTGTTACTTGCATAACAGGCTTTTTAAATTTTCTTGTTAACTATTAATTGATCTGGCTGATTAACTCATTTGCTTCGGCAATTTGCTCATCAGTGCCTTCCACTAAAACTTCTTCCAGACTGCTACGCGCACCTTCCACATCACCCATATCGATAAATGCCTTGGCCAGATCCAGCTTGGTGCCAACTTCATCGACATCGTCCGGTAACATCAAGTCCTCGATGTCATCGATCTCATCGATTTCCCTGCGGGCTGCTGCAGCAGTTTCCTGAGTAGACTCTTCGTTAAAGTCGCCAGGAGCAAAAGTACCTGTTTTATCCAGTCCTGCCAGGGTATCAACTTCAATAGCGGCATCATCTAAACGGTCGTCAATGGCACCAAACTCACCCGTAAAATCTGCCGGCTTAAACTCGGTAATATCATCTGCATGCAGTTTGACTTCAGATAAGGTGTCCTCAGCAGAAGGCGTGTAGCCACCTGTCTGCAGATCATCCTCATCGATATCAGACATATCAAAATCCAGTCCCTCTTCGAGCGGAATTTCGGCCCCGATATCTTCATCATCCAGTCCAGATTCTGTGGTTAAATCGCTAGCTGTCATCAGTTGAGTTGCATTATCCAACTCATCCTCATCGACTTCTACAGCTTCAGAAACGTCGTCATTAAAACTGAATTCAACCTCGTCATCGTCGATATCTTCGGCTGAATCTCCTTCAGGCTGCACTAAAGATGCCCCTGCCACAGACGGCACTCCAAGGGTTGGGTCAAGTTGAATTTCTTCTACAACCGAAACATCCTCTCCTGTTATATCAATTTCTTCTACGACTGAAACATCTTCTCCGGTTAAATCAATTTCTTCGTCGTCAGAAGTCACATCCTCAACATTAACAAAACCATCATCGATTTCATCAACTTCTTCGGACAGATCAAAGCTGAGTGATTCATCAGAAAAATCAATTTCATCCGGGTTTACTTTTTCGGCTAGCTTTTCTTCAACTTCTTCGGCAATTTCATCATCCAGATCGAAGCCATCAAGATCGTCACTGTCACCCAGCTCATCGACCTTAAGCTCCTGCTCGACATTTTCTATGCTGGCAGTCGAATCTGAGTCATCAATTTCCAACTCGACGGGTTCATCCGATAACCCCGACAAATCATTTATCTCGGAAATATCCTCTTCTTCGTCTTCATCCAGCTCGGGGAAATCTATATCGATGACATCCAGTTCATCAACCGGTGATTCCTCTCCTTCAGTGGATTTGATTAGCTGGGTAGCGGAAAGATCGAAACTGTCAGTCTGACTGTCGCCACTTAGATCGAAATCAGTTTCTGAAAAGTTGAGCGCGTCGTCATCTGAACTGATATCAAAGTCTGCACTGGCTGGCTTGGCATAGGCCAGCTCTTCTAAAGAAACCTGCTTGCCTTCAGCACCAGAAAAAAGGTCATTTTCGGGCGCCAGTTCATGCCCCATAACCTGAACCCGATCCCAGAAACGATTTGCCGCTTTTCCCAGAGATTTTAACAGGGTCGCTTCCTTTACAAATGCAGCGCTATTTTTGGTGGCAAAATAGGTATCCAGCAACTTGGCACGATAATCTGCCCGGTCCGGACTGTTTTCCAGTGACTCTTTGAGCAGATCTTCAGCGTTGTCGTAAAGGCCATAGGCCAGATAAACATCGACTTCGTTTAGCACGTCATCCTGTTCACCTGCAATTGCAGTTGCATCCTCCATTTCAGGCATATCTTCTGCTGAGATAATGGCGGTGCGAGCAAACTGGTCTTCCTCTTCTTCAGCCTCTTCTGACTCGGGCAGGTCTGCCAAAGCGTTAAATTTGGTGGTTTGTGTGATCGCTGTTTCGCCAGTTCCCATGTCTTCCTGATTTGCATCATCCGCAACAGAAGGAACATGTATTGGTGTCGGGTCATCGTCAGTAAGATCTTCAGGTTCTTCCAGCGTGATTCCTTTCTTGGCCTCATCAGCAGATGACTTCTTTTTCTTCAGAAAAAGAAATCCCAGTAACAGTGCCAGCACACCGCCTAATCCACCCAGCATGACCGGGTCATTTAGCAGTTCATCCAGTGAGGGCAGCATATCCATAAAACCTTCATCGATTACCGGACCCGAAACTTCTGTCACAATAATTGGAGCAGGCACTACTCCACTTTCAGCAGCTTTAACCGGTGGCAGTGGCATCTCGGGTTTGACACCATCCTGGATAGCGAGTTTAGCTTCAACTGGTTTCACCAGGCCATCATTCGCCATCATTTCACCAGCAGCCGTAATCATTTTACTGGTGGGTTTTTCATCCTCAGCCGGCAGAGGTTTCTGCATATCTTTTACGACCGGAGCCATTTTTTCAGGCATCTTGACGGAAGCGGGGTCGGAGACTGATTGCTGCAGTTGAGCCAGACTATTATCCTGAATCTGAACCAGCTTCTGTAACTCTTCAAACTTCTTTAACTGTTGCTCAAGTATTCCTACTCTGGAGTTGAGATCATTATTTTTAAGGCGTGCAGCCTCAAGCTCTTCTTCGGCCAGTGCCAGTTTTTTTCTTAGCTGATTACTATTAGTGCTGCTGGCTTCATTGCTAAGACTCGCATTCGTTGACTTTCCATCACCTGGCGCTACCAGAGTTAACTGACCTGTGGGTTTCTTTTTTGCGCCAGATGTTGCACCAGCAACCGCTCCAGGCGTACCCTTTGATGTCGAGCCAGATTTTCTGGCCAGATAATCATCCCATAAACCATTCTGATCGAGCACCTGTGCGTGAGCTTCCTGTTTGCTCAGCTTGTTCATCATATCCCTGTCAGGAATTCGAAGTACCGATCCAATCCTGAGATTATTGATATTGTCATTGCCGAAGGCATCGGGGTTCATCATCTGTAGAGCCAGCATCATCTGCGCGACACTATGCTGTTTATCTTTCAGATTAGATGAAATTCTCCACAGGGTATCGCCTCTATTGACCACGACCTGAGAAGGAGACCCCATACTGGCAGACATTACAGGAGCTGATTCCAGAGGGATTTGCTCGGAAGTCATTGATCCAGTGGCCGCCGCAGTCATCGCAATAGGCTCGGGAGCCAGTTGCTGAGAATTTGCGGGTTTAGCAGCGGTCTGCTGCTGCGCAGGGGCTTTACGCGCAATCAAATTTGAAGCAGGTTCTTGCTGCTGCTGTGGCTCGGGTGCTAGCTGAGCCGCGGGCACCACAGCCTGCTGAGCAAAGGAAGGCGGATCGAGCAACACGGTAAACTCTCGAAGCACTCGACCTTTGGCCCAATCGGCCTCGACCAGAAAACTCAGAAAGGGCTCTACCACCGGTGTTTTAGTTGAAACCAGAATTCTGGCACTCTGGCCATCATCTGATTTCTCTACATTGAAACGTAGTTTGGATAGCTCAGCAGGACGGTCTAAACCTGCCTTCTGAAAAGCATCACGACTGGCCAGACTGATCAACAGATCATCGACCTCACCCGGACGGGCGGAAATGACGGGTATTTCTGCTTTTAAAGGCTGATTCAAAAATGAACTGATTTCAATTTCACCCAAACCAAGGGCATTACCAGTCAACGGAAAAAACAATAACGCCGCCCAAAGCGATGATATAAGTCCCAATTTACGCACGTTTAGTCTCCCAAACTCCCCACCGGATTTAATTATTTAAGCGCTATTTAACAGCCTGTCAAACAGTCACCTAGCATTATGTTAGAGAATTTACTTTAAAGAAAGCACTTTCACAAGTACCCGTAACTATAGATTACAAATGAGATTTTAGCAAAATTTCCATCGTATTTAGATAATTTTGCACAAGCCCATTTCTTACCGAATCCGCTATTATCCAGAATTGTAACCTTTTAACATCCTTTTGTGGATGCCTGAGTCCGGAAATATGGATATCGAAGCCTTCTTTGCAGTCAGTCATCGGACTCACGGACTGCTGTGATACCTTTACTCCTGATAAGGTTCCAAACTGCTGAGATAACGCGTCGATGCTGATTTCGTGATCGGTTTCTAACATTACCGAAATAGCGAGGCCATGAAATGCCGCTACCAGCATCCGTTGCGCACTGCATTTAACCCCCGCAAGCTGTAGATGAGTTAGCAGGCTTGACTCAACATCATCCTCAACCTCTAGCGGCATCATATTAAATGCCAGCGCTAATGGAAATACGGAACTTTTCACATCCTGGGTATTTAACAGGCTGATGGTCTGGTGTGCCAGATCTTTTACCCCGGCCTTGCCATAGGCTGCGGCCGTCTCCACATTCACCACATCTATCGACTTTAAACCAAAGTCTGTATGAATGATCTTTAACAATGGAATCAGCGTTGCCTGTTCAGCAGACGCCATCCGGATAAAACAGGGTGCCTCTGGCCAGGCATGCTGCTCCGACATTTCTGCACTCAGGACATTCGGTGTTTGTGGATCAAATTGATGACTAAATACATAACAATCCGCATGCTGAAGCAGACCCTGCAGAGTCGGATCCGACTCCAGCAGCAATACCGCCGTCAGGTTTTCGTAATCGTAGGCGTCCTGATCCTGCAGCGTAATAAAGCTGCCCGCATAGGATATACGCTCACCCTCATGCTGCTCCTGATCAAGCAGAACAATATTTTCAGATTTGATACCGGCATCGGCCATACGCTCCAGCAACGCCTCTGCCAGCATTCCGCTGGCATGGGTCAGTGCGAATTTTACTTTTTGCATTAATTTTTTCTGCTCTATGTTGTTCAGCTGTTTCTTTCCAGAAGAATATTGATCATTCTACGTAGCGGCTCTGCAGCCCCCCACAGTAATTGATCACCGACCGTAAACGCGGATAGATAATCATCTCCCATCGCCAGTTTACGCAGACGGCCCACCGGTACGGTTAAAGTTCCAGTAACCGCAGCAGGGGTTAACTCCCGCATACTCTGGGCACGATCATTCGGAATAACTTTTACCCAGTCATTCGCGGCCGCCAGCATGTCATGAATTTCATCCAGAGGAATGTTTTTCCGCAACTTGATGGTAAGCGCCTGCGAATGGCAACGCATCGCGCCGATGCGTACACACAGGCCGTCAATCGGAATCATATTTGTGGTCCTACCCAGTATCTTGTTGGTCTCGACGCCGCCTTTCCATTCTTCCTTACTCTGTCCATTTTCCAGCTGCACATCGATCCAGGGGATCAAACTACCGGCCAGCGGAACGCCAAACTGATCGGTTGGATAAGCGGCGGAACGAATATGCTCAGCCACCTTACGATCTATATCCAGGATGGCAGAAGCCGGGTCCTGCAGTAAATCATGTACAGAATGCTCGATACTACCCATCTGGCTGATCAGTTCACGCATATTGCGGGCACCCGCACCGGAAGCCGCCTGATAGGTCATCGCACTGATCCACTCGATATGATCATTCTGCAACAGCCCACCCAGCGCCATCATCATCAGGCTGACGGTACAGTTACCGCCGATGAAATCTTTCTTGCCGTTATCCAGCGCCTGATCGATCACATTCCGATTGACTGGATCAAGAATAATCACCGCATCATCCTTCATCCGTAACGCAGACGCCGCATCGATCCAGTAACCTTTCCAGCCAGTCGTGCGTAACGCCTCATACACCTGCTTGGTATAGTCACCACCCTGACAGCTAACGATGGCATCCATCGCCTTGAGTTCATCGATATTCGATGCATCTTTCAACGCCGCTACCGGCTTGCCGATATTCGGACCTGCAGCACCTACCTGAGACGTGGTAAAAAAAACAGGTTCCGCAATGTTCTGAAAATCATTCTGTTCAGACATGCGCTGCATCAGCACCGAACCTACCATACCCCGCCAACCTACAAAACCGACTCTTTTCATTTGTTGTCTCACTTTGATTTTAATTGTAATGCGCTAACCACCGCTTCACCCATTTTACGGGTACTCACCGAGGACCCGCCATCGGCTATATCCTGTGTGCGAATACCCTGATCCAGTACAGCACTGACGGCCTGCTCCACACAAACGGCCAGTTCAGGCTGATTCAAACTATAACGCAACATCATCGCAACCGACAGGATGGTAGCCAGCGGATTCGCCGTATTGGTGCCGGCGATGTCCGGTGCTGATCCGTGAATCGGCTCATACATGCCCTTACCGTTTTTATCCAGAGAAGCCGAAGGCAGCATGCCAATAGAACCGGTCAACATCGCAGCCGTATCCGACAGGATATCGCCAAACAGGTTGTTGGTCACGATTACATCAAACTGTTTCGGCCATTTTACCAGTTGCATCGAAGCGTTATCCACATACATATGCGACAACTGGATTTGCGGATATTCCTTACTCACACGGATCATCACTTCGCGCCACAGTTCAGACACTTCAAGAACGTTTGCCTTATCCACCGAGCAGACTTTTTTACTGCGCTTCATCGCCACATCAAAAGCAGAACGCGCAATACGCTCGATCTCATGCTCGGCATACACCAGTGTGTTGTAGCCCTGTCTTTCACCGTTTTCCAGCGTGCGTATCCCTCTTGGCTGACCAAAATAGATGCCACCGGTTAATTCTCGTACGATCATGATATCCAGTCCAGACACGATTTCCGGCTTCAGGCTGGAAGCATTCACCAGCTGTGGATAGAGTAGCGCCGGACGCAGGTTGGAAAAAAGTTCGAGCTCCGCACGCAGGCCGAGCAAGCCTTTTTCCGGACGCAGATCTCGCTCCAGCGCTTCATATTGTGGCCCGCCTACAGCCCCTAGCAGAATCGCATCGGCTGCTTTGCATAAATCCAGGGTTTTTTGCGGTAATGGATTGCCCGACTCATCATAAGCGGCACCGCCAATAACGGCCTGTTCCAGTTCGATATCCAGCGCATAGCTTTGCTGTAGACATTCCAGCACCTTAACCGCTTCAGAAACGATTTCCGGGCCGATCCCATCGCCCGCTAAAATTGCAATTTTTGCTGCCATTACTCGTTAACCTCGATTAAGCCAGCCACGGGGACTGTTGATAATACTGTTGTTCGAATGCCTTAATCTGATCAGCATGCTGTAGCGTCAGACCGATATCGTCCAGCCCATTGAGCAGACAATGCTTGCGGAAAGCATCGACTTCAAACGGAACTTCCATACCGGCCGAATTACTCACAATCTGCCTTTCCAGATCGATCGACAGCTGATAATCCTCGTGTTCGGCCAGTTCCAGAAACAGCTGATCGACCACCGCTACACTCAGCACAATCGGTAACAGGCCGCTCTTAAAACTGTTATTAAAGAAAATATCCGCAAAGCTGGGCGCTATGACGACCTTGAAGCCAAAGTCAGCAAGTGCCCAGACCGCATGTTCGCGCGATGATCCGCAGCCAAAGTTTTCACGAGCAAGTAGAATCTGGGCATATTTATACGGCGTTTTATTCAGTACGAAAGCAGGGTTCACCCGCCTTTCCTTATTGTCCAGACCCGGTTCACCCGAATCCAGGTAACGCCAGTCATCGAATAAATTAGGCCCGAAACCGGTACGTTTAATCGACTTGAGATACTGTTTGGGTATGATCGCATCGGTATCGACATTGGCTCGATCCATCGGTGCGACAATACCCGTAAATTTCTGAAATTTTTCCACGTTTTCCTCCAAACTCAATCAATAGTCTGATCACTGCAGCGTTTATCCATCATTCACTTCAATCTTTAATTTAATAATTCTAGCGTGCGCACATCGGTAAAATGTCCGCATACGGCCGCGGCAGCAGCCATCGCCGGAGACACCAGATGGGTGCGACCGCCCTGTCCCTGGCGTCCTTCAAAATTACGGTTGGAAGTCGAAGCACAACGCTCACCGGATTCGAGTCGATCCGCATTCATCGCCAGACACATGGAGCAGCCCGGCTCACGCCACTCGAACCCTGCCTGCAGAAAAATCTGATCCAGACCTTCTTTCTCGGCCTGCTGTTTAACCAGACCACTGCCCGGAACCACCAGTGCCAGCTTGATATTCTGCGCCACATGACGGCCTCTGGCGATCGCAGCGGCGGCACGTAGATCTTCGATGCGGGAATTGGTACAGGAACCGATAAACACCTTATCCAGATACACGCTATTGATCGCCCTGTTGGCCTGCAGGCCCATATAATCCAGTGCCTTTTGCACACTCTCTGACTTCTGGCGATTCTGTTCTGCGCCAGGGTCTGGTATAGCAGCATTCACCGATGCCACCATTTCCGGTGAGGTACCCCAGGTCACCTGCGGCTCTATCGAATCTGCGGCAATTACCACTTCACGGTCAAAACGGGCACCCTCATCGGTATGCAGGGTCTTCCAGTAGGCAACCGCGCTATCCCAATCTTTCTGTTGCGGTGCAAACGGACGCCCGTTGACGTAATCGATGGTGGTTTGATCGCAGCCAATCATACCGGCTCTGGCACCCGCTTCGATCGCCATGTTACATACCGTCATGCGCCCTTCCATCGACAGATTACGGATCGCTTCACCGCCAAACTCAATCGCATAACCGTTACCACCGGCCGTGCCAATTTTGCCGATGATGGCCAGCACGATATCTTTTCCGGTAATACCCTGACCGACCGCGCCGTCGATAGTGACACGCATGTTTTTGGATTTTTTCTGGATCAGACACTGCGTCGCCATCACATGCTCAACTTCAGAGGTACCGATGCCAAACGCCAGTGCCGCAAATGCGCCATGAGTCGAGGTATGCGAATCTCCGCACACCACGGTCATTCCCGGCAGGGTAGCGCCCTGTTCCGGTCCGATCACATGCACGATGCCCTGACGCCGATCATCCATCTTAAATTCGGTCAGCCCAAAGCTTGCACAGTTCTGATCCAGCGTATCGACCTGCAGCTTAGCCACCGGATCGGTAATCCCCAGATTACGCGCTGTAGTTGGTACATTATGATCCGGCACCGCCAGAATAGACTGTTTGCGCCACAGCGGGCGTTGATTCATAAGCAGACCTTCAAAGGCCTGCGGGGAAGTCACTTCATGCACCAGATGGCGGTCGATATACAATAAGGCAGTACCGTAATCGTCCTGCCGTACTACATGTTGCTGCCATACCTTGTCGTAAAGTGTTAAAGCGGCCATCAAATCACCTTGCTAGATTACTCAGTTAAACTTGCAGAGCAGTCTAACTTCATTTATAAAATAACTCTAATTCATATTTTTCATGATTATTATTACCAAATGGAATGCAAACCTCTATGATAGAAACCGCTAACCTGCAGGCCTTCGTCAAAGTTGCGGAAAGTGGTTCTTTTTCGATCGCCGCACAGCAACTTTTCCTGACCCAGCCTGCGATCAGTAAGCGTATCAAACACCTGGAGCAGCAACTCAATAGCAAACTGCTGGATCGCCATGGCAAACAGTTTCAGCTGACCCAAAGTGGTCGCAGCCTGTTGCCAAGGGCGCGTCAGATACTGCACGACCTGGAAATCGCGCGGCAGCAGATTGCCGATCTGGAGGGAAGCCCGATGGGATCGCTCAGCATGGCCACCAGTCATCATATCGGCCTGCATCGGTTACCCCCCATTTTACGTGCCTTTATTGCGCAATACCTGGAGGTGGAGCTCGATCTCAGTTTCATGGATTCAGAGCGCGCCTGTGAACTGATTGCCACAAACCAGCTCGAAATAGCGGTCGTTACCCTGCCGTTTACAAGCTCCGACAAACTGGAGTTGATCCCGGTCTGGGATGACCGCCTGGTGATCGCCTGTGCGCCCGATCACCCACTGGTCGAACTCACCTCCCCCACCCTGCAGGATCTGGTGCACCATGCCGCCGTGCTGCCTTCGCATGGCACCTTCACCCGTGAAGCCATCGAACTCGCTCTCAGCGAAATCCGTGATGAACTTAAGATCAACCTTGAAACCAATTATCTGGAAACCATCAAGATGATGGTTTCGGTCGGCCTCGGCTGGAGCATCCTGCCGCAAGGCATGCTCGACAGCAGTCTGCATGCGCTCGAGATCGGAGGTTTCCAGTCCAGCCGTCAGCTTGGTATCGTACTCAACAGGCATCGCAGTCAGTCGAAGGCAATGATGGCCATGCTGGAGATGATCCAGCAGTTTAAAGCGTAAACTAAATCACAGCTCAAGCAGTCCAGATCGATGAAAAAAGCACTGCAGCAGACCGCTCCGGTTGTTATATTAGCGTCATCCCCTCACTACCCTCAGGACACCCATATGCAAAACATCTACCGTAATATTTTTCTACTTTTCACCCTGCTGTTAAGCGCTGTAGCGAATGCCGCTGAAGTCGGACGTTCACAATTCAGCAGCGCTATCGTCGATCGCGAACCGGTCGATGAAATCATTACGCTGAGTACCGATCAAACCCAGATCAACTACTTTACCGAACTGCTCGATCTGCAGGGACATACCGTCACCCATCAGTGGGTTTATAACTATAAGGTACTGTTTGAAAAATCCTTCGACGTGGGTGGCCCACGCTGGAGAGTGTGGAGCAATAAAGCCCTGAGCCCGGGCTGGTCAGGTGGCTGGAGCGTGAATACGCTGGATCAGGATGGTACGATGTTACGCACACAGAGCTTCGAATACCAGTAAACGATAAACCCAGCTATTCGGTTGTCGCAGCGGCCGCATAGCTGACCCTCAACGCCGTCAGCATACCGATAAAAGCGAACACTGCAGCGACAGCGAAGGTGACGGCAGGTGTCACTTTATCCCACAGAAATCCAGCATATAAACTACCGATCGCACCACCGGCCCCGAAACTGAAGGAGGCATACAACGCCTGGCCTCTACCCCGATGATGTGGGAAAAAATCATGCACCAGATGAATCGCAGCCGCATGAAACATTCCAAAACTGGCCGCATGCAGGCATTGAATAATCAGTACTACCCACAGCTGATCAGAAAAGAATGCCATCAACAGCCAGCGTAGTGTGGTTAATAACAGTGCGATAAAAAGCCAGAACCCGGCTGGCTTCAGCTTCAGCAGATGGTGCATAAAAAAGAACAGGATCACCTCGGCCAGCACCCCCAGAGACCATAACAGGCCGATACTAAAACGCGTGTAATGCAGGCTTTCCATGTGCAGACTGAAAAACGTGTAGTAAGGACCGTGACTGGCCTGAATGAAAAAACAGGTGAGCAGCAGAGCTATCACCTTTGGCTGTTTGATCACCTGCCAGATATCACTGCCGGAACGCTCATGCTGAATGTGTTCGGGCACCAGCAGACTGGATAACCAGATCAGCCCAAACACGAATAACAGGATCAGTGGCAGCCATTTGATCGGCAGCCAGACAAACAGCGCACCGAGCAAGACCACCGTGGCGATAAAACCGAGTGAACCCCACAGACGGATCTGGCTATAGCGATGTAGATCCTTACCCAGATGGCCGAGCGTAACCACCTCAAACTGGGGTAAAGACGCGTTCCAGAAGAAGCTGAACAGCAGCATCAGGCCGAGCATACTCCAGTACCCATCAAACCAGAGCAGCGGCAAAAAGCACAGTACCGATAATAAGGAAGTAATGCGTACGATACGGATGTGAAATCCGCTTTGATCCGCCACCCAGCCCCAAAGATAAGGCGCAACGATCTTACTGATCGCCAGCGTCGCAATCAGCTGGCCGATTTCGAGCGCGGAAAACTGCAGATCATCCAGATACAGGCTCCAGAACGGAATCAGCGCACCCAGACTGGCAAAATAGGTAAAGTAAAACAGCGAAAGGCGCCAGTGTAAAATCTGCATGCGCTCGCGCCTTAAATAAAATTATTCGACTTCTTCGATATAGGTTCGGGCAATCGGGGTTTGCACGTAACGCCTCTTCCCCTGCTCCATCACCCAGAAAAAATAGTAACCTTTTTCTGCTTCCGAGGTCACCTTGCCATCGATCACCAGCCAGCTTTTGACATGATTGCCATCGGCATAGGTCACTTTATAATTGCCTTCCAGCCAGGTCACACCATAACGTGAAATTTTGTTTTGCTGTTCTTCGGTGCAGCCCAGCATCCACACAGCAGCCACAACTATCAATACCATTTTTTTCATCGTTAGGTCCAACCATTCAGGCTTAACAGAATGAGTGCCAGCATCGCTGGAAACGCCTGCACCCAGAAAATCATCCGGCTTACGCTTATCGCCCCGAACACACCGGCAATAAAAACACAGCCTAGAAAAAACAGCTGCAGCGAAGTCTGCTCAGAGTAAGCGCTCCACATTAATCCAGCCGCCAGAAAACCATTATACAGCCCCTGATTGGCGGCCAGCGCTTTCGTGGAAGCGGCAAATTCAACCGATGTTTTAAATATTTTGCGCCCGGCGGAATGTGTCCACAACCGCATTTCCAGCAGCATAAAGACGACATGTAACAGCGCGATCAGCACCAGTAAAGTGCTTAACAGCATCTTCATTTCCAGGTTGCCAGCAGCATCTGTACTTCCTGTTGAATGTCAGCACTACTTATTTCTTCTGCGGACAACCAGTAAGACAATACACCTGCCGGACTCAGTAGAAAAATACGTGCCTGCTTTTGTTCCTCATCGGCAAACTCATCGTTAAACTGGGCATAAAACCGATCAAAGGAAACAGCGGTCGTGCCCATACTGATGGCCACCTGTGGATACATCCGCTTAAGATTGCGCATCTGATCAGGCTCCGCCAGATCGATGATGACAAAAAGTTTTTTCACTGATTCAAGGTTATTTATCAGTGCCAATCTTTCCTGACATGTGGCAGGACAATCGCCCTGACCAAAGATCACCAGCGTCCACTGCCCCTGAAAAAAAGCCGGGCTGACCGGCAAACCATCAACCTGATACAGCGCCGCATACTTCATCATCACCGCTGGAAATACCTCCGTCTTACGACTCTGGTATTCCGGCTGTCGGTTACACCCAGCACTCAACAGCAGTATCAGAGCCGATATTAACGTGATAAAAAATCGCATCAGTAAACGCAGCCGTGCCGAATCAGGAATGACCAGCAGGGATCACCGGCGTAGTACACTCAACGTCCGCATTCTGCGCACGGTGGCGTAGCATATGATCCATGATCACCATCGCCAGCATCGCCTCCGCAATCGGCGTGGCACGGATACCAACACAGGGATCATGGCGTCCGAGCGTTACCACTTCGACCGCTTCGCCATTGATATCTACCGAGCGTCCCGGCAGACGTAAACTGGAAGTCGGCTTCAGTGCCATATGCACCACGATATCCTGTCCGGAAGAAATACCACCCAGCGTGCCACCGGCATGATTCGACAGAAAACCTTCAGGTGTGATTTCATCGCGATGCTCGGTGCCTTTCTGTTCGATGCAGCCAAAGCCCGCCCCCACTTCGACACCTTTCACCGCATTGATACTCATCATCGCATGCCCGATATCGGCATCGATGCGATCAAAAATCGGTTCACCCAGACCCGGAGGGACTCCTTGCGCCACCACCGTGACACGTGCACCAACCGAATTACCTTCCTTGCGTAGCGCATCCATATAACTCTCAAGTTCCGCAACTTTGCTCGCATCCGGACTGAAAAACGGATTATTAGCCACTTCATTCCAGTCTTTCAGTTCGAGCTTGATCGGCCCCAGCTGGGACAGATAACCACGGATGCGAATGCCGTAACGCTCAGCCAGATATTTCTTGGCGATGCCACCAGCCGCGACGCGCATAGCCGTTTCTCTGGCCGATGAACGTCCACCGCCACGGTAATCACGAAAACCATATTTCTGGGTATAGCTATAGTCGGCATGTCCGGGACGGAACTGATTCATGATATTGCCGTAATCCTTCGAGCGCTGATCCTTATTATGAATCAGCAAAGCAATCGGTGTGCCGGTAGTCCGGCCTTCAAACACACCCGACAGAATCTGCACTTCATCATCTTCACGCCGCTGCGTGGTATGGCGCGAGGTACCCGGTTTACGTCGATCCAGATCCCCCTGTAGATCGGCAGCCGATAATTCCATGCCCGGAGGGCAGCCATCAACAATGCAACCAATCGCCGGGCCATGGCTTTCACCAAACGAAGTCACCACAAATAACTTTCCAAAACTGTTTCCAGACATCTAGCTTCTCTTTAAGATTAGGGCTATTGAATTATGGCCTTACAACCACAGATAGTATAAATATGCCACATTCTACTCGAAAATTAGGCAATACGTTTACCTGGCTGGGCTGGATTATCGGTTTTTTTATGCTCGCTCTGTTATTCGACCGCCTGCTGGAAAATCAGCTGAATCCGAACCAGTCGGTTCAGACTGTACGTCAGGGCACTTTTCAGGAAGTCCGACTGACCCGCAACCGTCAGGGGCATTACCTGTTTAATGGCGAAATCAATGGTCAGGAAGTCACCTTTCTGGTCGACACCGGTGCCACCACTACCAGTATCCCGCTGAAACTGGCCAACGCACTGCAACTTGAAAAAGGACTTCGATTCTCGGTACAAACTGCTAATGGAATTAGCGAAGCCTATAGTACAATAGTGAGTAGCTTGAAGATGGGCGAGATCGAGTTCAATCAGGTAAAGGCCAGTTTGAACCCGGGATTAACAGGCAATGAAATACTATTGGGTATGAATATTCTGAAAAATATCGAACTGATACAACGGGGCGATATACTCATACTCAAAAAACCAATCACATAAAAAAATTAAAAAAATTTTTTATGCGAGACTGAACTTCCAAAAATTCGCTCTCTCTAAGTCCCTGTATATGGCAAATTCCATGTCACAATTTAACCAAATATAATTGAGGATAAACTCTAATGATAACTGCAAAAAAGATTTCTGGTGTTGCTCTGGCTGCTGCGGCAGCGACGATGTTCGCTCTTGCTCCGATGAATGCATCAGCAGCAGCACATAAAGTTGGCAAGTGCGTCGGTGGCAACAGCTGCAAAGGCACCAGTGCCTGTGCAACAGCAACCTCCAGCTGTACTGGTCAAAACGCCTGTAAAGGTCAGGGTTGGGTAAAAGCAACCAAAGCCGATTGTGAAGCCAACGGCGGAACGATCGAAGAATAAGCAACAACTTAGTAAAACGTCATACCCTCTTTTTAATGCACCGCTCGCGGTGCATTTTTTTTGCACAGGGACGCGCTTATACCCGGTGGCCAGGGACGGCCTAACCTGAATATTTCACGCATAAAAAAGGCAATTCCCTGATATTTCGATATAATTCAGTTGCTTACACTGTCATCGAACAAGGAACCGCCTATGTCAAACTGTACCCAACAATCCTTCTCATTTCCAGCCTTAAAACGACGTAAAATTGAGGTTGAGTTTTCAGGTGGCGTCCTGTTACTGCGCGGGGTTGATAAAAAGCCAGGGTTACTCCAGGCCATTGATCAGGTTCTCACCGACCCGCGTGACCAGGATCAGATAAAACACTCGCAATTGAGTTTGCTCAGCCAGCGGGTTTACAGTCTCTGTCTGGGCTATGAAGATCTTAACGATCATCAACAACTCCGACTTGACCCGGCGCTACAAACGGCCGTGAATCGCGATGAAGTGCTGGCCAGTCAGTCCACACTTTGCCGCCTCGAAAATCGCATGAATCGACAGACCATGATCGATATACATCAGGTGTTCCTGGATCAATTTATCGCCTCTTTTGATGCACCACCAGAGGAACTGATTCTGGACTTTGATGCCACCGATGACCCCACGCATGGGTGTCAGGAAAAGACGTTTTATCACGGCTATTACCGACATTACTGTTTTTTGCCGTTATACGTTTTTTGCAACGATCAATTACTCGTTAG
>JACNJF010000199.1 GCA_014382695.1 Gammaproteobacteria bacterium | reverse complement strand
CGATCAGCTAAACTTTATTACTCTCTATGACTCGGTTTTTAAACGAAAGACTATGTATGACAAAATGAAAGACCATGGGCTTCTGGTCATCAGCGCCGGCACAGGCATCAATCTGGCCCTCGGCGTACTTTATTCCTGGAGTATCTTTAAAGGCGCCATCCGCCAGTCTATAGAAAGCGGTGGAGCTGGTGCTTTCAACTGGGATCTGGCTTCATTAAATGACCCCTATGCGGTCTGCTGTCTGGTGTTTGCCTGCACCATGATTGTGGCTGGCATGGTACAGGATCGATTTGGACCACGTGTCACCGCCTTTATCGGTGGACTGCTGGTCGGACTCGGCTTTCTAATGGTTTCACAGACCACTTCCTACTGGGGCTGGATCGTCGGCTTCGGCATACTCGTCGGTAGCGGGATCGCCTTCGGTTATTCCGCCGCTACGCCTGCTGCACTCAAATGGTTCCCCGCAAACAAAACCGGTAAAATTGCCGGTATCGTTGTTTCCGGCTTTGGTCTCGCCTCGGTATATATCGCACCTCTGGCCACCTATCTGCTGGTGCTGTGGGGGCTGCAGGATGCCATGCTGGCCTTTGGTCTTGGTTTTTTTGTTCTGGTTGGGCTGCTGTCATTTTTTCTGCTAACCCCTCCGCCCGGCTATTCAGCGAAAGGTTTTATCGAACGGCGTGAAGAACATGATGAAAACAGGCTGCGCCGGGACGACTTTCATGACAGTACGATGCCCCCCATGCAGATGCTACGAACACCCACCTTCTGGCTAGTCTGGTTACTCTACTTCATCGGTGCGGGCGCGGGCCTGATGGTGATAGGGAGCGTGGCGGGAATGGCCAAAAGCAGTCTCGGAGAACAGGCCTTTGTGGCCGTTGCCCTGCTTGCCGTTGGCAATGCTGCAGGACGCATCATCGCTGGTATCGCTTCGGATCACTGGGGACGCGCGCACACCCTCGCAGTACTCTTCCTGTTTCAGGCCGTGCTTATGTTTAGTGCGATTTCAGTGATCGGCAATAACTCGGACAATGCCCTGCTGCTGGTTTTACTGACCAGTTTTATCGGTTTTAACTATGGCGCGAACCTGGCTCTGTTTCCAGCCATTACCAAGGATCTATGGGGTATTAGCCACTTCGGCAAAAATTACGGACTGGTATTTACCGCCTGGGGTATAGGTGGATTTGTGATGAGCATGACATCTGAAATGATGAAGGCGGAAACCGGTTCTTTTGCCAGCTCATTCCTGACGGCGGGCATCTTACTGATCAGCGGTGCGGCGTTAACGTTGTTGATCGGTTTCCATCCGAAAAAGCAGATGCGGCGTGAAATTCGTAAATCAGCTACGCAGCAATCGTGAAAACACAGAGCTGAGGCGCTGGAATACGGTTTTCGGTATGTCTGCAGGAGCTGACTGGGACAGCGGTTGCATAGAGCCGATCAGCTCAAGGTTTTGCTGCGCGACGGCCTGATGATCCTCAGCTGCGGATGGATTAACGCCTTGACCCTGACGTCGCTGCTCGGCAGCTTCTGGATTTCGCTTCAGACTGTGATACTTTTCGAGAGCGGACTGAATCAATAGATTCAACACTCCCTTTCTCACGGGTTTAAATACAAAGCGATACACCAGGCTTTGATTGATCAGGTTAATCACATCCTGACTATCACTGCGGGAAGACAGCACCACCGTCATTAATTCGGGAATTCTGCTTTTCAATATTTTTAGCAGCAGGCTTACGTCCACCCCTTCAACATGCAGGTCGGTTACCAGAACCCCGATATTTTCGGACTGATCCAGCGCTGACATGGCCTGGGTGATGGTGGTAGCCTGGATCACCCGACTGGAATCCAGCGCAATTTCCTTTACCAGCCGAATAACTTCCGGATCGTTATCGATCAGCAGTATCATCGTCTCTGCCAACGGTTCCTGCTCAATAGCGACTATATCTTCCGCCGCTGTCTGATGAAATAGTTCAACGGCCTCAGCGACGGTGTTTTTGAGATCGGTGATATTCCAGGGCTTTTTGATATAACGGAATATTTCACCCTTATTAATGGAGTCCAGAATGGCTTCCATATCAGAATAGCCCGTTACCAGTATACGTACAGCACGCGGCTGAATCTGGCGTACCTTGTAGAGAAGATCGGCACCCATCATACCCGGCATGCGCTGATCGCTAATGACAACGTCGAAGTCATTCGTTTTCATCAGTTCAAGTGCTTCATCGCCATTGCCAGCGGTTGAAATCAGATAATCTTTTTCCAGCACCCAGGTCAGCGCCCGTAAAATACTCGGGTCATCATCCACACACAGGATGCGGGCTTTAGGTTTCATCTTATTCGTCATAACTTGCACTCTATCGAATTCCACTGCGCTGATCAATTGGTAGTTTAACGCTAAAAACAGTCCCTTTACCCGGACTACTTTCAACAGTAATATCGCCTCCGTGTTCCTGAGCTATTGTTTGAGCAATTCCTAAACCCATACCGGTTCCTTCGCCAACCGGTTTAGTCGTGAAATACATGTCGAATATATAGGGTAAATCTTCCGCATTGATGCCGGGGCCATCGTCCTGAACCCTGATCACAACAAAATCATCACTCAGCTGGCTACTGATCAATATTTCACCTTTGCCACTTAACGCCTGTGCCGAATTATTGATCAGGTTGAGAAATATTTGATTGAGTTGAGAAGGGTTGCAGCGCACCAGAGGTAATTCCGCATAACTCTCGACTACATGAATGCCAGTAGGGATGACACTACGAGCAATATACACTACATTTTTCAATCCTTCATTAATATTGAACAGTGAGGTTTTCGCTCTATCCAGACGGGTGAAAGCCTGCAGATTATCAACCAGTTCGCGCATTTGCTCTAATCCATTTAGAGTATCATCCAGCATGCCTTCAACCGTACTGATTTCAGGTAATATCGATGCCTGGCTAATCATTTTTTTGCGATTGCCCTGCAACCTGATTGCGACCTGATCATCGTCATGCTGAGAAAAATAATCGGCCAGTCGCATGTAAATTTTGCGCACCGGATCATAGGCACGCATGGATGACTTGATCAGGCTGATATTGCTATGGGAAAAAGCGATCGGGGTATTTAACTGATGCGCAACGCCTGCCACCATCTGCCCCAGCGAGGCCATTTTCTCAGCCTGGGCCAGCTGTGTCTGAGCTTTTTCGCGCTCCTCCGCCTGTACCGCGAGGATACGATCGGCACGTAAAACGATAAAAAATAGTGACAGGAACAACACCAGCAGCAGGATAAATATAATCATCAACATCAACCCTGAAGAAGTCTCGACTCTGGCCTGATTGGACAGGGCTTCGATCTCCACCTGGTTCAGGTTATTTCTGGCGATGGCATCCATTTTATCTGCGGTCAGTTTTATTTGTCTGAGAAAGGGTGTAACGTCTGAATAAACTTCAAACACCCCGACCAGTTCATCACTGCCAGGCTGATACACCGGCAAATAACTACTGATGACATCGCGGTCCTCTACCACACCTTCAAACGCACTAAACGTATCGCGGTGAGTCAATTCACTGGCCGGTATCCCTGCGACAGCACTTTGCCAGCCTTTATTATCCATTTTACTTTCGCCAATCTGGCTATGCTGCGACGAATAAACCGTGACCCCCCTTAAATCGAACACCTTGATCTTGAAAACGGTACTTTTTTGCATCGACTCAAAGACTTTCTTATTGATTTCACCGAAGCTTGGAATTTGCAGGATGCGTTGACCCACCTCAATAAAGCACTCGCTGTTATCGCTGTACTGATTTAACCCATCTTTTTGGCCGGAACCATTTTTGGCATCACAGTGATCGCTCGAAATTTTTGCCGCCTCTCTAACAAAAGGCGCCATATACTCGGTCCACAATGAGTTTGCAAAAAGGCGGGTCAGATTAACATTACCGGATTCATGAATAGCCAGTAGATCACGTCGCGAAACGTCCTGTTGCTGCTGGGCAAACGATGCCTGCAGACTATTGATTTTCTGAATCTGCTGATTCTGAACTTCGTTAAAAAAAATGCTTTGCTGGGTTATAAAATAGGAAAATGCCAGTGCCACCAGCACGAACATGGTAATACTGGCAAATGAAAAATAACGCACCAGCTTGAACTGGGCAGGATTGAGTGTATTAGTTGAGTGTTTCAAAGCAAAAACCACAGGTATTGTTTGGTTATAGCAGGATAACCGAATCATTAATGGAACAAAACCGCTAATTATCGAATTGATTAGCTCAATTTATAGAACAACCGGAGTTTTATTTTCCCGTTTCGAAGCAGCCGGGTTTGCGCCGTTAAAAATGGCAAAAACTGCTTTATCGAGAGCGACTGGATAGATAGACTAAAAACCATGTGGATTCAAAAACAAATCACCCTCAAGCCCCGGTCAAGAGGTTTTCACCTGATAACGGCTGAAATTTTACAGCAATTGTCGGAATTGAAAAACATCCAGGTCGGTATGCTGAATATTTTTATTCAGCATACCTCAGCCGCACTGACGATTAATGAAAATGCTGACCCTACGGTGCGCGAAGACTTTGAAAATCATTTCAATCGTTCGGTGCCTGAAAACCACCCTTCCTATCGCCACCGGGATGAAGGCCCGGATGATCTACCCGCGCATATTAAAGCCAGTTTACTCGGCTGCAGTCTGAACATACCGCTAATCGATGGTCGACTGGGGCTGGGCACCTGGCAGGGTATTTACCTGTGCGAACACCGTAATGATGCCGCTGCACGTCGTATCATGATCACCATTCAGGGAGAATAAAATCCATTAATACTGGTATTTTTCACATCCATTATCTAATGCGTTTGATTTGTTTTAAGATATCCGGCTAACTATAGATTCAATAAATATAAACAGTACATCAACAGTACATAAACAGAGGTTTTTTTCATGGCACGGTCTGAGCATACTTTTAGACGTTATAAAGATGGGGATTACACCTACAGTTCAATGGGTGAACTAATCTTCGAACAGGACACCACTTATAAATGCCCGACTTATGTAAACCGTACACCGCCGTGTCAGGGTAGCTGCCCCTCCGGTGAAGACATCAGAGGCTGGCTCAGTATCGTGCGTGGTATCGAGAAGCCCACTTCTGATATCGACAAATTTGAATACGCGTTTTACCGCTCCACCGATGCCAACCCGTTCCCAGCCATCATGGGTCGTGTATGCCCTGCCCCCTGTCAGGAAGGCTGCAACCGTAACGAAGTCGAAGATTTTGTCGGCATCAACTCGGTCGAGCAATTCATCGGTGACAATGCGCGTGAAAAAAACCTGAAGTTTAAAAATGATGCTGCCGATACCGGTAAAACCATCGCCATCATCGGTGGTGGCGTCGGCGGTCTGGCCTGCGCCTATCAGTTACGCCGTCAGGGCCATGCCGTGACCGTATTTGACAGTCATCAGAAACTCGGCGGCATGATGCGTTATGGCATCCCCGGTTATCGCACCCCACGTGATGTGATGGATCACGAGATTCAGCGCATCCTGGATATGGGCGTCGAAGTGCGTCTGAATACCTTTGTCGGTAAAGACATCAGCATGGATGACCTGCGTCGAGATTACGATGCGGTGGTTATCGCGATTGGCGCACAGGCCGGACGAAATATTCCAATCCCTGGTGGGGATGCGCCCAACTGTATTACCGGTGTCGCGTTTCTGGATGCCTATAACGATGGTCGCCTGAAAGCGGTTACCAAAAAAGTTATCGTTATCGGTGGTGGTGATACCGCGATGGACGTGGTCTCCGTCGCACGCCGCCTCGGACATATCGAAACCACCCACGAAAACGATCGTCCCGAGAATGTTATTCTCAATCAAACCGCTCAGGACGTTGCCATCACCGCCAAGAAAGAAGGCGCAGAAGTGATTCTGGCCTACCGTCGTCCGGTGGATCAAATGCCGGCAGCGCTGCATGAAGTGGAAGCGGCAGAACGTGAAGGGGTAGAATTGCGTGGTAGTCTAATCCCGGTAGCCGTGGTGCAGGATGACGCCGGTCGTGCCATCGCGTTACGCGTATCCAAAGCCGACTGGAGTTCCGGCAAAATGGAAGTTATCGAAAACTCTGAACATGACATCGAATGCGATCTGATCGTTTCTGCGATTGGACAGGGTGGCGACCTGACCGGTATGGAATCACTCGATAACGGACGCGGGTTGATCGATGCCGACAAATACTTTCAGGTACCGAATCAACAGGGCCTGTTCGTGATTGGCGATATCGTGCGCCCTCACCTGCTCACGACCGCGATTGGTCAGGCCTCCGTCGCGGCCGAGAGTATCAATCATTACCTGACCAAAACCGAAAACAGCAAACGCCCGAAAGTGGATGTGCATCACTTTGATCTGTTACAGAAACTGCAGGAAACCTCCCTGCAGCCGGAAGCCTATCCGCATAAGGAAGACTGGGGCACCGATAATTCAAAATTCGCGGTACACAATTACGAAGACCGCTCGTCACAGGAAATCATTCCGGCCGACAAGTTATATCTTGGTCACTTTGCCAATACACCGCGCAATCTGCGTCCTGAAACGTTCATCAAGGCCGAAAATGTCATCGACTCCTATGAAGAGCGCTTCAGTGGACTGGCCGAAGCCGACGCGGTAAAGGAAGCCGACCGTTGCATGAGCTGTGGCATGTGCTTCGAATGCGATAACTGCGTAATCTACTGCCCGCAGGATGCGGTACACCGTACCAGCAAGACCGAATCCACACTGGGACGTTATGTGTTCACGGATTACTCTCGCTGCATCGGTTGTCATATCTGCGCGGATGTGTGCCCTACCGGCTACATCAACATGGCGATGGGCGATCACTAAGCCCGACCCAAACCACTGCAGCAAACACAAAGCCTGATCCCTGATCAGGCTTTTTTAATGCAAGAATCAATAAATGTAATTTGAAATCAATGGCGTAGCTGTCCACAATGCGCCCAGAATTTTTAATTGCACATCACTTTGAGGAAAGCACATGAAGCTAATTCTGTTAGGCGCTCCCGGCGCTGGTAAAGGTACCGTAGCCAAATTATTAACTAAAATGGACGGATCTGTTCAAATATCTACCGGCGACATTTTACGTGGTGCAGTCGCAGCAGGCACCGAACTGGGCAAAAAAGCCGAAGCAGCCATGAAAGCCGGTGACCTGGTGTCTGATGACCTGATCATGGGTATCATGAAAGATCGTCTGAAGGAAGACGATTGCAAAAGTGGCTATCTGCTGGATGGTTTTCCACGCACTATTCCACAGGCGGAAGCGCTCAAGACTTTATTAGCCGGAATGGGCGAAAAGCTCGATTTCGTGGTCAACATCGATGTGCCACGCGACGTTATTCTGGATCGCCTTACCACACGCCGTACCTGCACCGGCTGTGGCGCCATTTATAACACCAAATCCAACCCGACCAAGGTTGAAGGCAAGTGTGACGCCTGTGGTGGCGCAGTTGTTCAGCGTGACGACGAAACCGAAGCCGCAATCAGCAACCGTCTGGATGTATACAACGAGAAAACTGCTCCTCTGGCCAATTTTTATGCCAAAGAAGGCATGCTGTTAACCGTCACCGCAACTTCCAGCGATGCCGTTATCGACGCGATCAAGGCAAAGCTGGGTTAAATCCGGTTAATTCGTGATGCTAAAAAACCGGCTTCTGAGCAGGCCGGTTCTCTAAGGATTCGATAGAAAGACCTGTAAGCCCTGTAATTTAAGCTGAATTACAGGGCTTTTTTGTGGGAAAAATTTGCTTCAGCACGAATTCAAGGAACCCCATTCATGGATATCAGAGCGTACATTATGATTCGACGCCAGGAAAGACAGACACGAGCCAGGCCCTGAACCTGCATGGCTTAAGCGGTGAACTTGTTATGTTTTCTGGAGTCAGCAAATGGCCAATTGAAACAAAAAGACACGTCCCGCTCAATTCACCCAATACAATAAATTTTCACCTGATGCAGTAGTTGTATCGTTTTCAACTTCAAATAGATCTTATTTGGTTACAATTATCGGAAGATAATAGATAATCGACTAAAATTGATTGAAGAGACTGATGAAAGATGATGATTGACCTGATCGAGAATTTAAAGGTAATTGCTGTACAATCGCGCCCAGCCGAGGCGCTAATTATCAAAGCGGCCATTGATCGCATCAAGGAACTGGAAGCCAGGCTGTCCGACTACGAAGAAGATATCACCGACTGGCAAATCTCGGTTGAAGCCCAGATGAGGTCCCGAAAAGGAGACAAATAAATCACCAGTGATTTGAATGACTCATCTCATGCACGAAGGTGCCAGGATTGAAAGAGTTGCCTGGCAATTAATTGTTAATATCTGTAGACAGGGATTTTCAATCAGACATTGATCGCTACTGAGCTAGTATTCAAACCTAAACCATGGAATAAGAATCTCGCAGGCAATTACGTCTGAAACAGGTGATAATATTTGTAAACTCTTTGTGTAATGGCCTGACTTCAGGTCGAATTTTTGCCTGAACCCCATAAGCCCTTGTCCGCAGAGCTGATTG
>JACNJF010000198.1 GCA_014382695.1 Gammaproteobacteria bacterium | reverse complement strand
TTGGTTAATAGATCGTCTGACCACAGCGTATTATCTTCCTGTTCAAACAAAGTACCCTCAATCAGATCAGCTTCCGGCTTTGGCCCCTTTCCCTCCAGTGCAGTAAGTACAAACGAGTCGTATCTAATCACTGTTTTCATGTTTTCCATCAGCCGAGCAACCAGTTCACCGAACTGCAGTATCCCGCTTAAAGACATATCCAGATCTATCAGGGTATATGCCCAGTTTTCCTGGCGGTTAAAAACATCCTGCAATGACTGATTAGTCAGAAACATCAAGCGCCTTAAGCGCTCCAGCATATAGGCCAGGTAAAGTGCCAGAGCATAGGTCGCTACCAGCATCGCCAGCAGCCCGGATAACTTGAGGTCTGTCGCCCCGGAAAGATAGGCAACAGTAGTGAAGAGCGCTATCGCCACCAGGCCCAATACCGCCGAAACCCTGAAACCGAGGATATTCAGGCTACCCAGCCAGACCACCAGCAACACAATTTCGATCGCATGATAGAGCCGGTATTCCTGTAGATAAACCGACCCTAGCAGCACGACCAGGGTAACGACTCCGGGGAGAAGGACTCTGGCTTTTAACGCGGAGGAACTGCTACTGATGGTACTAAACAGAATAACCAGCACAGAAGTCATGGCTAACGCCAGATAAGAATAAAGTGGAAGAGTGGAGCTCAACCCCAGTATCCAGTATTCAAGAAAGGCAAACGACAGGTTAATAACCACGAGCGCGGTCAATGCGTATATCCCTGTGCTACGGCCACGTTTCTGCTGAAACTGCTGATACAGCAGCTCTAACGATTCACTACTAAAAACCAGGCGCATCGTCTTTTTGTAATGTTTAATTTGTTCTACTGGCACGCGACAATCTACCTAAATGTGTATACTAAATGTCTATTGACAGCTCTGAGCGGGCTCCATGAACTATCCAGGCACGTCTAAGACGATAGTTTCAAAATATAATGGCATTCACCATAATACCCGCAAGATAATAGATAATATAACAATCCCACAGATTTATACTAGCGTATTCTCTATAAATTCAAATGCTTAAGAGAAATATTTCATACTCATGATTAATATGATATTGCACTTTCCAAGATCCGTTAAGGGTCCCTCTATCGGCCTTATCTACCTGATTTTTCTGTTTTCCCTGTACCCGCCCCTTCTATCCGCCCAGGTATTGCATAGCGACACGGCTCAGGTCGAATCCCTGCACCATCAGGCCAGCACGGCGATGCAGCGGGGAAATTACGCTATCGCCTATTGCATCTGGAAGCCACTGGCCGACGAGGGCGATCGCAATGCGCAATATAATATCGGCTGGATGTATCATAACGGTTACGGTTTAAGCATCAATGATAAAGCTGCTTTCAACTGGTGGCTCAAGTCAGCTGCAAATGGAGATGTCAACTCGCATTATGCACTCGGGGATTTGTACTTTCAGGGCCAGGGAGTAGAAAAAAATCCGTCGATTGCACTGGGCTGGTACATCTCTGCGGCACTCAAGCAACATGAACCGGCGCGCGAAACATTACTCGAACTGCTCGCCAAAAACGATGATCTTGCGCAGAGCACGATACAGCTATTACTCCAGTCTGACTGGTCAATACTTGGGGACACACAGCAGGTAAATGTTGAACGCGCCAATATTCGAAGCGGTCCGGACACCAGCTATCCAATCATTAAAACACTCGAAAAAGGTCAGCAGGTGATCCCACTGCGCGTACACAATGGCTGGACTTATATTGGCATCACCGGTGAAGGCAGAACCGCCTGGATATACTCTTCGTTACTGTCAAAACCTGCCGGCATCTACCCAAAACAATGATCAGTTAAACAGATCGGCAAGATGCCGTAGTGCACTTTCGCGATGACGGTCTGACGCATCCATTAACTCAGCGATACGGGCAACATAACCGCGCGTCTCAGCAGGCAGGTATTTTTTAACCTCAGTCCAGGAATAGTCTTCCTTGCCGGTTCGTTTCACCGCCTTCAGCACCCTGCCATAACCCGCGTTGTAACTGGAAAAAGCCAGAAACAGCCTTTCTTCACTTGGCATTGGGTTACGCCACTTTCGATACAGCTGGCGGTCATAAAAAATTCCTGCGGCTATATTCCAGCGCGGTTCGTTGATCACAATAAAGGTTGGATTTTCCTGGCGGATTTCTTCATAGGTCGCGGGCATTAACTGCATAATACCTACCGCACCGACCGGGCTGGAAGCATCAGAATTCAGGTTTGATTCCGCAATGCCTTGCGATTTGAACCAGCGCCATTCAAAATGTGGTCCGAAATAACGTTTGGAGTATTTCTCGAAGTAACGATCATACTTATTGGTCCACTTGTCCGACTCCATATCACGTGAATAGGCTTTTCCCACCGCCAGCATGGTCAATAGAGAGAATAGCAGTACAATCCGAAGAGATAACATAGCCCAGAGTATAACTTGAAAAACCTGCATAAAACCAATGGATAGTCTGTTTTTTAAGCTGTCGAAAATAGCCTGGACCATCGTATCGCCAGATAACCTGTTTGTGATTTTACTGGCAACCAGCCTGCTGCTAATTCTGTTCAAACCGCCACCGGCCGGGCGAAAATTACTGACCCTGCTAACTTTTTACCTGATCTTTTTAAGCATTTTTTCGGTGGGTGAATGGATGCTGTATCCACTTGAGTCCAGATTTAAACACAATGCCCCTTTACCCGAACGGGTCGATGGCATCATTGTTCTAGGCGGTTCCATCACGACCGGAACCAGTCAGGAATGGAACCAGCTGGAAACCAACCAGTACCACGAACGTCTAAGCAGTTTTCTTGAACTGGCCGCGCTTTATCCGCAGGCCAGACTGGTTTTCACCGGTGGCAATGCCAGCCTCGACCCTGCACACCCAACTGAAGCACAGTTTGCCAAAACTTATTTCCTGAAAATGGGGATCAATGAAAAACGCCTGTGGATTGAAGATCGAGCACGGAATACTGCCGAAAATGCCAGCCTGACCAAGCGCCTGATGCAACCGCAGGCCGATGAAAACTGGTTATTGATCACCACTGCGTATCATATGCCACGCTCCATTGGCGTCTTCTGTCAGCAGGGCTGGAAGGTGATCCCCTATCCGGTAGATCACCAGACCGTTCCATCCAAACGCTATAACCCCGGTTTTAATCTGATCGGAAACGCTAATTCTGTGGTGCAGGCCACCCACGAATGGCTCGGCCTGCTGGCCTATTATCTGAGCGGAAAAACCAGCGCTTTGTTTCCGCAACAGTGCGATTATTCGAACTGATCGGTGGTAAGCATCACCAGAGTACAGGCTTCCAGGGTTTCGATACCCAGCGCCTGATACGCACGCATCAAAGCTGTCGACTCGGTGCCCGGATTAAAAATAATGCGGCGCGGTTTACACGCCAGGATCGCATCTTTTATCGGTAGATGACGCTCTGGATTCAGATACAACGTGATGGTATCGATCGGATGTCCGATATCGAGAATTGAGCTAAAGCCTGCAACCCCGAGAATTTCGCGCCCATTGCCTGACACTGGAAATACACTGTGATGAAAATCCATCAGCATTTTCTGCGCCTTGTAGGCATAACGTTGCGGTTTGTGGCTGGCTCCGATAATGGCGACCGATAATGGCATTAGTTGTTTTCCTCTAAACGTTTAAACCGAGATGGAGCCATATATTCAAACAACTCCTTACCCTGAGTATCTATCAAAATCCTGACCCCACGCTGCGGATAAACCCACAGCTGAGTCGTATCATTCACCACCGAAAACGAGTCCGGCTCACCAAAATGCTGACGTATAAAATCAGCACCCAGATCGCTGTAATCCGGGATATAGCTCAGGGTTTGTATCTTACGCAGGCCCTGTTCCTGCTGCTTATCTGCATTCAGGGTCCAGCGCAAACTGCCCTCTTCGGTTTTGACCCGCTTCACCGTATGCACAGTAAGCGCTTCCATCTCGTCCTGAGTAGCCTCCAGATTCGCAATCAGACGCGCATTAAAGCGCCCAATTGCCAGCTTACCGAAGTAAGCCTCCAGGTTATACAGACCCTGCTCAGACTGATATAGCGCAATCCCCTCCAGCTGACCGAACTTTTCTCGCGCCTGCTGCAGAGTGGTCTGATTCAGTACAATACCGAAAACCTCCAGGTGGTCCTGATCGTGCAGCGAGATCTGCCACGGCATTTCACTGGCCGTTTCTGCGTTCTGGTCAATGCTAAAATAAAACAGCACGAATGCCAGCAGGCAGACGCCCAGAATGATCTGAAAGGCAAGCTTCATTGAATTTTTCAGGGAGTGAAATAAGACCTCAACTATAGCCGTATTCCTGCTTCCTGTCAGTAGCCCTGCCGGATACTATTTCCATTTACCCGCGCTGATAACTAACGGTCGTCGCGTAAAAACTCGCGTCCACCGATGAAACATCCTGCCACTCACTCCTGAAGAAGTTTAAATATGACTTTCCTGCAGTTATGCTCAAACTAGCGCAATCGCTACGATTCATAAGCAACCTCGAAGCTTTCAGCACTCATCAAAAGCGGGCTATTTAAGCGCAGGAAACTGAATGCGTGTCTTTAAAACGCCAGCGAAACATCCCGATGATGGGCCAGACAGACGGCAATATCTTCAGCCTGCTGATGACTGAGGCGGGGCTGCATTCGCAGTCCGATAGTATTTTTTATCACACTATCGAGCCGACTCAGGCCAGCAAGCAGACTCTGCTGGGCCGCACGACGCCAGTCTATTTCCGCATCCAGCAACTGTCTGCCCTGCATCAGCTCCGCACTGGCCTTATCCCTGTCCTCGCCAGATTTCAGGGCTTTGCGCGCACTGGATAGCCTGGCTTTTATCGAGTGCGTATTTTTTATCGACGACAGTGTCGTTTCCAGCTGCTTGATCTGCTCCATCGCCGCTTCAGCCAGCTGTTCCCGGATCACCGTAGACAGCAATTCCATCTCGGCCTGCAGCGGTAATAGCGCGGCACCACCGGATATCATTTCACGGCTACCCTGTAACACCTGGTAACTATCATCCACCACAAGTCGGTATTTATTCCGCGCACTTTTTTCATTGCTAACCAGTTGCAGATAGTGCTCTCGGGCAGCTTTCCACTGTTCAGGAATGGACTGATTCAGGCGCGTCTGTTCGCGCTGCAACTGTACTATCTGCTGCTGCAATGCCGGCAGCGTAGCTTGCGCCACCTGATCGACATACTTCAGGCGCTGGATTTCATCCTCCAATACACCAATTTCCTTACCCATCTTGCGTACCGCCAGCTCAATCGCACGCACCTCTCGATGCAAGGGCTGGTACTCAATCACATAGTGATCCAGATTTTTGTGTGCCGTCTGCACCTGACCCACCAGCTCACTCACCCGGCTCATCTGATTCAGGCTGTCAATCAGATTACGCCGGTAATTTTTTGGCATATCCGTCATATCCAGTGCGCTGGCTTGCGCCAGAGCGGCGAGGATGCTTTCACCTTGCTGTTCATACTCGGCAAACAGGCGCTGCTCGATACATAGCTGCAGACGTGGATTATTCGGCGGTGGTGCTGTCTCCGAGGTCAGGTAACTACGGTTCGGCAGATAATTAACCAGCAGCGGAAAGCTGGCCGCGATGGCCAGCGCCAGCAACTGCAACGCGATAAACGCGACCGCACCCTTATAGATATGCAGGGTTTTGACGATCGCCGGTGCGACGCCGCGCAGATAGAATAGCGCAAACCCGAACGGTGGCGTCAGGAACGACGTCTGAATATTCAGACCGATCAACACCCCTAACCAGACTGCACTAACATTAGCCGCAGGGTCTGCCAGCAGAATCGGCGCGACGATCGGCACCACCACTACGGCAATCTCGATAAAATCGAGAAAAAACCCGAGCAGGAAGATCACCAGCATCACCACCAGGAACTGCATCCAGAATCCGCCCGGCAGGCCGCTTAGCGCATGCTTTACCAGCTCGTCCCCACCAAACGCGCGGAACGCCGAAGTCAGCATCGCCGCTCCGATCAGTATGATAAAAACCATCGAGGTGGTTTTAGCCGTCTCCATCATGACTGCATTCAGGATGTTATCGGTTTTATAGGCACGCACGATGGACCACCCTACCGACAGCAGCAACAGCAGAACCGCGACGATGGCCAGGTTGATCGCCAGCCGGTTTTGATCAGTATCGATATGGCGGATATTCAGATCGAAGTTGTGCAGCAGCAGACCGATCACAACAACCGAAAAAAGTGCCAGTGCAGCCGGGTAATACGCACGTTTTCGACCTTCACGCAGGCGATAGCTGCTCATCAGCAGGGCACCGATTGCGCCGATCGCACCAGCCTGATTAACCGTCGCCACACCCAGCACGATCGAACCCAGCACACTGAAAATCAGCACTAATGGCGGCACCAGTGCAAGCAGCAACTGGAACAAAAAGGCACGGTTATACTGCCCCTGATACGGCACCGCCGGTGCCAGTTGCGGACGTATCAGCGCGCTGATAAAGATATAGCCCATATACAGCCCGACCAGAATCACGCCCGGAATAAACGCCCCCATGAACATATCGCCGGCACTCGCCGACACCACGTCAAAATCGCCCGGCATACTGAATTCACCGGTGATGGCCTTATACTCTGCCTTGCGCGCGCTATTCGCCTGATCGGCCGCACTCGACAATTGATCTGCCAGAATAATCAACACGATCGAGGGCGGTATAATCTGCCCCAATGTGCCCGAAGCACAGATGGTGCCGCAGGCAAGTGAGGGTGAATAGTGATTGCGCAACATGGCAGGCAACGAAATCAGCCCCATCGCGATCACAGTAGCACCGACGATCCCGGTTGTTGCTGCCAGCAGGGCGCCCACCAGCACGACCGAGATGCCAAGCCCACCCGGCACCGGGCCGAACAGCTGGGCCATCGCCACCAGCAGATCTTGCGCAACTTTAGAACGTTGCAGCATGATCCCCATGAACACAAACAACGGAATCGCAATCAGCGTATCGCGCTCCACCACCCAGTACAGACTGCGCAGATTGGTGACCCCGGCACTGAGCCACTGATTCGGCCCACCCTGGGCAAAAAAAGCGTCGCTATCACCGACCAGCAGATAACCGAACAGGGCGGCAATGGCAATCGTCAGGATGGCAGAACCGGGCAGCGCGAAAGCCACCGGAAAGCCGG
The DNA here is from genome assembly GCA_014382695.1 of Gammaproteobacteria bacterium. GTDB lineage: Bacteria > Pseudomonadota > Gammaproteobacteria > JACNJF01. The sequence goes on along the minus strand of JACNJF010000198.1, from coordinate 1,365 downwards.
AAGACAACGCCACTATCATCAACACAATCAGCAGAACAAGAAAGTAAAGTTCCATTAAACCCGACTCATACGCCTGAAGTTGACACCTGACGAACTTCAGCGCCATCCGTTGGCGAGCCTGAATCAGGGTTCGGCAGGAGTTCATCAGCTTCGATTAAACGCGCAATATTGAACAGCACATAGCTGCAGAACTGAATCAGCATGGTCAGCGCAAACAGCACCAGAAATCCGGCCATCAGGTATTTCACGTACATCCCGTAGCCACTTTGTGAAATCTCAAAGTTGAGTAGCGGGCTGTTGATACTATTGCCTTTTCCGCCCATGCCCTGCATCAGAATAACCCAGCACAACGGCATTCCCAACAATACCGAACCGAGAATATTAGCCCAGGCTTTGTGCACCCGAGTGAAACCTGCATACAGCACGTCGACCCGTACATGCCCATCACTCAGCAGTGTATAGGCACTCGCAAACAGGAATAACGCGGCGTACCAGAAACGCACCAGATCACCCATAAAGGCCTGTTCATAGGAAAACACAAAGCGGCTTAACACGATCATAAACTCAGCCAGTACCACCAGCAGTGCGAGCCACGAGAAGCTGATTTTTTTAATCATTAGCGCGATCAGCATGGCCACGCCGATCAGCGGGTAATGCACATAACTGCCACGAAAAACCGGCCGTGCCAGCTGGGTCAGCAATTCTTCACCCACCCAGAATTCAAGCAGCTTTTCGATGCGCAGGAACGAGATCAGCACATCCACAAAACCGATCAGCAACACCGACCAGAACGCGGCGCGTACCAGATAGGCAGTCAACTGTTCCAGTCGGATAGCATCCAGCATCAGGCTGCGGAAAGGACTACGCAGAGCAAAGATGGCAACCACACCTAGCAACAGCAGATAAGCACTTATCTGCATCCAGCCCTGAGTAACGGCGGTTGCGGATAGCGGAGCGGTATTAACCTCAGCAATCCAGCCCCGATCAAGCAGCAGCCGGTATGGCCCCGGCATACCCTGCCAGTACACCAGATAGTTATTGATCAGATACAGAAAAACCGCAGTCACCATCAGATAGGCCAGCATTCTGCTCAGCCGTGTGATGCGATGCCGCGTATTCTCTACCATCATCGGAAAGTAACGGCGCCGTGTTACAGACCGAGAACCCGGTTGCGCTGGCGCATATATTCGACGTCCGATATTTTCGCCCAGCCCCCGATTTCCTGTCGTGCATGCAGGAAACTGTCGTGGATTTTTTTAGCCAGCACACTGTGTGAGCGTACCTCGGCAAACACTTCTTCGGCGGCTTCGCCAAAGCTGTCATAGGTGTCGTCACTAAACATGCGCAACTTGACGCCCTGCTCAT
>JACNJF010000222.1 GCA_014382695.1 Gammaproteobacteria bacterium | reverse complement strand
GAAGACGTGTTCTCAATCTCCGGTCGTGGCACGGTAGTAACCGGTCGTATCGAGCGTGGCATTGTTAAGGTTGGTGAAGAACTGGAAATCGTGGGTATCCGCGTTACTCAGAAAACCACCTGTACCGGCGTTGAAATGTTCCGCAAGCTGCTGGACGAAGGTCGTGCAGGAGATAACGTAGGTCTGCTGTTACGTGGTACCAAGCGTGAAGACGTAGAGCGTGGTCAGGTACTGGCCAAGCCTAAATCGATTACACCGCATACCAAATTTGAAGCTGAAATCTACATCCTGTCAAAGGATGAAGGTGGCCGTCATACACCATTCTTCAATGGTTATAGACCACAGTTTTATTTCCGTACTACCGACGTAACGGGTGCGTGTGATTTACCGGAAGGCGTAGAAATGGTTATGCCCGGTGATAACGTAAAAATGACTGTAAAGCTGATCAACCCCATTGCGATGGATGAAGGTCTACGCTTTGCGATCAGAGAAGGCGGCCGTACTGTTGGTGCGGGTGTTGTTGCTAAAATACTTGAGTAATAATTATGGCTAATCAAAACATTAGAATTCGACTGAAATCCTTTGATCATCGACTGATCGACAGATCAGCTGCTGAGATCGTTGATACGGCCAAGCGCACTGGAGCACGTGTAAAGGGACCGATTCCATTGCCGACACGTAAGGAGCGTTTCACGATTTTGATCTCTCCTCACGTAAACAAGGATGCACGCGATCAGTACGAGATACGTACCCACAAGCGTCTGATGGATATAGTTGATCCGACAGACAAGACGGTAGACGCGTTGATGAAGCTCGACCTGGCTGCCGGTGTAGATGTTCAGATTAAGTTAAATTAAGGCTTGAACAGGTTATATGTTAAGAGGGTTTTAGCGCATCAAAAAACAGAAAGTATTTCGATAATAGTTCTTAACTAATCAGAAATATTCTGTTATAGTGCGCGCCCTCGCGGCCTGATACGGTTCTCTGTATCAGGCCGTTAGTTTTAAAAAAACATGAAATATCAATAAGATATTTCCAGAAGTTATGATTAGGGGTTAGAAATGTCTCTCGGTTTAGTTGGACGAAAAGTAGGTATGACCAGGGTTTTCTCTGATGACGGTGTATCCACTGCGGTAACTGTTATTGAGATTGAGCCAAATCGTGTATCTCAGCTTAAGACTGTAGATAACGATGGCTACTCTGCTGTTCAGGTGGTTACAGGTACTCGACGCCCTAATCGAGTGACCAAGTCTATGGCTGGTCATTATAGAAAGGCTGGTGTTGAAGCTGGTCGTTTCGCAACGGAGTTTCGTGTTGATTCGGTTGAAGATATTCAGCTCGGGTCTGAAATCAAGGTTGATATTTTTGAACAGGGTCAGAAGGTAGACGTACAAGGGACTACGATTGGTAAGGGTTATGCGGGTGTTATTAAGCGCTATAACTTCCATATGCAGGATGCTACTCATGGTAATTCGCGTTCACATCGTGTGCCTGGGTCAATCGGTCAGAACCAGACGCCTGGCAGAGTATTTAAAGGCAAGAAGATGTCAGGCCATATGGGTGATGTCAAACAGACTACCCAGAATCTGGAAATCTATCGTATAGATGTGGAGCGTAATCTGGTCCTCATCAAAGGTGCGGTTCCCGGTTCAAAGAGTGGTAATGTCATTATTCGGCCTACGACAAAAGGTTAAGAGAAGGTAGAGTCATGGATATATCAATACATAACTCCAGCGAAAAAGTGTCTGTTTCGGATGACTCTTTTGCTGCAGAATTTAATGAAACACTGGTGCATCAGTTAGTTGTGTCTTTCATGAGTGCTTCGCGCTCTGGAACCAAGGCGCAGAAAACTCGCTCGGATGTGAGTGGTGGCGGTGCCAAGCCTTTTCGTCAGAAAGGTACTGGTCGTGCTCGTGCGGGTACTATTCGTAGTCCGCTATGGCGCAGCGGTGGTGTAACTTTTGCTGCGCGTCCTCGTGACTTTAGCAAAAAGCTGAATAAGAAAATGTATCGCGCCGGTATGCGTAGCATTGTCTCTGAGTTAATCAGGCAGGATCGTTTGATTGTGGTTGATGAGATGAAGCTGGCAGAGCCGAAGACCAAGTTAATGATATCTCGGATGAATGATCTGGGTGTTACAAGTGGCCTGGTGTTGACTGATGGCCTGGATTCGTCGGTTTATCTGGCGGCCAGAAATATTCCTCAACTGATGGTTATGGATGTTGCCATTGTTGATCCGTTAAGTCTGGTACGTCACGAAAAAGTGGTTGTTGATCAGGCGGCACTGAAGAGATTAGAGGAGCGTTTGTCATGAATGATCATAGAATTTTTCAGCTTATAAAAAGCCCTCATATCTCTGAAAAGGCGGCTATTGTTGGCGATAAAGCTAACCAGCATGTCTTTAAGGTCTCCACCGATGCGCGTAAAGACGAAATCAGGTCCGCTGTCGAAAAGATCTTTAATGTAAAGGTTTCCAAGGTCCGTACCTGTAATGTGAAGGGAAAGTCCAAGCGTCAGGGCGTCCGTATGGGCAAGCGTAGTGACTGGAAAAAGGCATACGTATCTCTTGAACAGGGTCATGAAATTGACCTGGCAGCTGTAGGTGGTTAAGAATAATGGCTCTTGTTAAAGCAAAACCAACCTCTCCAGGCCGTCGTTTTGTAGTCTCGGTAAAAACTCCGGGTCTGCATACGGGTGGTCCATTTGAAGGTTTAGTTGAAAAGAAATCCAAGTCTGGCGGAAGAAATAACGCTGGCCGTATCACCACTCGTCATCAAGGTGGTGGACATAAGCAAAGATACAGAATCGTTGACTTTAAACGAAATAAAGATGGTATCGATGCAACGGTTGAAAGACTGGAATATGATCCTAATAGAAGTTCACACATCTGTCTGCTGAAGTATGCGGATGGTGAGCGTCGATATATCATTGCGCCTAAAGGTGTCAATGAAGGTGATGTTGTGCGCTCAGGTGATGACGCCGGAATGAAGTCTGGTAACTGTCTGCCTTTACGTAATATCCCGGTCGGCTCTATCATTCACTGTGTTGAGTTAAAACCTGGCAAGGGTGCGCAGATTGCGCGTTCTGCTGGCACTTCTGCTCAATTTGTGGCGCGTGAAGGTGCTTACTCTACTCTTCGCCTACGTTCTGGAGAGACACGTAAAGTGTTGTCAGAATGTCGAGCTGTACTTGGTGAAGTTGGTAATGGTGAGCATAGCTTACGCTCTCTTGGTAAGGCTGGCGCCAAGCGCTGGCGTGGTGTTCGCCCGACCGTACGCGGTGTGGCTATGAACCCGGTTGATCATCCGCATGGTGGTGGTGAAGGTCGCACATCTGGTGGTCGTCATCCTGTTTCACCCTGGGGACTTCCTACTAAGGGTAAGAAGACTAGAACAAATAAGCGTACCGATAAGTTAATTGTACGTCGTAGAAATAAGAGGTAATCCATCGTGCCACGCTCACTAAAAAAAGGTCCATTTGTTGATCATCATCTGTTTAACAAGGTTGTTGCTGCAGCTGAAGCGAATAACAAACGTCCGATCAAGACCTGGTCACGTAGATCCATGGTTATTCCTGAGATGGTTGGATTAACGATTGCAGTACATAATGGTAAGCAGCATGTTCCTGTGCTGGTGAATGAGAATATGGTAGGTCATAAGCTGGGTGAGTTTTCCCTGACCAGAACCTATCGTGGCCATGTTGTCGATAAAAAGGCTAAAAGGTAAATATTGCTATGCAAACATCTGCAAAACACCGTAATGCGAAAATTTCGGCACAGAAGGTTCGTCTTGTGGCAGACCAGGTTCGTGGTCTACCGGTAGATAAGGCCCTGACTGTACTGAAGTTTAGTAATAAGAAGGCTGCTGAGCTGGTTAGCAAGGTTATTGAATCTGCTATTGCTAATGCTGAGCATAATGACGGCGCTGATATTGATGAGCTGAAAGTATCAACAATTTATGTTGATCAGGGGCCAAGCATGAAGCGTATGCGAGCACGCGCTAAAGGGCGTGGTAATAGAATTTTAAAACGTACTAGTCACATTTTTGTGACTGTTGCAGATAGTTGAAGAGGCACTGATGGGACAGAAAGTACATCCAACTGGTATACGTTTAGGTATTGCCACCGATTGGACATCAAACTGGTATGCTGAAACTGGTCAATATGCTGATTTCTTATTCGAAGACTTAAAGATACGTAAGTTTCTGAAGAAGAGGTTATCTCAGGCAGCGATCAGTAGAATTGGTATCGCCAGACCGGCAAAGTCTATCGTCGTTACTGTGCATACAGCGCGCCCTGGAATTATCATTGGCAAGAAGGGTGAAGATATTGAAAAACTGCGCATGGAAGTTTCTGCGTTGGTCAATATTCATCCTAACAACGTTAAGATAAATATTGAAGAAATACGCAAGCCTGAACTGGATGCGTATCTGGTAGCGGAAAGTATCGCTCAGCAGCTCGAACGTCGTGTCATGTTCCGTCGTGCGATGCGAAGATCGGTCACAAATGCAATGCGTATCGGTGCGGAAGGTATCAAGATAAACGTCTCCGGTCGTTTGAATGGTGCTGAAATTGCTCGTAACGAGTGGTATAGAGAAGGACGTGTTCCTCTTCATACGCTAAGAGCTGATGTTGACTATGGTACTGCGGAAGCCCTGACAACCTATGGGATCCTGGGCGTTAAAGTCTGGATCTACAAAGGTGAAGTGTTCGATCTTGAAGCTAAAAATTCTTCCTCTTCGAAGAAATCAGGTAAATAAGGGTTTGAATTATGTTACAGCCTAAACGTACAAAATTTAGAAAGCAGTTCAAAAGTCGCAATCGTGGCCTTGCTACCAATGGTAACAAAGTGAGTTTTGGTCAATATGGGTTACAGGCGGTTGAGCGCGGAAGATTAACGGCACGCCAGATAGAGTCTGCACGTCGTGCAATGACTCGTCATATCAAACGTGGTGGTAAAATCTGGATTCGTGTATTCCCCGATGTGCCGATTTCCAAGAAGCCCCTCGAAGTTCGTATGGGTAAAGGAAAGGGTAACGTTGAATACTGGGTTTGCAAGATTCAGCCAGGTAAAATGTTATATGAAATGGAAGGTGTCACTGAAGTAATTGCTCGCGAAGCTTTCAAGCTTGCTGCAGCAAAACTACCTTTCAAAACTAATTTTGTGATCAGGCAGGTAATGTAATGGACGCTAAAGAGTTACGTTCAAAATCCAATCAGGAATTACGCGACGAATTAACCGCGCTTCATAAAGAGCAGTTTAATTTAAGAATGCAGAGAGCAATCGGACAGGCTGCACGTCCGAATCAGTTTTCTATCGTGCGTAGAAATATTGCCCGTGTACAAACAGTTATATCTGAAAAGCGGATCGCTAATTCCGCTAAAGTTGGTGAGTGATTATGAGTAGTGGTGAAAAAATTGTAAGAACTCAGACAGGTTCTGTTACCAGTAACAAAATGGACAAGTCGGCAACTGTTTTGATTGAAAGAAAGGTTAAGCATCCTTTATATGGCAAGTTTGTTAAGAAATCGACCAAGCTCCATATTCATGATGAAAATAATGAGTGTTCAATTGGTGACACTGTGCAGATTACTGAATGCCGTCCAATATCGAAAACCAAGTCCTGGACTCTGGTTAAGGTAGTTGAGAAGGCAAGCTAAGTTTAGACGAGATCGGTAGGGTTCTAACATGATACAAATGCAAACAGTTTTATCTGCTGCAGATAACAGCGGTGCTCGGAAAGTTCAGTGCATAAAAGTGCTGGGTGGATCGCACCGTCGTTATGCTGGCATCGGCGACATCATTAAGGTAAGCATCAAGGATGCAATCCCTCGTGGTAAAGTAAAAAAGGGCGAAGTCTACAATGCTGTAGTTGTGCGCACTGCTAAAGGTGTCCGTCGTGGCGATGGCTCTTTAATAAAATTTGATGGTAATGCGGCGGTTATTCTGAATAACAATCTGCAGCCAATAGGAACACGTATCTTTGGGCCGGTAACTCGTGAGTTACGTGGTGAGAAGTTTATGAAAATCATTTCTCTTGCACCTGAAGTGCTTTGATAGTTTAAGGTATCAACATGAACAAGATTAAAAAAGGTGACGAAGTCATCGTTATCGCAGGCAGAAGTAAAGGTCAGCGTGGAACGGTCCTTAAGCGAGTAGATGAAAATCGTCTACTGGTTGAAAGTGTTAACATGATTAAGAAACACGTTAAGCCAAATCCAAATGCGGGTGAAACGGGTGGTATCATCGATATGGAGTCACCTATCCATCAGTCAAATGTCATGATCTTCAACCCGGCTACAGAAAAGGGTGATCGTGTTGGTATTAAAACGTTAGATGATAACCGAAAAGTTCGTTATTTTAAGTCTAACAATGAAGTTATAGATGTTTAACGGTAAGCTATCATGACTAGATTAGAAAAATTTTACAACGATACAGTAAAGCAGCAGTTGCAGGAAAAGTTTAACTTTGCTTCTGCGATGCAAATTCCAAAAGTAACCAAGATTACTTTAAATATGGGAATTGGCGAAGCCGCTGGTGACAAGAAAATTGTTGAACATGCAACCCGTGATATGGAATTAATAACAGGTCAAAAACCGGTTATTACGATGTCCAAGAAAGCGGTTGCAGGCTTCAAGATTCGCGAAGACTGGCCGGTTGGCTGCATGGTTACACTACGTAGAGATCGTATGTACGAATTTATGGATAGATTAATCAATTTCTCTATCCCTCGCGTACGTGATTTTCGTGGATTAAGCTCCAAGGCTTTTGATGGTCGTGGAAATTACAATATGGGTTTAACAGAGCAGATCGTTTTCCCTGAAATTGATTATGACAAGATCGATAAAATACGTGGATTAAACATTTCCATCACGACTTCAGCGGCAACTGATGATGAAGGACGTGCTTTATTGGCAGCATTCAGTTTCCCTTTTAAGAATAAATAACGGTAAAGATTTATGGCTAAAACTTCTATGATTCAACGTGAGTTAAAACGCACCCAAACGGTTGCGCTTTACGCTACTAAACGTGCTGTATTAAAGGAACTGATTCGTAATCCGGAAACACCTTTTGAAGAAAAGATGCTGGCTGTTGAGAAATTACAAAGATTGCCCCGAGATTCAGCGCCTGTTAGACAGCATAATCGTTGCAAACTGACGGGACGTCCTCACGGATTTTATAGAAAATTTGGCCTTAGTAGAATAAAACTTCGTGAAGCAGCAATGCGTGGTGATGTTCCTGGTTTAGTCAAAGCGAGTTGGTAAGAGAGTACGGTTATGAGTCTTCAAGATCCTGTTTCTGATATGTTAACACGCATTCGTAATGCACAGAATGCCACTAAAATTAGTGTTAAAATGCCATCGTCAACTCAGAAAGTGAGTATTGCGAAAGTGCTAAAAGATGAAGGTTATATCGCAAATTATTCTGTAAGTGGCGATGCTAAAAAAGAACTTTTCATTGAGTTAAAGTACTTTCAGGGCAAACCAGTAATTGAGCAAATTAAAAGAGTAAGCCGTCCAGGCTTAAGAATTTTTAAATCAAAAGATGAACTTCCGTCAGTTAATGGTGGTCTGGGTATTGCTATCATCTCTACCTCAAAAGGTATGATGACTGAGAAGCAAGCAAGATCCGCCGGAAACGGTGGTGAAGTTATCTGTACGGTTGTTTAAGGTAAAAGACTATGTCAAGAGTTGCTAAAAAACCTGTTGAAATGCCATCAGGTGTAAGTTTGACGGTATCAGGCCAGACTATTACGGCTAAGGGGCCAAAAGGTGTTTTGTCTATGACCGTTAACGATAACGTATCCTTTGCGCATGAAGATAATGTTTTAACGTTCAGTCCAGCCAATGATCTGGCAGGAAATATGGCGATGGCTGGAACTATGCGTTCTTTAGCTAATAACCTGGTTCTGGGCGTCAGTCAGGGTTTTGAAAAAAAGCTGAATCTGGTTGGTGTTGGTTATAGAGGCCAGGCCACCCCAAAAGTACTGAATCTCTCTCTAGGGTTTTCTCATCCAATTGCGTATGAAATTCCTGAAGGGATAAACATTGAAACCCCAAGTCAAACAGAGATCATTATTTCTGGTTGTGATAAGCAAAAAGTTGGTCAGGTTTCTGCCGAGATCCGTGCGTACCGTCCGCCTGAGCCTTACAAAGGTAAGGGTGTTAAATATGCTGATGAAATTGTCATCAGAAAAGAAGCGAAGAAGAAGTAAACTACTATGGATAAGAAATCATCACGTATTAGACGTTCTCGCAAAACTCGTGCGAAGATCAGTGAGCTTGGCGTTAATCGTTTAACGATTTATCGTACACCTCGTCATACTTATGCCCAGGTTATTTCAGGTGAAACTGGAATGGTTATTGCCTCGGTATCAACCCTGCATAAAGATATTGCTGAGGGTCTTAAGTACACCGGTAATACCGAAGCAGCTAAGGCTGTGGGTAAGGCTATTGCGGAAAAAGCAAAGGCTTCTGGTGTTGAAACTGTCGCTTTTGACCGTTCAGGTTATAAGTATCACGGACGCGTAAAGGCATTAGCCGATTCTGCACGTGAAGCAGGACTTAAGTTTTAGGTTTTTAGGATTTTAAAGAGATTACGTTATGTCAGATGCTCAAGTTTCAAACGATGAATTAACCGAAAAGCTGGTCGCTGTCAATCGCGTAGCAAAAGTGGTTAAAGGTGGACGTCAATTTGGTTTCACAGCTTTAACTGTCGTTGGTGATGGTAATGGCCGAGTCGGTTTCGGTTACGGAAAAGCTCGTGAAGTACCACAGGCCATTCAAAAGGCGATGGAAAAAGCACGCGCAAGTCTGGTTAAAGTAGCCATAACAGATGGCACTTTATACTACCCAATCAATGCTCGTCATGGTGCGGCCAAGGTTCATATGCAACCAGCATCAGAAGGTACTGGTGTAATCGCCGGTGGAGCTATGCGTGCGGTACTTGAAGTCGCTGGCGTTAGAAATGTATTGGCAAAGTGCAATGGATCTCGTAATCCGATAAATCTGGTTCGGGCAACAATACGTGGTTTACAGGATATGAAAACTCCTGAAATGATTGCTGCCAAGCGCGGCAAAACTGTAGAACAAATTACGGGTTAGGAAGATGTCAAAAGCAAATAATACTGTGACTATCAAGCTGGTTAAAAGCCTGAATGGTCGTCTTGCAGCGCATAAAGCCTGCGCATCTGGTCTTGGAATTAGACGTATGCATCAGACCGTAGAAGTTCAGGATACACCTGAAAATCGCGGAATGATTAATAAGATTCAATATATGTTGAGTATCGAGGAAAAGTAATGTACCTGAATACTTTAAAACCTGCTCCTGGTTCAACCAAGGTTGCAAAGCGCGTTGGACGCGGTATCGGCTGTGGACTCGGTAAAACATGTGGTCGTGGTCATAAAGGTCAGAAATCAAGATCTGGTGGTGTTAGCCTGGTCGGTTTTGAAGGCGGTCAGATGCCTATTCATCGTCGTCTGCCTAAATTTGGTTTCACGGCTAGAAAAACTAAATATTCCGCCCAGGTTCGTCTGAGTGAATTATCGTCTATGTCGGCAGATACAATCGATCTTGACCTGCTGATTAAGGAAAGCGTTGTGCCTGAGTTTACTCGCCAGGTAAAAGTGTTTATGTCTGGTGAAATTACTCGTGCAGTCGTGCTAAAGGGTATTAAAGTAACTAAAGGCGCGCTGGTTGCTATAGAAGCTGCTGGTGGCAAGGTAGAAATCTAGTGTCTACGTCTGCATCACAGCTGGCATCCAGTTTGTCAGGCGGTAGTCTGAGTGAATTAAGAAAGCGTATTTTCTTTGTCATTGGTGCCTTGATAGTCTTTAGAATAGGTACGTTTATTCCAGTTCCAGGTATAGATGTAACCGTTATGCAACAACTGTTCGATCAGCAGAAAACAGGTATTCTGGGCATGTTCAACATGTTTTCAGGTGGTGCACTTGAGCGCATGTCAATTTTTGCTCTCGGTGTTATGCCTTATATCTCTGCCTCTATCATCATGCAGTTGATGACTGTTGCAGTGCCAACACTGGAACAACTAAAAAAAGAAGGACAGTCTGGACAACGTAAAATTACTCAATATACCCGGTATTTCACGGTTGTATTGGCGACTTTTCAGTCCATAGGTATTTCGGTTGCTCTACAAAGTCAGGGTACAGGATCTGAAGCATTAGTGGTAAACCCCGGCGTTAGTTTTGTGTTTACTGCTGCGGTCACTCTGGTTACTGGTACACTTTTTCTGATGTGGTTGGGTGAGCAGGTTACTGAACGTGGTATTGGTAATGGTATTTCGGTGTTAATTTTTGCCGGTATCGTTGCAGGACTGCCTTCGGCTATAGGTGGTACGGTTGAGCTGGTCAGTACCGGTGAATTAAACCCTTTGATTATACTGTTTCTGATGGTTGGAGTTATCGCTGTTACTCTATTTGTTGTTTTTGTTGAAAGAGGGCAACGTCGTATTACGGTAAACTACGCCAAACGTCAGCAGGGTAATAAGATGTACGCTGCACAAAGTAGTCATTTACCATTGAAGCTGAATATGGCCGGTGTTATACCTCCGATATTTGCTTCCAGTATTATTCTATTTCCAGCGACGTTAGGTAGCTGGTTTGGTCAACAGGAAGGAATGCGCTGGTTACAGGATATCTCTGCCACGCTTTCTCCTGGTCAGCCTTTGTATGTCATGTTTTATGCTGCGGCAATTATTTTCTTCTGCTTTTTCTATACGGCATTGGTCTTTAATTCGAAAGAAACCGCGGAAAATTTGAAAAAATCAGGTGCTTTTATCCCCGGTATACGTCCAGGGAAGCAGACCGCAACCTATATTGATAGTGTGCTTTCACGACTAACATTAGTGGGTGCCCTGTATATCACTCTGGTTTGTTTGTTACCGGAATTTTTAATTCTATTTTGGAATGTGCCTTTCTATTTTGGTGGTACTTCTTTGTTGATTATTGTTGTAGTGGTGATGGATTTTATGGCGCAGGTACAGGCCCATTTAATGAGTCATCAGTACGATAGTTTAATGAAGAAATCAAATTTTAAAGGTTATGGCAAAAACGGCGTTGTCCGTTAATTAAGGTGTTGTTATGAAAGTTAGAGCATCCGTTAAGAAAATGTGTAAAAACTGTAAAGTTATACGCAGAAATGGAGCAGTTCGTATTATCTGTAAAGACCCAAGACATAAACAGCGTCAGGGTTAATTTCAGAATATAGTTTAAATCAAATATTGATTTTAAAAGGTTTGTCAGCTACTATCTGCGCCCTTTTTTAATCAGCTTTAAGTTCAGGAGACTTTGTTTTTATGGCTCGTATTGCAGGTGTAAATATACCCGATAACAAGCATACGGTGATCGCACTTCAATCCATTTATGGTATTGGAAAAACTCGTTCGGCCGCAATTTGCACTTCTACTGGAATCAATCCGGCAGCAAAGATCCGTGAACTTTCTGAAGAGCAGCTGGATTTGATTCGTGATCAGATTGGTGCTTTCGCAACAGAAGGTGATCTGCGTCGTGAAGTCTCGATGAGTATCAAGCGACTGATGGATCTGGGTACTAACAGAGGTATCCGTCATCGTCGTGGATTACCTGTACGTGGACAGCGTACCAAGACCAATGCGCGTACGCGTAAGGGTCCTAGACGTCCAATTAAGAAATAAGAGTTATTACTATGGCTGATAAATCATCACGTACAAAAAAGAAAGTTAAACGTAACGTATCGGATGGTGTTGCACACATCCACGCTACTTTTAATAATACTATTGTGACCATTACCGATCGTCAGGGTAATACTCTGTCATGGGCTACCGCAGGTGGTTCAGGTTTCAGGGGATCCAGAAAATCAACACCTTTTGCTGCCCAGGTAGCGGCAGAACGTGCTGGTGTCCTTGCTCAGGAAATGGGTATGAAAAATCTGGAAGTTATGGTTAAAGGTCCAGGTCCCGGTCGTGATTCGGCTGTACGTTCTCTGAACTCTATTGGTTTTAAAATTTTAAGAATCGATGATGTAACGCCCATTCCACACAATGGTTGTCGTCCACCAAAAAAACGTCGGGTATAGACGGAGTAAGTCATGGCTAGATATATTGGACCTAAATGTAAATTAATGCGCCGTGAAGGTGTTGATCTTAACTTAAAATCATCACGTCGCTCCTTAGATACAAAATGTAAGATTGAGAACCCACCAGGACAACATGGTGCGGGCACTCGTAAACCCCGACTATCGGATTACGGTGTTCAGTTACGTGAAAAGCAAAAGCTTAGAAGAACTTACGGGGTGCTGGAAAAGCAGTTCCGCAACTACTATAAGCAAGCTTCACGCCTGAAAGGCTCAACCGGTGAAAACTTGCTGCAATTACTTGAATCCAGACTGGATAACGTTGTTTATCGTATCGGTTTCGGGTCAACACGTGCTGAATCACGTCAGCTGGTGAGCCATAAGGCAATCATGGTTAACGGTAAAGCAGTTAATGTACCTTCCTTTTGCGTTAAGCCATCGGATATTATCAGTGTACGTGAAAAGTCGCGCAAACAGGTTCGTATTGTTGAGGCCATGACTCTGGCTGAGCAAGCAGGCTTTGCTGACTGGATTGATATCAATCACTCCAAGTTTGAAGGCACCTATAAAGCGTTACCAATGCGTAGTGAATTACCTGCTGATATTAACGAATCCCTGGTAGTAGAGCTTTACTCCAAATAATTAACGGATTACCTATGTCATCTATGAAAATGTCAGAACTGCTTAAACCTCGTCAGGTTAAAGTAGAAGAACAACATACCTACCATGCCAAGGTTTCGATTGAGCCTTTGGAGCGTGGTTTCGGACATACGCTGGGTAACGCACTGAGAAGAATACTGCTTTCTTCTGTTCCAGGCTGCGCCATCGTAGATGTTAAGATTGAAGGGGTTCTGCACGAATATACAACGATCGAGGGTGTTCAGGAAGATGTCATTGACATTATGCTGAACCTGAAAGGTGTTGGTATCGTTATGCATAGCCGTGATGAAGCCACTCTTACTATTAGCAAAAAAGGCAAAGGTCCTGTTACAGCTGGTGATATTCAGCTGGATCATGATATTGAAATTGTCGATCCCGATTATGTGATTGCCAATTTGACCAAAGATATCGACTTTAACATGCAGATTCATGTGATCAAAGGTCGTGGCTATCAGCCTTCAAACCAGCGCAATGTATCGGATGAAGATCATGCACTGGGACATCTGCAGATCGATGCATCCTTTTCACCGGTGTTAAAGGTTGCTTACTCGGTTGAGGCAGCACGTGTTGAACAGCGTACTGATCTGGATAAGCTGGTTATCGATATCGAAACCAACGGTACGGTCGATCCTGAAGAGGCTATCCGTATTGCGGGTAGTATTCTGAAAGATCAGTTATCCGTATTCGTTAATCTTGAAGGTTCTGAAGAAGAAGAACCTGAAGAGCCTGAATCGTTGATCGATCCTATTCTGTTAAGACCTGTCGATGATCTTGAGCTGACGGTACGTTCAGCTAACTGTCTGAAAGCAGAAAATATTTACTACATAGGTGACCTGATTCAGCGCACAGAAGTTGAGCTGTTGAAGACTCCTAACCTGGGCAAAAAATCTCTTACCGAAATTAAAGATGTACTCGCCTCATATGGCCTGTCTTTGGGTATGCGTCTGGAAAACTGGCCGCCACCAAATATCGAAAATGAAAGTAAGTTAGCAAGTTAATTGAGGTTTATATACTATGCGTCATCGTAAAAGCGGTCGTCAACTTAACCGCAATAGTTCACATCGTAAGGCAATGTTTAAAAACATGGCTGTATCATTGTTTGAACATGAAGTTATTAAAACAACTCTGCCCAAGGCGAAAGAATTACGTCGTGTAGCCGAGCCTTTGATCACTCTGGCTAAAGAAGATAGCGTCGCTAATCGTCGTTTGGCTTTCAGCCGGATTCGTGATAAAGCGATGGTCGGTAAGCTGTTTACCAATCTTGGGCCGCGTTACAAGGAACGTCCAGGTGGATATATGCGAATTCTTAAGTGCGGCTTCCGTACTGGTGACAAGGCCCCTATGGCCTATGTCGAGCTGGTCGATAGACCTGCTGAGTAAGGTTCGTTAAAGAATAAAAAAAGGCCGGAGATTCCGGCCTTTTTTTTGTCTGCTTTTAACTGCAAGATTTAATCAGGCCGATTAACAGGTCGCGTTTCTGCTCCATCAATTGAATGTCGCCTCTGGATTCAACATTCAGGCGTAAAAGCGGCTCGGTATTAGAGCTGCGAATATTGAAACGCCAGGTGTCAAAACTGAGACCGATACCATCGGTGTCGTCAAACTGATACGACTGACCGGCAAAATGTTGTAGCACTGCATCCAGAACTTTTCTGCTATCAGTGACGCTCATATTAATTTCTCCACTGACTGGATAGGCCTGAATGCGTTCGTCGACCAGTTGTGCCAGCGACTTATTCTGTTCGCTCATTATTTCGCTAATCAGTAACCACGGAATCATTCCGCTGTCACAGTAACCAAAATCCCTGAAAAAGTGATGAGCGCTCATTTCGCCACCATAAATAGCGTTTACTTCACGCATCTTTTCTTTGATAAAGGCATGTCCTGCCTTACTTTGTACAGCCTGTCCGCCAAACTTTTTTGCCAGCTCCTGTGTATTCCAGACCAGGCGAGGATCATGTACGATGTTTTCGCCAGGACTCTGCTGTAATAGTTGCGCTCCTAGCAGGCCGACAATGTAATAGCCTTCAATAAAGCGGCCATTGCCATCAAACAGGAAACAGCGGTCGAAATCACCATCCCAGGCGATACCAAAATCTGCTTTATGTTGCAGAATAGCGTCGATGGTTGGAGCGCGACCCTCGGGTAATAAGGGATTGGGTACGCCATTCGGAAAGTGTCCATCAGGGTCATGCTGGAGTTTGATGAATTCGAATGGCAGATGCTTCTCCAGCAGGTCAAGGACCGGGCTGGCGACTCCATTACCATTATTGGTGACAACCCTGAATGGCTTAAGATTTTTGACTGATCGAAGATAAGACAGCAGGTGCTGAATATAGGACTCTGACAGATCGGTAGCAATCAACTTGCCCTTTTTATCAACCGGTTTAAACACGTTCTCTTCGGCAATCTGACGAATTTTGTTAAGGCCACTGTCGCTACTGATTGGTTTAGAGTTTTCACGTACGAACTTGAAGCCATTGTAATCGACCGGATTATGACTGGCGGTAATCATAATGCCGCCATCTAGCGATAAGTGGAAAGCCGCAAAATAGACCTGTTCGGTTCCACAAATACCCAGATCGAGGACGTCTACACCACTATCCATTAAGCCTCGGGTTAAAGCTGCAAAAAGTGCCTCACTGGTCAACCGTACATCACGACCTACGGCAACCTGTTGCGGTTGTAAAAACTCGGCATAGGCTCTACCAACTCGGTAGGCGATATCCTCATTCAGTTCGGAGGGCACCTTGCCGCGAGCATCGTAGGCTTTAAAACAGCTTATTTTATTTTTCATGTTATTTCCGTTACTTACAGGGGTTGGTCGGTGATTTAATCATTAATCGATGTTAATTCAGTCGTATCTATTTGGTGGCTTAAAAACGCTTATTTTAAACCAATAGTTCGGCTAATTGCGTGTGAGTAATTTCTTTAAATATTGTCCGGTATAGGAGGCTGTTACCTCGGCAACCTGTTCGGGAGTTCCGGTGGCGATGATTTCGCCGCCTTTGCCACCACCTTCAGGGCCCAGATCAATAATCCAGTCTGCGGTTTTAATCACGTGCAGGTTATGTTCGATCACTGTGATCGTATTGCCATGATCACGTAACCGGTGCAGCACTTTTAACAGTTGTTCGATATCGTGAAAATGAAGACCGGTTGTCGGTTCATCCAGAATATACAGGGTGCTGCCGGTGTCTCGCTTGGAGAGCTCACGTGAAAGCTTGATACGTTGCGCTTCACCGCCCGATAAGGTGGTCGCATTCTGTCCCAATGTTATATAGCTGAGTCCGACATCCATCAGGGTATCGAGCTTGCGTTTTAACACCGGGATCGCACTAAAAAATACAACCGCATCTTCTACTGTCATCTCCAGCACCTGATGGATGTTTTTGCCTTTATAGTGAATGTCCAGCGTTTCACGGTTGTACCTTTTACCCTTGCAAACGTCACAGGTCACGTAAACATCCGGCAGAAAGTGCATTTCAACTTTTTTTACGCCATCGCCCTGACAGATTTCGCAGCGACCGCCCTTGACGTTGAAACTGAAGCGCCCGGGTTTATAGCCGCGCGAGCGGGATTCCTGAGTGCCGGAAAAAAGCTCACGTATCGGAGTGAATAGTCCAGTATAGGTTGCTGGATTTGAGCGAGGTGTTCTTCCAATCGGGCTCTGGTTGATATCGATAACCTTATCGAAAAAATTGAAACCAGAAACCTTACCGTGACTGGCCGGATGCAACGCGCTCTTATTGATGTGTATCGCAGCGAGCTTGTACAAAGTTTCGTTGATTAGAGTGGATTTCCCGGAACCGGAAACACCGGTAACACAGGTAAATAGACCGACCGGTAGCTCCAGCTTAACCGATTTAAGATTATTGCCGCTGGCGTCTTCTATAACGACCATCTTATCCATATCAACGGGTGTCCGTTTTGCTGGAATAGCGATCGATTTTTTGCCGCTCAGGTACTGACCAGTGAGTGAAGCGGGATTGTTAGCGATTTCAGCAGCCGTACCAACGGCGATAATCTCACCACCATGGACGCCAGCTCCAGGGCCTATATCAACGACATAGTCGGCGCAAGCGATGGCATCTTCATCATGTTCGACCACTATCACCGTATTACCAAGGTCGCGTAAAAAATTCAGCGTATGCAACAGGCGATCGTTGTCACGCTGATGCAGTCCTATCGAAGGTTCGTCCAGAATATACATGACGCCGACCAGTCCGGCACCTATCTGACTGGCGAGACGGATACGTTGCGATTCACCACCGGAAAGGGTGTCGGCGCTGCGGCTTAGGCTCAGGTAATCCAGACCCACATTAACCAGAAAGCTTAATCGTTCCTTGATTTCCTTAGTGATTTTTTCGGCGATCTGGCCCTTGCTGCCCTCGATCGAGAGATGGTTGAAATAGTGGAGGGCCTCACCAATCGGTAGATTGACGATATCCGGCAGGTTGGTGTTTTCGAGAAAGACATGACGTGCAGCGGTATTCAGACGCTCACCCTGACAGCTATGACAGGCGGCATCGGAGAGATATTTGGCCAGCTCTTCACGCACCACATTGGAGTCGGTATCACGATAACGTCGTTTCAGATTGGGCAGGATGCCTTCGAACGGGTGTACCTGGACGCGCTTGTCGCCACGCTCATTATTAAACACAAATTTAACATCTTCATCGGAGCCTTTCAGGATGACATCCTGGATTTTTTTATCCAGATCCTGGAACGGGGCATCGACATCAAACTTATAATGTTTCGCGAGCGAGCACAGCATCTGGAAATAGTAGCCATTACGCCGATCCCAGCCACGGATGGCACCACCGGCGAGGCTAAGTTCGGGGGACTTTACCACCAGTTCTGGATCGAAAAACTGCATGGTACCGATACCATCACATTCCGGGCAGGCCCCCATCGGGCTATTAAACGAAAACAGGCGTGGTTCCAGTTCGGTGAGCGAGTAACCGCACTGTGGGCAGGCAAAATTGGCCGAGAAAGTAATTTGCTCAAATCCATCCGTACCATCCATCGAGGCAATATGCACAATACCATCGGTCATGTTGAGTGCGGTTTCAAACGATTCGGCCAGTCTTAAACTGAGGTCGTCGTGCACTTTAAAACGATCGATAATGACATCGATACTATGCTTTTTACGCAGATCGAGTTTTGGTGGTTCATCCAGTTCATAGATTTCACCGTCGATACGGGCGCGCAGAAAGCCCTGGCGCTGCAGGTTTTCGAGCAACTGGACATGTTCACCCTTACGATTGCTGATTACTGGCGCCAGCAACATGAGGCGGTAATCCGGCGACAGCGACAGTACCTTGTCAACCATCTGGCTGATGGTGCTGGCTTCGAGGGTAATATTATGCTCAGGGCAGCGCGGCGTTCCGGAACGCGCAAACAGCAGCCTCAGGTAGTCATAGATTTCCGTAATCGTGCCGACGGTAGAGCGCGGGTTATGTGAGGTGGTTTTCTGTTCGATCGAGATGGCCGGAGACAGCCCTTCGATATGATCGATATCGGGTTTTTCCATCACCGACAGAAACTGGCGAGCGTAGGTTGAAAGTGATTCAACATAACGCCGTTGGCCTTCCGCGAAAATGGTGTCAAACGCGAGTGACGACTTGCCGGAACCGGATAGCCCGGTGATGACGATTAGTTTGTCTCTGGGGAGGGTCAGGTCAATATTTTTCAGGTTGTGGGTACGCGCACCCCTGATTACGATCGAATCCATAAATAGTTCGCTTAAGAAAAACCCAATATTATAAACCTGATTGAGATTATCTGCCGTTTTTTATAGCGCGGATGGCTGACTACAGGGCTCTGGGTTATGCTAATATGACGCTTTTTTATAACCCTCACTGTGATAGTTCATGATGCTTAAAACCGAAAAACAGGCGGCGTTTTCGCTGGCTCTGGTGTATGCCTTTCGAATGATCGGTTTATTCATGATATTACCGGTTTTTTCTTTATATGCGACCGACTATGCCGGCGCTACCCCCCTGTTGATCGGGCTCGCGATCGGTGTTTATGGCCTGACTCAGGGACTGTTTCAATTGCCATTCGGCTTCCTGTCGGATCGGGTGGGGCGCAAGAAGATGATTATCCTCGGGTTACTACTGTTCTGCGCCGGCAGTGTGGTGGCGGCACTGGCTGAGTCGATTCAACAGATTATCTTTGGCCGTGGATTGCAGGGTATGGGCGCGATCGCCGCCGTGGTGATGGCACTGGCTGCCGATTTAACCAGAGAAGAGATCCGTATGCGTATCATGGCGGTTATTGGTATGTCGATCGGTGTGGCGTTCATGGTGTCGATGATTTCAGGCCCGATTCTGGCCGCCAGTGTCGGGATTTCGGGTATTTTCTGGATCACCGCCGTGCTGGCGGTGTGTAGTATTCTGATTGTGCTATTCGTTACGCCCAATCCGCAGCAGCAGAGCTTCCATCGGGATGCCCAGCTTTCGGTCTCTGATATTGGTAAGGTGTTAGCCAACCGGGAATTGTTACGGCTCGATTTTGGCGTGTTTGTGCTGCACATGGTACTGGCGGCGACCTTCGTACTGTTCCCGCTGATGATGCGTGATCAATTACATGTCGACGTTGCTGAACACTGGAAAACCTATCTGTCGGTGTTTGTGCTGTCCATCCTGATCATGGTTCCGATGATTATATTTGCGGAAAAGAAGAGCCAGATGAAGCCGATGTTTTTACTCGGTATTCTATGTGTCGGACTGGCTGAGCTGGGGTTGTCGCAGTTTCACGCTTACCCGGCTATTTTTCTGATGCTGATGCTGTTCTTTGCGGGCTTTAACTTTCTGGAAGCATCACTACCATCACTAGTCGCTAAAATTGCCCCCGCTGATATGAAAGGGACCGCGATGGGGTTGTTTTCCACCGCGCAATTTCTGGGCGCATTCGCGGGCGGCATGCTGGGTGGATCGATGCTCGCGTATGCCACCCATAAGCCGGCCTTTCTTGAGCTGGCTGGCATGATCGTACTATGGTGGCTTGTCGCTTTATTCATGCAGAAGCCGCAGCCAGTTTCTTCACGGATTGTGTCGCTGAGCAATTTCGATGAGCCATCCATCATTCATTTTCGTCAGCAGGTTGAAAAGCTGGCAGGGGTGCAGGAGCTAACGGTGTATCTGGACGACAAGATAGCCTATATAAAAATCGATAAAAAGCTGTTCGATAATGAGGCACTGGAGCGCTTGATGGCAAAGTAAAAGCCGGTAGGTACTTGCATTTTTTTATCCAATCATTAATCTGATCGGAACGGGTAATCGACCCGTCAGGAACCTACAGGAACTTTCAACAGGAATTGAATCAATAAGGAGTCATTATGAAACAATCAACTATAACCATCATCGCAGCCGGACTTTTCTGGTCATCGCTTGCTAGCGCTTCACCGATTAATATCAATACGGCGTCCGCCACTGAAATAGCCAGTTCACTGAATGGAATCGGCGCGCATAAAGCACAGGCCATCGTCAATTATCGGGACCAGAACGGCCCCTTTAACAGGGCGGAGGATGTTACTCTGGTGAAGGGTATTGGGCATTCCACCTATGATAGAAATAAAAAGGATATCCTGCTTAAGTAACGCAATACAGGAGATTGAATGAGCCGGATCGGAAAGCGCTGGCTTTCATTCATTTAATGCCTCCTGCTTTAACTAGCCCTCTGGAAAGTGATAGCGGTGGCTCATGCAGAATTACCGCCATCACTTTTTTATTACCCGCATTTCACCTCGTAAATTGCGCTGCTAACACTTAAAATAAGCGCTTTAATAACAATAATTTTAACCTATGACCGCCTACGATATATTCAATGGAGATGCCGATGGTATCTGCGCATTACAACAACTACGTCTAAAAAACCCTCTGCAGAGTACACTCATAACCGGTATCAAACGCGAAATCGACCTGTTTTCGAGGATCAACGCCGAAGCGAATGATCAAATCACCGCACTGGATATATCTTTCGATAAAAATCGTGAAGGAGTTCGTGCGGCACTCAATGCGGGCGCTCAGGTTTTCTACGCGGATCATCACTTTGCCGGTGAGCTTATCGACTCGGCGCAGCTTGAGCTGCATATCGACACCGATGCTAATACCTGCACCAGCCTGATTATTAATCATTATCTGCAAAATCAGTTTTATGCCTGGGCGATTACCGGGGCTTATGGGGATAACCTGTTTGCTGCTGCAGAAAGCCTGGCCGATCAAACAGGGATGAACAAGGTAGATCGTGAAGCCTGCAAACAGCTCGGAACCTGTCTCAATTACAATGGGTATGGATTTAGCGTGGAGGATCTGGTGTATCACCCGGCAGATTTGTATACACGGGTCCAGCCTTATCAAAACCCGCTCGACTTTATTGCAACCGATGACTATCAAAAACTGTTGCATGCCTACCAGCAGGATCTGCAGCAGACCCATGACCTGCAACCGGTAGAAGTACGAGATCAGGGGGCAATTTTTATCATGCCGGATCAGCCCTGGTCGCGTCGGGTGAACGGTGTGTTTTCTAATGATCTGGCAAACGCTCATCCAGCAAGAGCCCATGCCGTACTGGTCGCACTGGGCGAAGATGAGTTCAGAGTTAGCGTAAGAGCCCCGCTGGAAAATAAAACCGGCGCTGATGAACTGTGCCGGAAGTTTCATTCGGGAGGTGGTAGAAAAGCCGCGGCAGGCATTAATCAGCTTCCTGCGAGTGAGCTGGAGCAGTTTAGCCGAGAGTTCTTTAATGCCTTCAAGTTGACTCAATAAGACCGGTTTCTACAGCGCAATAAACAACCGTTGGCAACTATGGAAGTGGAATATGCACTCGCATCTTAGGGGTACACAGAGTAAACTACTCGACTGAAAAAAATAGCATCAACACCGAGGTAAATTATGGCAAGAGGCGTAAACAAAGCAATCATCGTGGGCACCCTGGGCAAAGACCCGGAGGTTAAATACACTGCTGGTGGTAGTGCTATAGCCAACTTAACGGTTGCTACTAACGAGTCATGGAAAGATAAAAGCACCGGTGAGAATGTTGAAAAAACCGAATGGCATCGTATCGTTATCTTCGGCAAGCTGGCTGAAGTTGCCGCTCAGTACCTGAAAAAAGGCTCTCAGGCATATTTTGAAGGCAAGATTCAGACCCGTAAATGGCAGGACCAGGCAGGTCAGGATCGATACTCTACTGAAATAGTGCTGGATCAATTTAATGGGCAAATGCAAATGCTTGGCGGGCGTGCCGATTCATCCGGTGGAACCTCTGACTATAATAGTCCACAGCAAAGAACTGCCGCTGCCAAGCCTTCCCAGTTTGAAGAGCCTCCGGTAGATGACGGGTTTGATGATATTCCGTTTTAAACATACGTATAAGTTGTTAATTATTGTAACTAAGCCCCTGAATTCAGGGGTTTTTTTATAGAGTTCGGTTTCGCTGAGTGAGCAGGGTCTATAGTTCAATATACCCAGGCTGAATATTTACCCAGGTGGCGTTGAGGCTGGTATATAAGGCGGTAAGTTCGTTTTATCTGGACCGAACTTTCTCTATAATGCCTGTTATTGATAATAACGATCTTCTGATGATGAAAAGTTGGGGTTTAACATGGCAGTAGTGACCGGGGAAAATGAATTTTGAGCCACTATTATTCATCGTTGAGGCAAAGCCTTTGTGCACGTTTGAACCAATTTCCCTCGATCGGGATGGCTATAATATATTCTGGGTATGGTCGGTGTGAACTTTAAAGTCACTCTGGCCCCCAGTAACCGACAGTTTGAGATAGCAGAAGGCAGTACTATTCTCGACGCTGCGGCCAGGTCACAATTGAGCCTTGCTCATGGTTGCCGGGATGGAAGTTGTGGATCCTGTAAATCTCGTGTGCTGAGCGGACAGATCTCGCACCCGGATAACTGCGCCGGGATTACTCCAGATGAACTGGCCAAGGGCTATGTCTTAAGCTGCGTGGCGACTGCAGACTCAGATATTCAACTTGAGTCTGACTGGTATCCAGAACTAGATGGGATAAAGGCGGCTTTATTTCCCTGTAAGGTGGATAGCATCAGTTTCCCTGCTAGCGATATTGCTATTCTAACTCTACGATTGCCCGCTGATTCGATTGTTAACTATCTACCAGGACAGTATATCGATCTGATCTGGAAAGGGCTGCGCCGTAGTTATTCCATTGCCTGTGCAAATACGCAGGGCGCTGGGCTTGAATTGCACATCCGCCAACTGGCACATGGGGTTTTCAGTGATCTGGTCTTTAATCAGCTGAAGCCGGGAACCCTGTTACGACTGGAAGGACCGCATGGTACTTTTTTTGTGCGTGATAGCGAAGCCCCGATAATTTTTCTGGCGGGTGGAACGGGCTTTGCGCCAATCAAGGCCATGATCGAACGCCTGTTCGAGCAACACTCTACACGCTCAATACATCTCTATTGGGGGGCTGCCAGTGTCGATCACCTGTATAGCGGACTGCCCGATGAGTGGCACAAAAAATACCAGAATTTCAGTTATACACCGGTCATCTCGTCTGATGACACCGGTTGGAGCGGTCATCGCGGTCTGGTGCATCAGGCTGTGCTGGATGATCATTCCGATCTGCGGCCTTTTGAAGTCTATGCCTGCGGTTCTGCGGATATGATTACGGTCGCTAAAACCGAGTTTGTTGGAAGAAGGCTGCTCGCGGAGCACTTTTTTTCAGACGCCTTTACCGCACATAAACCGAATAAATAACAACGGATATCTAAATGAAAGCAGTGATACTTGCTGGTGGGCTTGGGACACGACTGAGTGAAGAAACCGGGCTAAAACCGAAACCTATGGTCGAAATTGGCGGTAAGCCGATTCTCTGGCATATCATGAAAGGCTACTCAGCGTATGGCGTGCATGAATTTATCATTTGCTGTGGCTATAAGGGCTATCTGATCAAGGAGTACTTCGCCAACTACTTCCTGCATCAGTCTGACGTCACCTTCGACATGTCAATGAACAGTATGGAAGTGCATGAAAAACGTGCCGAACCCTGGAAAGTGACACTGGTCGATACCGGGGAGAACACCATGACCGGGGGACGCCTGAAGCGGGTAGCTGAATATCTCAGGGATGAAGAAGAGTTTCTGTTTACCTATGGCGATGGAGTTGCCGATCTGGATATTACAAAAACCATTGAGTTCCATCGACAGCACGGAAAACTGGCGACCCTGACCGCGACCTATCCGCCCGGTCGCTTCGGTGCGCTGAAAATTGAAGATCATAGGGTCGTCAGCTTTCAGGAAAAGCCGCAGGGAGATGGCGGCATGATTAATGGCGGATTCTTTGTGCTATCTCCACAGGTGATTGATTATATCGATGAAGACAGCACGGTCTGGGAGCAGTATCCGTTAAACCAGCTGGCCCAGGAGGGACAGTTGATGTCGTTTGAGCATAAAGGCTTCTGGCAGCCGATGGACACCCTGCGTGATAAGCAATATCTGGAAAACCTGTGGGCGAAAAATAAAGCCCCGTGGAGAACCTGGTAATGGATGCCGCTTTCTGGCAGGGCAAAAAGGTGCTGATCACCGGGCATACCGGTTTCAAGGGCAGCTGGCTGTCACTCTGGCTACAGCAGTTTGGTGCCGAAGTGGTCGGGGTTTCACTCGATCCACCCACCACCCCGAGTCTGTATCAGCAGGCGCAGGTAGCCGATGGCATGATCAGCCTGCGTGCGGATATTCGGGACCTGGAAAGTATGAAAGCGATTTTTGAGCAGCATCAGCCGCAGATTGTGTTTCATCTGGCGGCGCAGTCGCTGGTGCGTTATTCCTACCGTGAACCGGTGGAAACCTATGCCAGCAATGTGATGGGAACACTGCATATTCTGGAAGCGATACGCTCATGCGGCAGTGTGCGGGCGGGGGTGATGATTACCACCGACAAGTGTTACCAGAATCGTGAGTGGGAGTGGGGATACCGCGAAAATGACCCCATGGGCGGGCATGATCCGTATAGCAGCAGTAAGGGCTGTGCTGAACTGCTGATTGCCTCCTATCGGGCCTCCTATTTCCCGGCTGAGCAATATGCGCAGCATAAAGTCGCGATAGCTTCTGCGCGTGCGGGCAATGTGATCGGAGGCGGGGACTGGGCCGAAGATCGGCTGATCCCTGACATCGTGCGCGCGTTCCAGCAAGGTGAAACCGTACGCGTCCGCAATCCGAACGCAATCCGTCCCTGGCAGCACGTGCTTGAACCACTGGCGGGATATATGATGCTGGCACAGCGCCTGTTTGTAGAAGGTTCAGAGTGGGCCGATGCGTGGAACTTTGGCCCGGCCGAAGAGGATGCCAGACCGGTCGAATGGATCGTACAGGCGATGACGGCGCAATGGGGGGATGATTCAAGCTGGGTCATCGATGATGGTCTTCATCCACATGAAGCAAACTACCTGAAACTGGATTGTTCGCGCGCGCATGGGCGTTTAAAATGGCGTCCGCGCTGGGTGCTGGCCGATGCCTTAAAGCAAATCGTTATCTGGCATAAAGCACATGGCGAAGGAGTCCCCAGCAGAGCTTTATGTCAGCAGCAAATCACTGAATATATGAACACAACCGGATAACACGATGTCGCAGCAGCAGATTAGAAAAGAGATAGCCTCACTGGTGGAAAAATATGCAGAACAGGCCTACCAGGAAAAGAAATTCGTAGCCGGAGAGTCGGTGATACCGCCTTCCGGCAAGGTTCTCGGGGCTTACGAGTTACAGTTGATGGTCGAAGCCTCGCTGGATGGCTGGTTAACCACCGGTCGATTCAATAAGGAGTTTGAACAGAAGCTGGGACAGTTTCTGGGGGTGCCGTATGTACTCACCACCAACTCCGGATCATCCGCCAATCTGCTGGCATTGACTGCATTGACATCGCCCTCGCTGGGTGAACGCAGTCTAAAGCCGGGCGATGAAGTGATTACCGTTGCTGCCGGATTTCCGACCACGGTTAATCCGATCCTGCAGAATGGTCTGGTTCCGGTTTTTGTGGATGTCGATATTCCGACCTACAATATCGATGTGACGCAGTTAGAACAGGCCTTCTCGGAGAAGACAAAAGCCGTCATGATCGCGCATACGCTGGGTAATCCGTATAACCTCGACGCGGTTAAAGCCTTCACCGATAAGCACAATCTGTGGCTGATTGAAGATTGCTGTGATGCGCTGGGAACCGAGTATAACGGACAGATGGTGGGCAGCTTTGGCGATATTGCAACACTCAGCTTCTATCCGGCCCATCACATCACCATGGGCGAAGGTGGTGCCGTGTTTACGCGCTCCAAAAAACTCAAAAAGCTGGTCGAATCGTTTCGAGACTGGGGACGTGATTGCTATTGCGATCCGGGCTGCGATAACACCTGTGGCAAACGCTTTGAACAGCAGTTCGGTACTTTACCGTCTGGTTACGATCACAAATACACCTATTCGCATCTGGGTTATAACCTGAAGATCACTGATATGCAGGCCGCCTGTGGTGTGGCCCAACTGGAGCGCCTGCCTGAGTTAATCCGTCAGCGTAAACACAATTTTGCGTTCCTGAAGCAACGTCTGGCTTCGGTTGAAGACTTTTTAATCCTGCCCGAGGCTACGCCTAACTCAGATCCATCCTGGTTTGGTTTCCCGATTACCCTGCGCGAAGACTCAGGGGTTGAACGGGTTGAGCTGTTAAAGTATCTGGACCAGCATAAAATAGGTTCGCGCCTGCTGTTTGCCGGGAACCTGACGCGTCAGCCTTATTTTGAGGGACGCCAATATCGTATAGCGGGTGAGCTAACCAATACTGACAGGGTGATGAACCAGACTTTCTGGATCGGCCTGTTCCCCGGTCTGGATGAAACCCGGCTGGCTTATGTCATCAGCAAAATTGAAGAGTTTTTCGGTGTTAATTTTTAATGAAAAAGAGCCAGACTATTTTACTGACAGGTGCTACAGGGTTTCTAGGTAGTTATCTGCTTGAGGCTCTATTGGCTCAAGGTCATAAAGTTGTTATTTTAAAACGAAGCACCTCTGACACCTGGCGTATCGAATCATTACTCAATCGAGTCGTCAGCTACGATGTGGATGTGAGTCCTCTGGATTTAGCATTTGAGCAACAACATATTGATGTGGTGATCCATACGGCTTGTCAGTATGGGAGATCTGGTGAACCCATTTCTCAAATTGTCGATAGTAATTTAATGTTTGGCCTCAGGCTTTTAGATGCGAGTCTAAAGTTTAATGTAGACACTTTTTTCAATACCGACACTTTTTTCAACACCGATGGCGTTCTGCAAAAATATCTAAATGTTTACATACTGTCTAAAAAGCAGTTTGTAGAATGGTTAAAGCAACAATCCACTAAAATAAGAGTTATTAATTTAAAATTAGAACATGTTTACGGGCCCAATGATGGTGACACCAAGTTTGTGTCCTGGGTTATTTCTCAGCTTAAAGAAAAAGTTGAAGAAATTAAGCTGACCAAAGGTGAGCAAAAAAGAGACTTTATTTATATAGACGATGTTGTATCGGCCTACTTAACCACCCTGGAAAAAGCTCAAGATCTGGTGGGGTTTAATGAATTTGATGTTGGAACTGGTCGCCTGGTCTCAGTAAAGTCATTTATCCAGTTATTGATGAAAGTCTTTGAAGACAGGTTTGGAGAGTCTTTAACAGAGCTGAATTTTGGTGCTGTTGCTTACCGGGAAGGGGAAGTGATGGAATTCTGTGTGGATAACTCAGCCTTGATGAAGATAGGTTGGCAGCCAACAGTTGATTTGGAGGCAGGATTGAATGCGACAATTCAGGGTTAAGACGTTTAAATGAAATCCCCTGTTTTATCGATGGGTAATCAAGTATTATAACTCCATTAGCAATGGACTTTAAGTTCGACAAATAATGGAAATAGAATTATGCAAAGGGTTTCAAAACATATTGCTAATATTGCGTTGCTCAGCTTTTTTACGCTAATCCTCTTTTCAGGGCCATTAGTCTGGGTCCAGTTTATATTATTAAAACAAGTCATCATTGGTCCGGTCTGGATAAAAGGATGCCTGGCAATCCTGTTAATGCTTGCAGGAGGGTTTTTGCTGAAATATTTCTCGATAAAAAAACAGAAGCAATCGTTGCTAATCCAGTTCGCTTTTCTGGTTTTTTATAGCTTTATCGTGTTAATGGTTTTATCCGTACCCAATGTCGGTGTGTTTTCTTCGATTCAGGCGTTTCTTTATAATTATTCTTTATTTCTGTTTGTCGTCCCGCTGTTAATTCTTGTTACAAAGAATGACTTCCAGCTAGAAAATAACCATTTATTGATAATCGTATTTGGGTTTATCGGGTTTATTTTGCTGTCAGCGATCTTATCCATTCTTCAATTTATATTTACTGATATCTGGCTGTCATCAATAACCGTGTATAGCCATTTTCCGGATGCCTGGGCTTTTTTAGCTCAATATTTTCCGCAGGTGAAGTTTGATCAAATCAATGGTTTATATCGTTCGCAGGGATTTTTTCGGTCTCCAGTCGAGTCGGGAATTGTTTGCATACTGGCTTTTTTGATCTCTGTGGAATGGATGCTGCTAAAAAAGCACTACCCCTGGTATGCAGTTGTTGCGGCAACGATCATTTTTATTGCGATTCTATTCACTGTTTCGAGGACGGTTTACCTGATGATGCTGGTGTCTCTCGCTTCGCTTTTATATTTTCATGCGAATGGGAAAATTGTTAGCCAACTATTTGAGTTTATGAAGCAAAACTGGCGTTATAGCGTAGCGATCGTTATTTTTGGGTTTATTTTTAGTGATAGTGTTTTGAAGGTTTTTGATTCAACAAACCTGCTGATTCGCTTTCAAAACTGGGGCTTATTGCTCGACCCCGATGGAATTGATTTAAGCAGTTTATTGTTTGGAATGGGAAGAGTGCAGAATGGAGATTTTGGTAGCTTTCATTCTTTAGTGATTGATAACTCCTATATCGCCTTATTCTACAGCTCAGGTCTGGTCGGTTTACTTCTATGGTTAGCGTTTATAAAAAACTGGATCAGATATAGTTCTGTAAATATCTTTAATGTTAATTTCGGTAGTAAGGTTTTCATTTCTTTTGTATTCGGTTTTCTGGTTGGTGCTATTACTGAAAACCTGCTGCATTATTTATTTTATATCGCTTTCGCCTATGTTGTTGTATTGGCTTTCCAGAACTACATTACCCGACCTTCGTGCATGCCGTTCAATTCTGTCCAGCGCTCGCTCAGGGTTGGAACCAGGGAATCCTGAGTACAGTTGTCCTAAAGGATGTTTACAATGCGGTATAAAAGCTAAATAATAAACCCCGACAGTCTTCAGGCTTTAAAACACCTCGCCAGATGATGCAAATATCTTGATTGAATCCGCTTTTTCTTATTGGAACAGCCCCGCTATTTGGTTTCCCTCGGGTGTAAAGTAGAATTTTTTTATAGTAAAGGTGAAATATGAAAAAGGCATTAATAACCGGTATCACAGGGCAGGACGGCTCTTATCTGGCGGAATTGTTACTGGAAAAAGGTTATGAAGTGCATGGGATAAAGCGCCGTGCGTCATCTTTTAATACGCAGCGCATCGATCATATTTTCCAGGATCCGCATATCAAGAATGCGCACTTCAAGTTGCATTATGGTGATTTAACCGATTCGTCCAATCTGACCCGTATACTCAAGGATATTGAGCCGGATGAGGTTTATAACCTGGCTGCACAGTCGCATGTGGCGGTCAGTTTTGAAGCACCCGAATACACTGCAGATGTAGTTGCGAATGGAACCCTGCGTCTGCTGGAGGCGATCCGCTTTCTCGGGCTGGAAAAGAAAACCCGCTTTTATCAGGCTTCCACCTCGGAGCTGTATGGTCTGGTGCAGGAAACCCCGCAAACCGAGAAAACCCCTTTCTATCCACGCTCGCCCTATGCGGTGGCCAAGCTGTATGCCTACTGGATTACAGTGAATTATCGTGAAGCCTATGGCATGTATGCCTGTAACGGCATTTTGTTTAACCATGAATCACCGCGCCGTGGCGAAACCTTTGTGACGCGCAAGATTACCCGAGGCCTGGCCAATATTGCACAGGGGCTCGAAACAAACCTGTTTCTGGGTAATCTGGATGCATTGCGGGACTGGGGGCATGCGAAAGATTACGTGCGCATGCAATGGATGATGCTGCAGCAGGAAAGTCCGGAAGACTTTGTTATCGCCACCGGAGTGCAATACTCGGTCCGCCAGTTTATCCTGTGGTCGGCTGCTGAACTCGGGATTACGCTGGAGTTTAGTGGCAGAGGTCTGGACGAGAAAGGCGTGGTGGTTGCGGTTGATGGCGATAAGGCTCCGGCAGTCAAAACTGGGGATGTCCTGATTCAGATAGACCCGCGCTATTTTCGTCCAACCGAGGTTGAATCACTGCTCGGTGATCCATCCAATGCGAAGCAAAAATTAGGCTGGGTGCCGGAGATTACGGTGCAGGAAATGTGTGCGGAAATGGTGCTGGAAGATCTTAAGATTGCGCGCCGTCATGCGCTGTTGAAATTGCACGGACACGATATTCCAGTAACGCTTGAGTGAGACACCCGCTATGAAGATATTGCTAACCGGTTCAAACGGTATGGTCGGCAGGAATATTCTGGAGCATGCCAGCGCGGCAGATCATGACATTCTGTGTCCCGCCAGTCGCGAGCTGAATCTGCTGGACAGTCTGCTTGTTCATGACTATATCGAACGCCATCAACCGGATATGATTATTCATGCGGCCGGCGTGGTCGGTGGTATCCAGGCCAACATCGCTCATCCGGTCAGGTTTCTGGTCGATAATATGCAGATGGGGCTGAACATCCTGACCAATGCCTATGCCCTCGGCGTGCCACGCTTGATGAATCTGAGCAGCTCCTGCATGTATCCACGTAACGCAGCGAATCCTTTATCGGAAGATCTGATTTTACAGGGTGAACTGGAACCGACCAATGAAGGCTATGCGCTGGCCAAGGTGTCGAGCACCCGCCTGTGTGAATATATCCATCGTGAAGATGAGCAGTTGCTGTATAAAACCGTGATTCCCTGCAACATCTACGGGCCTCATGACAAGTTTGACCCCGAACATTCGCATATGATTCCAGCCGTGATCAACAAGATCGCAACGGCAAAAAAGCAGGGCAGTGACTCTATCGATATCTGGGGTGATGGTGAAGCCAGAAGAGAGTTTATGTTTGCCGCCGATCTGGCCGACTTTATCTTTTATGCGATTGAGAATTTTGAAAAGATGCCGCAGAACATCAACGTCGGACTCGGGCACGATTACACTATCAATCAATACTATCAGCAGATCGCGCGCGTGATCGGTTATCAGGGAGAGTTTAAGCATGACCTGTCGAAGCCGGTAGGGATGAAGCAAAAGCTGATCGATGACAGCCGCCTGAAACAGTTTGGATGGCGTTATAAAACCGAGTTAAGCGCGGGTATACAACAGACCTATGATTTTTATCTGAGCCATATAAAGCAATGAACAAATACCCACTCGCCAGCAGTACCTGGGATGACAAAGAGTTAGCCGCGATTCAGAAGGTGATCGACTCCAATATGTTTACCATGGGTCAGCATGTGGCCGAATACGAAAAGCAGTTTGCCGACTATTTCGGGGCACAATATGCGTTGATGGTGAGTTCCGGTTCGACCGCCAATCTGCTGATGATTGCAGCGCTGTTTTATACGCGCAATGAAAAGTTGAGATTAAAGCGTGGCGATGAAGTCATCGTACCGGCAGTATCCTGGTCAACCACTTACTTTCCGCTGCAGCAATACGGACTGAAGGTGAAGTTTGTCGATATAAACCGGAACACGCTGAATCTCGATCTGGATAAACTGGCACAGGCGATCACGCCGGATACGCGTGCGATTCTGGCGGTCAACCTGCTCGGAAATCCGAATGATTTTAGCGCAATCCAAAAACTCATCGCTGAGCGCAATATTATCCTGCTGGAAGATAACTGCGAATCGATGGGTGCCGAAATCGCTGGAAAGCAGGCCGGTACCTTCGGTGTTATGGGTTCCTTCAGCTCCTTTTTTAGCCACCATATCGCGACCATGGAAGGCGGTTGTCTACTCACCGATGATGAAGAGTTGTATCACATTCTGCTGTGTCTGCGGGCGCATGGCTGGACTCGTAACCTGCCCGATAACAATCTGGTTTCCGGCAAAAAAAGTGATGACCCTTTTGAAGAGTCGTTTAAATTTATCCTGCCCGGTTATAACGTACGCCCGCTCGAAATGAGCGGAGCCATCGGCAAACAGCAGTTAAAGAAGTTGCCGGAGTTTATCCGCGTGCGGCGGGAAAACGGACAGTATTTCCAGCAGCTATTCGCTGACCATCCTTTTCTGTCGATCCAGCAGGAAACGGGGCAAAGTAGCTGGTTCGGATTTTCGCTGCTGATAAAACAGGGCTCTGGAATCGAGAGAAAAAAACTGACCTCCTATCTGATCGAAAATGGAGTCGAGTGCCGTCCGATTGTGACCGGTAATTTTGCCAAGAATGCCGTGATTCAGTATTTTGATTATGAAATTTCAGGAACCCTCGAGAACGCTGAATTTATCGACAGCCATGGATTTTTTGTCGGCAATCATCAGCTCGATATCAAACCGACCTTACTCGAATTTAATCAGCTACTAAATCGATTTAAATGAAAATTCTGTATGTTGATCTTTTGTATGACTATGGCATCAAGTCACGCGGAATCAATGCGATCGGTCAGGATGGCTTCAAAAAATCATTTGAACGGCTGGGGCATCAGGTCTCTACCTTTTATTACGATGATTATCTAAAAGACATTCCTGCGCTGCAAACGGCCGTCCGTGAATGCGCGGATTCGATCAAGCCGGATCTGATTTTTTTCTGCCTGTTCAGAGATCAGTTTTCGATTGCGACTTTACAATACCTGAAGTCAAAGTATACAACCATCAACTGGTTCGGGGATGACCAGTGGCGTTTTAAAAGTTTTACCAGAGTGTATGCGCCCTGTTTTAGCTGGTGTGTGACCACCGATAAGTTTTCCATTCCAAAGTATCACCGCATCGGTCAGAGCAATGTGATCTATAGTCAGTGGGCTGCGATCAATGAGCATGAAGTGCCACCCGAGGCGAAGAGTTATACCCATGAAGTTAGTTTTGTCGGCGGCTATCACCCCTATCGAAAATGGTTTATCAATCAGCTGGCCGGGCAGGGAATCAAGGTGTCTGCTTTCGGACATGGCTGGCCGCAGGGCGCGCTCAGCAGTCAGCAGATGTCTGAGCTGTTTGCGTGCTCTAAGATAAATTTAAATATCTCAAATAGTACCAGCTTCAGTTTTGGCTATCTGTTTAGTTCGCTACGTGCGTTTTTAACTGCGCTGAAGTCGCGTAAGGCTTCCAGCCAGATTAAGGCACGAAACTTTGAGATTCCATTCTTTGGAGGATTCCAGTTAACCGACTATGTGCCAACACTGGAAAACTACTTGCAGATCGGTAGCGAGGTCTGTTGCTATTCCTCGGTCGAGGAAGCCGCGTTACAGATTCGTTATTATCTGGAACAGGAAAATGATAAAGAACGCGAAGCCATAAAGGTCGCAGGACATCAGCGCGCCCTGCAACAACACGGTTATATCCATCGAATTGAACAGGTCATCCGTGCGCTCTCATGAAAAAAGCCTGTATCGTCAACGCAGACTCTTTCTACCGTAATAACCGCCTGTTTGCACTGGATGACCGCATCGCCAATCGTGATAATTGCCTGCTACCATTTTATGCACTGAAACAGAAGTTAGGTGAATCCGGCTTTGATCTTGCGACCTCCGATATTCACTCTACAGAAGATTCCGAACTGGTCATCTACAATGAAATGCCCGCCCGCCTGCCTGCTGCAGATGCGGTACAAAAATCGTATCTACTCCTGTTTGAAAGTGAATTGATACGCCCGAATAACTGGCAGCTGGAGCGGCATCGGGCGTTCAATAAAATATTCACCTGGCATGATGATTTTGTGGATAACAAAAAGTACTTCAAGATGAATTTTGCCTTTCAATTGCCTGAGCAGATTAAGCGGGATCTGGCAAAGAAAGATAAATTCTGTGCACTGATTGCCGGGCATAAACGAGTTGACCATCCCCTCGAGCTGTATAGCAAAAGAGTCGAGGCCATACGCTGGTTTGAACACAACCATCCACAGCAATTCGATCTGTATGGCATCGGCTGGGATCGCTACCGTTTTACTGGCCCGAAACTTTGGCGCGCACTGAACCGAATCGGTCCGCTAACGAAACTACTGGCACAGCGCTATCCTTCCTATAGAGGGCGAATCGATGAAAAGAAAAGTCTGCTGGAGCAATACCGCTTTTCCATCTGTTTTGAAAACGCCAGAGATATTCCGGGCTATATCACGGAAAAAATATTCGACTGCTTTTTTGCCGGCTGTATCCCTGTTTACTGGGGTGCCGGAAATATTCTGCAGCATGTCCCTGCGCAATGCTTTGTCGACAGGCGGGATTTTTCCAGCTATGAAGATCTTTATCAATACTTAATCGGTATGACCGATGAAGAATACCTGGAGCGGCTGGATGCTATCCAGTCTTATCTCTGTTCTACCGCGGCGAAAGAGTTTTCGATTGAGTTTTTTGTGCAAACGATTGTCCAGCAAGTGACTGCATAAATGTCCGCTTTAACGTCATTCCTGCGCTCGGATCTGGTGGTACTAGGCGCCGGTAAGCTACTGCAAATGCTGTTGCTGTTTATTGCGGTCAGGCTGTTTACCACTTATCTGCCGGATAATGAAATCGGTCATCTGATTCTGATCATTTCTGTCGCCTCCTTTTTTGGTATGGCACTGATCAATCCTGTTGGTAGCTTTATCAATCGTAAGCTGAATAGCTGGAAAGACGAAGGGACTATTGCGAGCAATTTTTTAGCCTTTAATTACTACGTACTGGCGGTCTCGATGTTGACCTTGCTGGTGCCAGCGTTGCTTGCTGTTGCCGGTGTGGGTGAGTCGATTGATACGTTTTATTTTTCGCTGCTTTTATTTCTGTTTGTTTATTTTAATACCTGGAACCAGACGGTGATACCTGCGCTCAACCTGTTGTATTACCGCAAGGCGTTTGTGATTTTCACCCTGATTTCAGTGGCACTCTACCTGATTTTTTCCAGCGTTTTTGTGCTCGTTTACGAAGCCACAGCCCTGTACTGGTTTAGCGGCCAGATTGGCGGGCTGATGATCGGTTTTTTACTGGCACTGGCCTATTTTTATAAAAGGGTGCTCGATAAAGAAGATTTAACACTTTCACCATTAAAATGGGGTGCGATTAATGGCGTTTCCAGCTTTTCCCTGCCGCTGGCCGCTGCTACGCTGCTATTCTGGGTACTTGGAAATTCCTATAAGCTGATCATCGAGGGTGCGCTGAGTGCAGAAGACCTCGCCTATATCGGGCTCGGCCTGGGTCTGGCTACCAGTCTGGCCGGCGCTGTTGAGTCACTCATCATGCAGGTTTTTCATGCGCCCTTTTATAAGGGACTGGCACAGTGCCAGACGCAGCAGGAGCGCTCACTGCTGTTCCAGAGTTTTATCAATAATACGATTCCGGTGATTGGTGGCGCGCTGTTTGTATTGATTGCGATCTCTCCCTTTCTATTGTCGATACTGGCTGACCCGCGCTTCCTGTCAGCCTATATTTTTTTGATGGCAGGCCTGTTTATCGAGTTTCTTCGAGTATCAGCGAATGTGCTGAGTCATGCGGCGCATAGCGAATATCAGACACAACGCAATATTTCGCCGTATCTGTGGGGTGCGATGATCGCATCGGTAGCCAGTTTTGTGGCGGTCTATTCCACCAACTGGCAGTGGCTGGTAATTTCTGCGCTGACCATATCCTGGCTAATTACGCTGCTATTGATGCTCAGGTCGGCCAGACGTCTACTGTCGTTTAGTTTCCCCTGGCAGGCCCTGGCCCAATTGATTATCTATCTTTTGCCGGTGGCTGTGGTTGCCTTTTTTTTATGGGATAAGGCAGAGAGCATCCTCGTTTCATTCCTGTTTAGTAGTGTCTCTGGTTCGTACCTGGCACTGATTATTTTTCGTCAGTACAAACGCAGAGGTGTCGATGTCTGATCCATTGGTATGTGTGTGTATTCCCTGTTACAACAATGCGCTGACGATTGCGCAGACCCTGCACAGTATTGTCAGCCAGTCGTATCCGAATCTGCTGATCAAGGTTTTCGATAATGCCTCCAGCGATACAACGCGCGATGTCGTACAGGGTTTTATCGATCAAGATTCGCGTATTCAGCTGTTTACCCGTGAATCCACCGTTTCCCTTGAGGATAACTTCAACACCTGTATCGCAGCGGCTGAGGGCGAGTTTGCCGCCATCTTTCATTCGGATGACGTGTATGAACATAGCATCATTGCCGTGCAGCTCGATTTCCTGTTGCGTCACCCGGAAGCGGTTGCGGTTTCAACCCATGCCAGCCTGATCGATGAAAACGATACGGCGACCGGGCTGAGAATGGTGCCGCCGGAGCTGGCGGATCAGAAAGAGTCTGTGCTGGATCGATTTAGCCTGATCAATCTGTGCTTTAAATACGGCAACTTTGTGACCTGCCCCAGTGTGCTGTTTAGAACGCCTATCCTGAAAAATCATATACAACGCTTTAACCGTCAGGCGTTTAAGAGTGCGGCCGATTTTAATGTCTGGTTCCGCTTAACCGAACAGGGGATGTTCGGCTTTATCAATCAGCCATTGATGCGCTACCGTGTTTCAGCGGTCAGCTTTTCGTTTAACCTGGCGCGTGCGCGCATTGACGATCATGATTATTTTCTGGTACTTGATGATGCTATCGAGAATGGTGGTTTTTCGGAACAACAGAGTACGCAGCTAGTCCGTTATCGCCGATTTTTACTGATGAAGGATCGCGCGAATACCAATTTGAACCGTGTGATACTGGGTCACCGTGACTTTCAACCGGTTGCTTTACTACGCAATGCGGGACTGATTTTTGAATCTCGCTTCCATACCAAATTTTTTGTGCTGGCACTGTTTAGTCGCCTGCTGACCATGCTGCCGCAAAGTAACTGGCTGGCCGGGCTGGTTAAAAGAGTCAAGTTTTAGAATGGCTAACAGACGTGTATTACAGATTGTGGGCGATCCTGCGGGCGGGATTCGTAAACATGTGCATGATATTTTAAACGGCCTGCACAGTGATTTTGATTTTTACTATATCAGCTCAAACCAGGGTGACCGCCAGTATCAGATTGAAATCACTGAACTGGAACAGCGCATCGTGGAGCATCGTTGTCTCGAGATCTCTAAAAAGCCGGCGCTTTCCGATCTACGAAACTGTCTGAGCATTTACCGCTATATACGCCGCCATAATATTGATCTGGTGCATGGGCACGGAGCCAAGGGCGGGCTGTATGCCAGAATCTGCGGCAAGCTCGCCGGTTGTGCCGTCATCTATACCCCGCATGGCGGTGTGGTGCATAGCATGTTCAGCCGGATGGAAAGCTTTATCTACAAAATGGTGGAACGTTTTCTGTGCCACTTTACCGATCTGCTGCTGTTCGAATCGAATTACACGGCCGACTCGTTTGCCGCCAAATTTGGCTGCGGGGCGGTTAATACGCGGGTTAATTACAATGGGATCGCGTGGATCGATCAGAGTCAGGCCGCAGCTGCACCGGGCAGAATCGAAGGACTGCCACTGCGGATCGGATATTTTGGCATTTTGCGTCACGAAAAAGGGCCGCATCTGGCGTTGCAGGCCGTGCAGTCATTACTCGCAAAAGGTCGAGCGTTTGAATTTCACCTGTATGGTAACGGGCCATTACGCGAGTCACTGCGGGATGACATTGAGCAAAGCGGAATGACGGACAGGATATTTCTGCACGGCGAAGTGGATGATGTGTATCGCACCATGCAATCCCTCGACTTCGTGCTGATTCCATCGCTATTCGAGTCGTTTGGTTATGTCGCGGTTGAAGCCATGATGCTGAAAAAATCGCTGATTGCTTCGAATGCCGGCGGTCTTGCTGAAGTGGTGCCAGCAGAGTATGCCTTCTGTTATTACAGCGGCAGTGTGCAGGCGCTGGAAGCGGCTATCGAAAAAGCCTTGCAGTCGAGCACCAGTGAATTAGAGCAGATGCGGGAACAGGCGTTTGACTATGCACGGCAGAGATTCGAGATCAGCAACATGCTGCAAACACTCCGGCTGTGTTATCAGCAACCGTTAGCCTGAATAAGCTGGGCTTTTACTATCCTTTTTTATCGGCGGCTCAGTAGGCGTTTTTGTTGATAAAGCCCTTAATCACGGTCAGCATGATGATCTTTAAATCCAGCCAGATTGACCAGTTATCGATATAGAACAGGTCGAACTCAACCCGTTTCACCATCTTATCCAGCGTGTCAGTTTCGCCGCGCCAGCCGTTGACCTGTGCCCAGCCGGTAATGCCGGGTTTAACCGTATGGCGCAGCATATAGCGCGAAATCTGCTTGCGGTGCTGTTCGTTGTGTGCGGTGGCATGCGGCCTGGGGCCGACGATCGACATGCGTCCGGATAGCGCATTGAAAAACTGTGGTAGCTCATCGAGCGAGGTTTTACGCAGGAAGGCTCCGATCGGGGTGATTCGGCGATCATTCTTTTTGGCCTGAATCACGCTGCCATCATCTTCCGTTGCGTACATGCTGCGAAACTTCCACACATTAATTTCCTTGCCATTCAGACCATATCTTTTCTGCTTGAAGATGACAGGTCCCTCGGAGGTGGTTTTCACCAGAATGCTGATGATCAGTAGTAGTGGAGAAATCAATAGTATGATGATGATAGAAAGAACGATATCTTCCAGCCTCTTGAAGACCTTGTTGGTCAGATTGTTGAGTGGCGAATCGTAAACACTGATGATAGGGATGCCAGCGATATCGGTAATGCGTGAGTGCAACAGGTCGAAAGTGAAATAATCCGGAATAAACTTAACCGTAATGGTGCTATCCGACAGCACATACAGGATTTCCTTGATTCGTTTTTCAGCGCGTAGCGGCAGCGTGATGTAGATTTCATCAAACTGATCTTCCAGCCCTTTGGTTTTTAGAAACTCATCGATAGTGCCAGACACTGGAATACCATTGAAAGCAGTATTCGTCAGGTTTACGTCATCATCATAGAAGCAGACCGGAACATAGCCGAGCATTTTGGCCGTTGTCAGCGTCGTCGCCAGTTTATGCCCCAGCATTCCAGCCCCGAGGATCGCGACCTTGCGTGTGCTCCAGCCCTGGGTTCGGAATTTACCTAGTAAACTACGCAAGATGAAACGGTACAGTAGCAGTACAAATGGCGTAATGATGGCCCAGCCGGTCAGCACAAAACGCGAATAGTAACTGCTGTCCTTGAACAGAAAGGTGAGTGCGAGCAGGGCCAGCCAGGTAAACACCCAGGCCTGAATCACCAGCCGGAATCCGGAAAACAGTGCATAACCGCGCCATAGCGAGTAGGCCCCGGTGCTCTGATTGAACACCACCAGCAGCAAACCGCCGAGTATCGCCAGAATCTGGTACTTATCCGACCAGTTTACCGAATACAGAGATGCCAGAATGTACAGAATGGCGATCGGAATGAAAACATCTAAAGCGCGCTGAGCCCAGACAATGAAAGATGAGGATTCCTTGTAGTTCAAAACGCAGCCTGCAGAGATATTGCTTAAGACGGGTGGATTATACGGGGCCGTTTATGTTTGTGCCATTTATTAGGGCTTAGCCAGTGTCAGAGCGCCCCCTTAGGGATGCGATCCGGCCAATAAATGGTATGATTCTGGTTTCGGGTGTTGATGGGCTTTTTTCGATGAAGCAGTTTAACAAACTAATACAGATATGTGAGAACA